>OKRF01000202.1 GCA_900290315.1 Candidatus Sulfopaludibacter sp. SbA3 | reverse complement strand
CGCAGGAGTGGCGTAATCACTGATGTTTGCATCCGATTCACTTTTAGCCTGACAATTCTGGCCTCTGGCTATGATGCTGTTTTGCCCGTCGGGCGGTACGCGCCGCTGGCGTGGGCGGCGTGCTGATGGAGCGCCCCCGGCACGCGCGCGGCGGCGGCGTTCCGGATTGTTATCCACAGCGGTGTTAACATGGGAATACTTAGCGGTTTTACTGGCATTTGCGCCTGTTCGACTCAGCGCGGGGAGGAATTCATTCGCACCGCAGGGTCACGGCAGGGCTGCGACAGGACGGTCTTGTCCGCAAAGCGGTGCCTGCCCGAAACCGTTTCGCACTCGTCGCCCGTCGTAGTGGGGCGTCGAAGTGCTTCTTCCCGCTCTACCAGTGGTGCATCTAGGACCCCAGGGTGGGCTTGCCCACCTTTGCTGCGCGATGTTCTATGGATCACCACGAACGAGGCTGCCCCTCGATAAGAACGAAGGCGCTGTCAAGGACAAAGACATCCTGAGCAGTGCCGGGCACCGCTTTTTTGCCAGAGAGGCTGAGGACCGAGACTCTGGAAATGAAAATCTCACGCTGAATCACCCACCGGTGGAAGCTCGTTCTAAAAAGATCGTTCCACCAACCATCGATTCGGCCTAACCATCAACCATGATTCTTCTATGCGAACATCCCGCCTCGTGCGGGATGCGAGAGCGCCCAATCAATCCTGCGGTCTAGCTTGCGCCGACCAGGGGCAGCCCCGAGCTGCTCTCGATGCCAACGATCTCTGGATACGCCACGTTCGTGCGCAGCATCCAGTAGAGTCGTACGGCTAACTTGCGCGCCGTTGCCACCTTGGCCACGCCCTTCGGCTTCTGATGACAGCGATGCAAATACTGTTTGCGTAATCCGGGATCGTGTTGCACTGCTACCTGCGCCGCTTCCACCAGCAGCGAGCGCAGCATGCGGTTGCCCTGCTTGGTGATTGATCCCAGCTTTTGCCGTCCGCCCGAACTTTCTTCGCGCGGAATCAGTCCCAGATAACTGGCCACCTGCTTGCCCCGTGGAAAACGACTCGCGTCGCCGATGGTCAGCACATACGCCAGCGCCGTGTTCGGACCCACGCCCGGCTGCGTCATCAGCAACTTGGCCTGCGGATTTTCTTCCGCCGCGTGCTGCACCGCATCGTCGAGTTGGCCGATCTGCTGATGCAACATCGCCAGCAATCCCAGCAAGTCTTCCCGCCGGCACGAAGCCCACGGTTTTAATGGCAGCTCGCGCAGCATCTTCTGTCCCGCCTGGCTCCACAGCTTGTGCTTGCGCTGCACTCCCTTATTCAAGGAAAGGTGTTGCAGTTCGTTTTTCACCCGGCTGCGGATGATCACCAGCTTGTGCCGATGCAACACCAGTTGCCGCAGATCGCGCTGCTCCCGGTCCGGAGTCCACAAACGCGGAAAGCGGCCTTCCACCACCAGCTTCAAAATATGCGCCGCGTCCCGCTTGTCCGTCTTCTGCCTGCGCACGTAACTGGCCCGGATCTGCGCTGCATCGCCGATCCAGATCTCATGCCCCAGATCCTCGACCAGTTCGATGAACCACTGACTGTTGCCCGTCGCCTCCATGCCGATCAGCACCGGCACCGCCAGTTGCTGATAGAACCGCTGGGCGTCACCGTCGGCATGCACCAGCTTCCGTTCCCCGCAATCCCCGGTCTCCGTATCCACCCAACTCACTTGTTGCCAGCTGGGATGGAAATCACACCCTATAATCATCATTGCGAAGGCTCCTTTCTTCCCAGCGTCTTTGGTCCTCAAATCAAGACTACCGGGTTTCGAATCGAGCCTTCGCTCTTATCCCATCAATCCTTGCGTTTTTTTGGC
>OKRF01000495.1 GCA_900290315.1 Candidatus Sulfopaludibacter sp. SbA3 | reverse complement strand
CGTGACCGACCTCTATTTTAAGCTGTAGCGCGCCACATTTCCGCCTTCTTCAGAGAAATAACTCCTTGACATCCAGCTTTTTCTTCTTTTCCACAAACGGTGCGTTCAAAAACTCCACGAACTGTGCTATCACGCGGAAATGTTTGTTGATTGTAACAGCAATTTCGCGGGTGGCGGCGACTTCCGGGGGCAGTTCCACGTAGAACAGGAACTGTTTGTAGCGCAGCAGATCGGCCGCGGGATGATCCGGGGCGAAGCCTTTCGGAACGCGGGCCAGTTGTTCGCCCTGTACTGCTCCGTACAGTTTTTTCGCTCCGCTGCTGGCGAGGAGCTTGCGGAATTCCACGGGGTGCAAGGCGATTCGTTCGCGCATGGCGCGCAGGGTGTCCGGCATCGGCATGTAGACGCCTCCGCCCATGGCGACTTCTTTGTGGGAAACGGCGAAATAATATCCGGCGCCTTCGTGACGCGCCAGGCCGCGGCGCGGAAACGTTGCGGCGATACGGTCTTTGTACGGAGTCTTGTCCTTGCTGAAACGCGTGTCGCGATAGAAGCGGTAGATGGCCTTGTCCGGTGCGGTGACATGGNNTGAAACGCGTGTCGCGATAGAAGCGGTAGATGGCCTTGTCCGGTGCGGTGACATGGTCGGGCGCATAGGATTTCATCCCGGCGTTCACCAGTTCCACCAGTTCGCGCATCGGCTGCTTCACCTTCTCCTCGAAAATGGCCTTGCGCGGCAGAAACCAATCGCGATTGTTGTTGCGCGCCAGGCCGCGGAAGAACTGCATGGCCTCGGGTGGAAAACCGGAAAACGCGGATTTCATAAAAAGGGCTCCCCTATAATTAAGATTGATGCCGACTCCCGAAGAGGCGCAGGCACGCCTCGACCAGATTCCTAATTTAACTGTTTCCACCAGCACTCCGCTGGCGCGCCACACGCGCTTTGGCATCGGAGGTCCAGCCGATATTTATGCCGAGACCTGCAGTGCCGAGGCCTTCGTGGCCGCCATGCACGCGGCGCGCGCGAGCGGCATGGCAGTGATGGTCATCGGCGGCGGCACGAATCTGATTGTTTCCGACGAAGGCTTTCGCGGCATCGTGCTGCGTTATCGCGCGGACAGCCTGCAGGCGGCCAACCATCGAGTGATGGCCGATGCCGGTGCGGTGCTGCAGGGTCTGGTCGATTTCGCCAACGCGCGCGGCCTCAAGGGCCTGGAGACGCTGGCCGGCATCCCGGGGTCGGTGGGCGCCGCGGTGTATGGCAACGCCGGCGCGTATGGCCACTCCATTTCAGAGCGCGTGATGCGCGTGCGTTTCTTCGATGGCCGCGACGTGCGGGTGTTCAGCGGCGAGGAATGCGAGTTTCACTACCGCGAGAGCATTTTCAAGAAGCACAAAGAGTGGATCATCTTTTCCACTGAGTTGCGGCTGGAGCCGGCCGAAGCCGGGGAGTTGCAGAAGATCTCGCGAGACATTCTCCAGATCCGCAATGAGAAGTTTCCTGTGACCATGAAGTGCGCAGGCAGCATTTTCAAGAATCTGCTGCTGCGCGAACTCCCGCCGGCGGTGGCCGCGGAAGTGCCGGCCGCGGTGGGGCGCGAAGGCAAAGTGCCGGCGGCCTGGTTCCTGGAGCAGGTGGGCGCCAAGGGGATGCAGCGCGGCGATATCCACGTGGCGGCCTATCACGCCAACCTTATCTACAACGCCGGAGAAGGTACGGCGGCGGATCTGGTTGCCCTGATTCGGGAATTGAAGGACCGGGTCCGCTCGCGCTTCGGCATCGAAATCGAAGAAGAAGTGCAATACGTGGGGTTTTGAGGTGGGGACAGACTTTAGCTTGTCCCGCCCGGCCGGCTAAAGTCTTCCCGCCTGTCCGCCGATCCTAACCCTCAATGGCTAGTACGATTCTGATTCTCACTCCCGCGGCGCGGAGACACATTTTGCGGATGATCGGCGCGGTTGGGCCTGCCGTTCGGCGGCTGGACCGGCAGTTCACCAGATTATTACAGGAACGCCCGTATGACGCCGCACAGATTAGCGCGTTTCTGGCGATCACGCCGGCGGCGGCCGCGCGGATGGGCGCGTTGCACCGCTTCCTCCTGCAGGTGGAGTGCAACGGCCGGCGTCTCGCCAAACTGAACGTCCCGCCGGCGGAAGTCGAAGAGGTCCTGCGCGATTTCGGCGGGCTGCTCGACACGCAACTGGAAGGCAAGTTCCAGCCGGCGCGCGAACAACTGCAACTCGCTACCACTCTGACGCTCAATCACGCCTATTACCAGGTGCGCGAGGCGGAGTCGCAGGCGTTCTTCGGAATCTATCGCGCCGAAGTGGAAGCGGAGGGTGTGGAAGATCTGCTGCGCCGTTTCGTGCGCATTCTGACGCAGACGTTTCGCGCACGGGCTGGGCGGCTGATGCTGCGCTCACCTATCGGGAAGCTGGCGCGGCCTTTGTATATCGAGGGCGGGCGAGCCGGAGAGCGGCTGATCGCCGATTCTGAAATGCAGGGAAGGTATGCGTCGTACTGGTCTTATCCGCTGCCGCCCGTCGGAGTGGTCCAGTTTGGCTTTGCATCGGCGCATCGCTGGCTGCCGCGGGAACTGGCGCTGCTCGAATCGGCCGCCGGACGCTGCCGGGAGGCGATGGAGCGAGTGCGGATGGAGAGTGAGATCCGGCGGCTGGAGGCAGCATCGCGCGATGCCGAAGAGCAGGAACGGCGGCGGATCGGGCGGGAACTCCACGACGAAGCGGGGCAGTCGTTGCTCCTGCTACGTCTGCAACTGGAACTGATGGAACGGGAGGCGGCGCCGGAGTTGCGGGAACGGCTGGCGGAAGCCCGCGGCATCACCGAACGTACCGTGACCGAACTGCGGCGCATCATCGCGGCCCTGAGTCCGGCCGTGCTGGACCGTTTGGGGCTGAAGCGCGCGCTGCACCAGTTGGCGGCACGATTTCAGAAAATGCATGCGGCAGAGTTGCGCCTGACGGTTTCGGCGGCCGCTGCAGCGCTGTCTCCTGCGGCGCAAGAGGTGATTTTCCGGGTGGCCCAGGAGTCTTTGCAGAATATCGCCAAACATTCTCAGGCGACACATGTAAACCTTTCTTTGCGAGCCGCCGATAGTATTGTCAGGCTGAGCGTCTCCGATGATGGCGCCGGCTTTTGTGCGGAAACGGCATGGAAAAAGCCGATGTCATTCGGCCTGGCTGGCATGCGGGAGCGGGCGGCGCTCCTGGGTGGGACGCTGGCTCTGCGTAGCGCTCCTGGAAAAGGGGCATCCGTAATTCTCCAATTGCCGCGAAATTCCGCCCCAGAGGCGCCTAATGGCAAAGATTCGCGTGTTTCTAACTGACGACCACACATTGTTCCGGCAGGGTATCCGGACTTTACTTTCTGCTGAACCCGACATCGAGGTCATTGGTGAAGCGGGTAACGCCGCCGACGCCGTGGGGTTGGCCCGGCAGACGCGCCCGGACGTGATCCTCATGGACATCGGTATGACCGGCATGAGCAGCTTCGAAGCTACCCGGCAGATTCGCAAGGAGCGGCCGGAAACGCGTGTGGTCTTCCTTTCGATGTATGACGATGAAGATTACCTGGCGGAATGCGTCGATATGGGCGCCAGCGGCTACATCCTGAAAGAGAGTCCGGCCGATCAACTGATCACTGCGATCCGCGAGGTGCACCGCGGCGGCAACTGCCTGAGCCCGCGCCTGCTGACGCGCCTGGTAGCCGATTTTCGAGCGCATGGCCGCGACGGAACTCCGCGGCAGCCGCGTTTCGGCACCCTGACCAAGCGCGAACGGGAGATTCTCAAGATGCTGGCCGAAGGCCGCAGCGTGAAGGAAATCGCCACCTCGTTCCAACTGAGTGTCAAGACCGTGGAGGCGCACAAGTTCAACCTGATGCGCAAGCTGGACATCCATAATAAGGCGCAACTGGTGCAATACGCCATTCAGAAAAAGATCATTCGCCTGATGGAGCCGGTGCTGAATTAGCAGTAGGACAGACGATCGTTTTGTGTCGTCTGTCAAGATCTCTCCCGGAAGAAGACAGACGACACAAACCGATCGTCTGTCCTACTCGTCCCACGCGTGTGGGCGCTGACACGGCCCGCACCGGGCCCCACTCAACTACGCCAGTAACTTAGGGTTCGGCCCCTCACCTGCATTCTTGCTCCGCGTTACGGAGGAGCGAAAGATGCTCAGAGTTGAAGATCAAGTCAGGAAGCTGGCAGCTTTCACCAGCGTTCTTTTGATGGCCACCGCGGAAGCGCTCGCACAGGAAAATCAGACTCGGCCAGTGAAGCGGATCGTGGTGAGCATCCCAGACCGCAAACTGGCGGTCATGCAAGAGGGCAAGGTAGTGAAGATCTTCGCCACGGCAGTAGGAGCCCCGCAATCGCCTAGCCCGACGGGCAGTTTCAAAATCGTGGAGGCGCTGGCAAATCCCACCTGGTACGGCAAAGGCAAGATCGTTCGCCCGGGCGCCAACAACCCCATCGGCACCCGCTGGCTGGGCTTGAGTTTGAAGGGGTATGGCATCCACGGCACGAACGCTCCCGGGTCCATCGGGCACAACGTTTCGCACGGCTGCATCCGGCTGCGCAATCGCGATATCGAAGAGCTGTTCACCCTGGTGACCACGGGCGACCAGGTGGAACTCTACGGCGAGCGGACCACCGAGACGGCCCAGATCTTCGGCACCGCCACCCAGGCTGCACCCGCGGCGGCTCCGGTAGCCACAGTGGCAGCCGTTACCGGGGAGCAACAATAACATGACAAGCCTCGTGGGTTGTGTCCTGATGGCGGCGATCACTTTTCCGGTATCCTTTTTCGTGGCGCGGACCTGCCTGCGCGGGCTGATCCGCATCATGGCAGGGGGAACGAACCGCAATGTGCTATGATCGCAGCCGTGAAGCGTTGGCACGCGGTCCTCTCCGCGCTCCTGTTCTTCCTTGCCTCGGCCGCCAGAGCTTCTGAAGATCTCAACGGTGCTGCTCCAACTGGCGCGGAAGACTGCGGGCTTTGGAAATCGGGGCGAACCGGTTTCCATTTCGTGGCGAAACGTCTCCTCGCTCGGCTCCGCGGAGTTGGCGCAGGCGCGCACCGCCTTCGAAACCGCGATGCAGGAAGCCGGCTCCCGCATTGGCCAGACGGCTCAAATCTCCGTTCGCATCACCCTTTCGGAGACCAACTCGCAGTACCTGCTGGTGGAAGAGGCGCAAAACGGTGACGACCGGCGGGTCTGGTTTGCCTCCTGGAAGCGCTCCGGGCCGGCCACCGCCGCTACTCAGGGAATTTCTCTGGAGCGCAAACCGGTGTGGGAACAGGATGAGCAGATTCTGGATGTCGCGTTTCCCGGTAATGCCATGCTGGTGCTTTCGCCAACCCGCGTCACACTGTATGGCCGGCCCAACGGCATGTGGGAGGCGCGGCAATCGCTGGCGCTGGCGGGCAAGCCCCAGCCTCACGATGCGCGAGGCCATCTGCGCCTGACCCCCTCCGGTTTCCAGGCCTTTCTTCCCGGCTTCGCGTGCAGCGGCGTGGTGGAGCCGGCCCTCACTCTCGCGTGCCAGCCGGGCGACGAGCCATGGGTGCTGGAATCGGGCAGCCGCGCGATGCTGCTGGCGAATTTCGCCGCGACCCGCAACTACTTCGATGGCCACGTGGTCCTGCAAACCGGACTGCGCAAGCAGGTAGCTCCGTTTTACAGCGCCGCGGCCGTGGAAGAACAGGGGCGGCCACTGTGGCTCGCCGCCATGCTCGATGGCCGCATCCAAATCTTTAATGGCTCGTTCGACCCGGTGAGCTCGTTTGCCGGCTGGGGCAGCGATATCGCCGGAACCAGCGCGCACTGCGGCGGCGGCGCGCAGATTCTGGCCACCCGGCCAAGCGACGGCAGTGAACCCGATGCCGTGCAGGCATTCGCCATCCCGCTGGCCGGCCCCATCGCCATGACCGGGCCTGTCACCGCTTTGTGGCCTTCCGGCCCGGAGGCAGTCCTGGCGGTAGTGCGCGATCTGGCCTCGGGAAAGTATGCGGCTTATCTGCTCACGGTGGTGTGCGGTGGGTAAGTGGGGCGCATGGTGCCTGGTGCTGGCGGCCTGCGCCGCAGCCGCCACCCGGCCACGCTACGGCGGAACGCTGCGCGTGGAGTTGCGCGAAGCCGTCCAGGCTCCCGATCCGCCGCAAACCGGACCCGGCATGGCGGACCTGTTCGGCAGTTTCGCCATCACTCGATGGGAAGCGGGACACCGCGCCGTCTTCGCCGCCGATGAGAGTGCCGCCGGCGGGCGTCCATTCCTGGATACCGTGGAAATCGAGATGGCACGCAGCGCGCGGGAGCAGTTGGCCGACCTGAACTTGGGGCGGGCGGACATCGTGCAGGTCGGCTTGGGCGAAGTGCCACGCTTGCAGGGCGGGCGAAGAGTGTGGTCATCGGTGCCGGTGCGCCTGGTGGCGCTGGCGTTTGGCGCGCGGGTAGAGGACGCTCGCGTGCGCGAAGCGCTGGCACTGGCGATTGATCGCGACGCGATCCATCGAGTTCTGTTGCAGCGTCAGGGTGAGATCTCTGGAGCACTCCTGCCGCAATGGCTCTCCGGGTACGCCTTTCTGTTTCCCTCCTCGGCGGATCTCAACCGGGCGCGCGGCCTGTCGGGCGGCGTCGCAGCGCCGGCCCGGGCGCTCTCTTTGGCGGTGGAAGACCCCGCCCTGCGGAGCATCGCAGACCGCATCGTATTGAATGCCCGCGACGCCGGTTTGACGGTTTCGGTGGTGCCCCCAGGCAACAGCGCCGACGTGAGACTGCTCGAATCGCGCATCTCCTCCGCCGATCCGGTGCGCGCGCTGGCGGCCCTCGCCGCCGCGGTGGGATTGCCGGAGCCCGCGCGCAGCGACACGCCGGAAGCGCTCTACGCCGCCGAGCGCGCCCTGCTGGAAGGCTTTCGCGTGATTCCGTTGTTCCATCTGCCGGACGTCTACCTGGTGAGCCCACGAGTCAAAGGCGCGCCGGGCATCACGCCTCTGGGCGAGTGGCGCTTCGAAACGCTGTGGGTGGAAGGCGGCCGGCCGTGACCTTCCGCACGCGCCTGCTGCTCATCTTCACGGTGGCGGTGGTGGCGTCGGTAGGGCTGGTGGAGTGGCTGATTTCGGGCATCACGCGCGAAAGCTTCGAAGGCACCGAAGCGCAGCGCGTGGATGCGCTGGTGGCGCAATTTCAAAAGGAATTTACGCGGCGGAAAGGGGAGATCGTGCGGGCAGTCACCACCATTGCCAACTCTGACGCCGCGGTCAATATAGCCAGTTCCTCCGATACTTCCGGGTTTGTCAACGAAGCTCCGCAACTAGCTTCCAGCCACGCGCTGGATCTGTTGGAACTGGTGGCCGCCGATACCTCCATCATCTCGTCGGCGGAATGGCCCATGCGTTTCGGGTACAAAGAGGAATGGCTCACTGGCGACGCTGAGTGGAAGTCGCGCGGAGCTTTTCTGAAGCGGGAAGAGGTGCCGGATGGAGTGGTGCTTTCGCTGGTCGCGGTAGGGATCACCAGCGTAGGAGACCAGAAGCTCTACGTAGTCGGCGGGCAGATCCTGGACAGCGGCTTCCTATCCACCCTGGTGCTGCCGGCGGGCATGCGGGCGCTGCTGTATCGCAATCTGCAGCCGCAATTTTCGCCCGCGGAACTGATCGACGCGCATGGCGCGGTGCGCGATGCTGCCCCACTCCGGCCGCTGATCGACGAGGTGATCCGGCAACACCGCGATGCCGTGGAGACGATCGGGAGCGGCGCCGACGCGGAAACATTTCACGCTTCGGCGCTGCCCGGCTACGAAAACAATCTGCTGGGCGTGCTGCTCATCGGCAGTTCGCGGCGGGCCCTGGTGGAACTGGAAGCCTCGGTGCGGCGCACTGGCATCTTCGTAGCGCTGGGCGGCATCCTGATGGGCGTGTTGCTGGGCTGGTGGGCTACTGCGCGGATCACGCGGCCGGTGCGTCGCCTGGCCGCCAGCGCCGGGAAAGTCGCCGCGGGCAATTGGGACACGACGGTGGAGGTGTCCTCGGCCGATGAGATCGGCCAACTGGCGCGCGCTTTCAATGGCATGACTCACGAACTGGTGGAGCAGCGCCAGCGCCTGCTACAGGCCGAACGGGTGGCGGCGTGGCGCGAGTTGGCGCGGCGCCTGGCGCACGAGTTGAAGAACCCGCTCTTTCCGTTGCAGATCACCGTCGAGAACATGCAGCGGGCGCGCGAGCGGTACCCGGAGCAGTTCGACGAGGTGTTTCGCGAAGGCACCTCCGCGCTGCTGGCCGAGCTCGCCAATCTGAAGCAGATCATCGGACGCTTCAGCGATTTCGCCAAAATGCCCGCGCCGGAAATGCAGCCGCTCGATTTCAACGCCATGGCCGCGGAGACCATGAGGTTGTTCGACGCACAGTTGGCCCAGGCGCGGGTAACGGCGAACCTGCAACTCGATTCCCGCCTGCGCCCCATTCCCGCCGACCACGAACAGATGACGCGCGTCCTGCGCAACCTGGTACTCAATGCCATCGACGCCATGCCACAGGGCGGAACGCTGACGGTACGTACCACCAGTCTGCCCGGCGGCGGCGTCCGCCTGGAAGTCTCCGATACCGGCCAGGGCCTCACGCCGGAAGAGTGCGAACGCCTGTTCACCCCGTACTACACCACCAAAACACATGGCACCGGTTTGGGGTTGGCGATTGTGCAATCGGTGGTCAGCGACCACAAAGGCCGCATCTTCGTGGTGAGCCAGCCGGGTAAGGGCGCCACCTTCCGCATCGAACTGGGAGGCTAGCGTCAGCGCTCCTTCTGCCGGGTTGGCGATAGAATTTACCTATGTCCGTTTCCGCCGATGCCCTGCGCACTCATATCGAATACACCGCCTGGGCGAGTCAACGCCTGGTGCAGACGGCGGGAGAACTGAACGAAGAGGAACTGAATCGCGATTTTGGCACCGCGGACGGCAGCGTTCTGGGGACTCTGGTCCACACGTTCGCCGCGGATCGGCTGTGGCTCTCGCGGCTTTCCGGGTCACCGCACCCGGGCTTCATTACACCAGCAGATCGATATCTTTCCGTACTGCAGAACCATTGGCCCATTCTTCACCAGCGTTGGCGCGAATGGGCCGTGGGTCTTACAGACGATAAGGCGCGGGAGTTACTCTCGTATACCGACATGAAGGGCCGGCTGTGGTCGGAGCCGCTGTGGCAACTGGTGCTGCACGTGGTCAATCATGGGACGCACCATCGCGGACAGGTCGCGGGATTCCTGCGCAGCATGGGGCATACTCCTCCCGCCACTGATCTGATTTATTTTTATCGCGCCTCCGAGGGTTAAAGGGTTAGTGGTCTCTCTCAAACGCGCGTAACCCGGCGATATCCTGTTGCAGCCTCTTGCGGCTCCGCTCTTCGCGTAGAGGAAGGCCGCGACCCAATCGATGAGGAGAACGAAGAAGGGAAGAGCATTCAACAGGACTCTTGGGTTGCGGGCCGAGAAAGCAAAAGGTTAGACCGGCTCTACGCCAGATGTGCCAGCCGTAGTCGTGCCGCTTCTCCAGTTCGCTTCTACAAAACTCAAGGGAAGTGCTTAACGTGGCATCCGGCGCTAACCTGCCGGGCCGAATCCATTTGGAACGCCTGCCAGGCGAAATAAAGCGCCCGGAGACTCAGCACTCCCCGGCCCATCCGCGGAACCTGGATTTGCCAGGCATTTCGCGGGTCGTTCATGGGGAACTCACTCAGGAAGCCCACCCTCGCCAAACCAGCGTCTCAGGATGTTCTTGATCCGGTGAACCTTCATGGCCATGTTGGCCGGCGACAGCCCGGCCACCTCGGCGATGGAACCTGCGTCCATACCCGTGAGATTGGAACCGATGATCTGGCGATCGAGCGGCTTCAAGCGTCGGATCAACAGGGAGAGCCGGCCGAGCGCTACGGCCCGGCTGGCGGCGCGTTCACCCTGCCCGCTGTCCGGTATGGTTGCGGTATCCTCGATGCTCACGAGCTTGCTCCGGAGGCGGCGCTGCCGGATCACGTGACCGGCGGCTACGTTGTGCGCCACACGGTACACCCATGTTCCTAGCGCCCGTCGAATTGCGCGAGGCTGCGCCACAAATGGAGATGGATTTCCTGGAGCAGGTCGCGGCGTACTTCGGGATCCAGCTCATAAGCTCGCGCGATCCGGTCGAGCGAGCGGCCATAAGCCTCCGCTGCCTGCGTGTACAGAGAATCCTGGCTCATCCTCTGCCCAGATTAGTTGCTGGCCGGCGGGATTTCTAACGGATTCATTGGCGCATTACTGCGAAACCACCACCATTTTGCCGACTCCGTCCGCGTAGTCTTCCACCACGCGAAATGCTTCCGCGATGCTTTCGAGCGGGCGCGTGTGGGTGACCAGGGGACCGAACCAATCGGTCTGGTTCACCAGCAGTTCGAGCGCGGCTTCGGATTCGTGATTGCTGCGGCGCACATTGAAGATGGCCAGTTCCTTGCGGCGCATGGGGGAGACTTCGAAAGGAACGAAGGCGGCCGAGTGGATTCCGGTGAGCACCACGCGGCCGCCATTGCGGGCCACCTGAATGGCGTAGTTGGTGGTGTCCTCTTTGGCGGCGCAATCGATAGCGCAATCCACGCCGCGGCCACCGGTCTCTTTGTGAATGAACTGCACGGCGTCGATCTGGTTGGGGTCTACAGCGTCGCTCGCGCCCATGGTCTTGGCCATCTCCCGGCGGTGGGCTACGGGTTCCACGGCCCAGATGCGGGAGGCGCCGGCCAGCCGGAGGCAGGCGATGGTGTAGAGGCCGATGGGTCCGGCGNNGAAGCCCGGGGTGCCCGGATTGCTGAGGAATTGAATGTGGGCGCAGAGATTGTGCCGGCCGCTGCGGCAGAACTCGCAGTGGTAGCAATACAGGGCAGGCTCGAGCGCGGCGCGGTCGCCCGCGGACCATCCGGCGACACCTGCGCCGGTCTCCACCACAGTGCCGGCGGGTTCATGTCCCAGCACCATGGGATATGTGCAGGGCGTATCGCCGATGGCTCCTTCGGAATAAGAATGGACATCGGATCCGCAGATGCCAACGGCATCCACGTGGACTCTCACCTCACCGGGTGCGGGCTTGTCGATGGTCTGTTCCGTCAGGCGGAATTGACGGGGGGCAATCAGTTCGGCTACGAGCATGTAGGGTATGCTGCCATTGTAAAATAACCGGAGATGCTCAATTTCCGCGAGTTCGAAGCCGGACCGGATCCATTCGGCCGCAAGTTCCAGGTGCTGCTTAAGTGGCTGCAAACGGCGATCTCCATTCGCCATGCCGATACCGTGGACGTGAAATTCATTCTGGTGGAAGACGATGGCGGGAAGACGGAGAAGACCATCGCCCTGCCGCATGCCGACCTGGTAAAGGTGAGTAAAGAGACGTCCCGCAAGATGGACGACCCCTGGTGCGCCCGCCTGGCGGCAGCGCATCTACTGCATCTGGTGGAGACCGGGGAAGACATGGAGAAGAGCCTGGTGACCTTGTCGCTCGCGGAGGTGCAGCGGTACGCCGCGGCACTGGCAAACTCCGAAAGGGAGGCTTCGCAGGTGGCGTAGAGGGCCGGACCGGCGACAAGATCGCCGGCGTTACCCGACCGGCGACAAGATCGCCGGCGTTGCGGGGGAGTTCATTGCTTTGTAACCTGGGCGGGTTAGAGTGAGTTGGCATGCCTCGGGGATTAGCACCCATTCCATCCATCGTCTCCGGTACGGCGCTGACGGGCTTTGCGCTGGTGCTACTGAAGGTGATGTTTCCGCACGTGGGCATGCTGATGGTGCTTCTGGCCAGTCTGCTGATGGGCCTGGCTGCGGCTACCCTGGCAGCTATCTTTTACCACTCAACATCCAGACAGGCGCGGGAAATGCGGCGGAGCATGGAAACGCTGCTACGTCCCAGCCAGGACTGGAACTTCACACCGGCAGGCGACGAAATGGCGGCTCTGGCTTCCTCGTTGCAGCTTTCGGCGCGGCAAGTGCGTGTCATGGTGGAAACCACGCAGCGGGAAAGCGCTCGCCTGGAAGCGATCTTGAGCAGCATGGTGGAAGCGGTAGTGGCGGTGGATCCGCTGCTGCGTATCACCTTCGTCAACCGCGCTTTCGCGGAACTGATGGGGATGAGCCTGCCCATCGCTCCCGGCATTCCGCTGGTCCAGGTGGCGCGGGATCACGCTTTTCTGGAGATGTGCACGGGCGTACTGGCTGCGGGGGAGCAGCAGCAGAAGCGCCTGGTTCTGGCTGCGGCCGGCGCCCGGAGTTTCGAAGTGCAGGTGGCGCCGCTTGCCGGCGATCCGCACCGGGGCGCCATCGCCATGCTATACGATGTCACCGACATAGAACGGCTGGAACGGATCCGAAAGGATTTTGTGGCCAACGTGTCGCACGAGTTGCGCACACCGCTGGCGGCCGTTTCCGGATACGCCGAGACGCTGCTGGAAGGCGCTCTGGAGGAGCCCGACACCGGCCGCAGGTTTGTGGAGATCATCCTGGCCAAGGCCCGCCAATTGAACAATATTGTGACGGACCTGCTTATCCTTTCCACCCTGGAGAGCGGTAAGCCGCCGCTGCCCGAACCCATCTCGCTGCGGGAAAGCCTCGAAAACGCGCTGCGCACCGTGGAACCGGTGGCGCGAACCCGTGGCATCCGCCTGGTCTGCGGTCCCTTCGACGACTTGAGCGTGCTGGGCCACGAGGTCCGGCTGGAGCAGGTCTTCGTGAATCTGCTGGACAATGCCATCAAATTCAACCGGCCCGATGGCGAAGTGCGCGTGGATGTGGCGCGCGCCACGGAACACGCCATGGTACACGTACGGGACACGGGCCTGGGAATCCCTTCCCGGGACCTACCGCGGATTTTCGAACGCTTTTATCGCGTGGACAAAGCGCGCTCCCGGGCCACCGGCGGAACGGGCTTGGGGCTGGCCATTGTGAAACATGCCGTAGAGCAGATGGGCGGGTCCGTTTCGGTCGAGAGCCGGCTCGGCCAGGGATCGGTGTTTACAGTAGCCCTTCCACCCGCAGAGAATAACCTTTCCGCAAACTGATGTTCACCGATTCGTCACTTTAGACTTCTATACTCGTAACTCCGCCCTATGAAACTCTCAAAATGTACACTGATGTTGTGCTTGATAGCTTGGGCATCTTTCCCCGTCTGCAAGGCCCAGGGGAGCGATCCCAACGAGATTGAAAAGTTGAAGGCGAAGCTGGCCGAGCAGCAGAAGCAGATCGACTCTCTCGTCCAGGCGCTGAAGGATCAGCAGAAGCTGATCGAAGGCTGGAGCAAACCCGCTGCGCCGCAGGCAACCGGGCTGATGGCTTCCAGCACGCCGATGCTCTCACCGGCTCCCGCCGCTCCCAGCTCTCACCGGCTCCCGCCGCTCCCATGGCGAGTCCCAGACTGCTCCCCCCCATGCCTCCGACGCCACAGGCGGCGCCCGCTGACCAGCCGGCACCCCTGCAACTCAAGCTGGGCAACATCACCCTCATGCCTGTTGGCTTTTTGGATGCCACGGGCGTGTGGCGCAGCAAGAATGCCGGCTCGGGCATTGGCAGCAACTTTGGCAGCATCCCCTTTGACAACGCGGTTCCCGGCGGTCAATTGCACGAATTCCGGTTCAGCCCCCAGAACTCACGGTTCGGCTTCCGCATCGACGGCAATTGGAAGGGTGTCCAATTCCTGAACTATCTGGAGGCTGACTTTCTGGGTACCGCAGGGACCAACAACATCGGCGTCACCAATGGTGCGTTCGTACCGCGCCTGCGCCTGTGGTGGGTGAGCATGCGCAAGGGCGGCTGGGAAGTGCTCGGCGGCCAGAGTTGGAGCATGTTTTCGGCGAACCGCAAAGGCATCTCGGCGCTGCCCGGAGACATCTTCTACAGCCAAGTCTTCGACGTGAATTACTTGATCGGCATGCCATGGACCCGGCAGCCCGGATTCCGCGTGTTGTATCACGGCCCTGGGGATAAGGTGACGTTCGGTTTGTCCGCGGAGAATCCCAACCAGTACATGGGAGGCTACGGCGGCGGCGGCCAGATTGTGTTGCCGGCTGCGCTGAGCGCTGTGGGAGGCACCCAGTTGGACAACGGCACTGCCAGCTTTCTGAGCACCCCCAACCCGGTCCCGGATGTGATTGCCAAATTGGCGTTCGATCCCCACTCCCGCGTGCACTTTGAAGTCGGCGGCATCGCCCGCGAGTTCAAGATCTACAATACCTCCACCGGCCAGGCCAATTCGGGCAAGACTTTCAGTAAGGGTGGCTACGGCGGCGAAGTCAATGGAAACTTCGAAGTGGCGAAGGGCTTGCGCCTGATCTCGAACAACCAGTATGGCGATGGCATCGGCCGTTATTTCTTCGGTAATGCTCCGGACGTGGTGGTACGCGCGGATGGCAGCCTGAGCCCGATTCACACCTTCACCACGACGGATGGCTTTGAGGCGACCATCCAGAAAACCCTGCTGTACTTCTATTTCGGCGGGATCTATATCGGCAAGAACGTGGCGGTGGATGCCAACGGCACCAGCCTGGTGGGGTGGGGCTACACGGGCTCGTCCAACGGCCAGAACCGGTCGGTCAACGAATACACGTTCGGCATCAACCAGACATTGTGGAAGAGTCCCGCTTACGGTGCGATCAACCTGATGCTGCAGTACGAATTCGCCACGCGCACTCCGTGGTACGTGGCCCCCAATGCCCTGGATCATGCGAGCGACCACACGGTGTATTTCGATCTTCGGTATACGCTGCCGGGCGGCGCGCCTTCTGTGAAGTAAAGGCCGATTGGCTTGTTAGTAGCGGATTTGTAACAGAATCTGAACCTCTCTGTAATGTCAACGTGCGAACGTAAAAGGAGGAACTGTCAATGAAAATCAGTAAGACTCTGGTCCTGGCGACCATGGCCGCTCTCGGCCTCACGGGGATCGCCGCCGCGCAGTCCATGAACGGCGCGGGAGCGACCTTCCCGATGGCGATCTATACCAAGTGGTTCAGCGAATACCACAAACTGCATCCCAAGGTTGAGATCAATTACCAGTCCATCGGCTCCGGCGGTGGTATCACCCAACTCACAGCGGGGACGGTCGATTTTGGCGCCAGCGATGCGCCAATGAGCGATGCCGAAATCGCAAAAATGAAGGTCCACCCGCTGCATTTTCCCACAGTGTTGGGCGCGGACGTGGTGACATACAATCTGCCGAGCGTGAAGCAACCCTTGAAAATGGACCAGGCAACGGTGGCCGGGATCTTTCTGCTCAAGATCACCAAGTGGAACGACCCGGCGCTGGCCAAGTTGAATCCCGGAGTGAAACTGCCGAGCGACGACATTTTGGTGGTCCACCGCTCCGAAGGCAGTGGGACTACGTATGTCTTCACGGAATACCTGACCAAGATCAGCCCCGACTGGGCCAAGGGTCCGGGAACTAGCAAACAGCCGAAGTGGCCGGGTGGCATCGGGCAGCAGGGCAACGAGGCAGTCGCGGGTTTTGTGAAACAGACGCCCGGCGCCGTTGGCTATGTGGAATTGGGGTACGTGTTGCAGAACAACATGCAGTCGGCGGTTTTGAAGAACGCGGCAGGCGATTGGGTTACGGCCACGACGGACTCAACTACCCTGGCCGCTGCGGCTGCGGCCAAAACAATGCCGGCCGATTTCCGGGTGTCCATCACCGACGCCAAGGGCAAAGGCGCGTATCCGGATGCCAGTTTCACTTGGCTGCTGGTTCCTTCGAAAATCGAGAATGCGGAGAAGAAGGGGGTTATTGTCGATTTCCTGAAGTGGATGCTGAAAGACGGCCAGAAGTACTGCGCGAATCTCGGATTTGCCCCCTTGCCCAAGTCGGTGGTCGATCAGGAAATGAAGCAGATTTCGCAGATTAAGTAGGCATCTATGTCCGCACCGGCGATTGTGGCAAACAAATCCGGGAGAGCTCGCCGCGTGTGGTACGGCTTGCGGGGCGGTGACGAAGTCGCACACTTCGTCACCTTTCTTTTTGCGGCCAGCGTGCTTTTAATGACCGCTTTTCTGGTCTACGAGCTGTGGGTTCAATCCGCAGAATCCCGCACAAAGTTCGGCTTTCACTTTCTCGCTACGTCCAATTGGGATCCCGTGGCGGGCGACTTCGGCGCGCTTCCCTTCATATACGGCACGGTGCTGACGTCGATTCTGGCACTGGTCATCTCCATCCCTCTAGCCGTGGGTGCCGCTATCTTCCTGTCAGAGTTGGCTCCCCCGGCCGTGTCCTCGACTTGCACGTTCCTGGTAGAGCTTCTGGCTGCGATTCCGAGCGTGATCTACGGCCTGCTGGCTTTATTCACGATCGTCCCGCTGATGCGCACCTATGGGGAACCATTCCTGAAGAGCACGTTGGGTTTCCTGCCGTTCTTCCAGGGACCAGCGATCGGTGTAGGATACCTGTCAGCCGGCGTAGTCCTGGCCGTGATGACCTTTCCGTTCATCATCGCGATCTCCCGCGAGTCGCTCATGGAGGTTCCCCGCGATCAACGGGAGGCTGCCCTGGCGCTGGGGGCAACCCGGTGGGAATCCACCTTTCAGGTAGTGGTCCCTTACGCACGTCTCGGTATCCTAGGCTCGATTTTTTTGGGACTGGCGCGCGCCTTGGGCGAGACTATGGCGGTCACTATGGTGATCGGCAACGATCCGTCAATTCATGCTTCTCTGTTTGCACCCGGTTACACTATCGCGGCGGTGATCGCCAACGAATTTGCGGAGGCTGGCACTTCGCTGCACACTAGCGCACTCATCGAAATGGGTTTAGTGCTGTTTCTGGTCACCATTATCGTGAACGCGCTGGCGCGCTTGCTGGTGATCGCCACGAGCCGGAAAGGGACGGCACAGTCCGCATGAACCGGCTCAGATATCGCAAAATTGTGAACGGCGTCATGCTGTTCCTCACTGGGATTTGCACGCTTGTGACGGTTTCGGTTCTCTTTCTGATCCTGGGTTACCTGGTTTACAACGGCGGCAAATCGATCGATTGGAATTTCCTAACGAAGCTGCCAATGCCTCCTGGCGAATCGGGCGGGGGAATGGCGAACGCGATTGTGGGCAGCGCCACCATGGTCGGTCTGGCGGCGTTGTTCGGCTTGCCTATGGGTTTTCTGGGCGGAATTTACCTGGCCGAATTCGGCGGCAAGAGCTTCGCTTTTGCGGTCCGATACATGGCGGATCTACTGAATGGTGTGCCCTCTATCGTGATCGGTATCTTCGCCTGGGGCTTGGTGGTTCGTCCGATGCACGGCTACTCAGCCCTAGCGGGCGGTTTCGCACTCAGCCTGATGCTAGTGCCCATCTCGCTCCGCACCACAGAGCAGTTTCTGCTCACCGTTCCGCGGGCGCTGCGTGAGGGGGCGTTGGCCCTGGGTGCGCCGAAGTGGAAAGTGATCTCCACGGTTGTGGTGCCGGCGGCCATGAAAGGGATTCTCACTGGTATGATTCTGGGTGTGGCGCGCGCGGCCGGCGAATGCGCGCCGCTCCTTTTCACCGCGTTGAACAACAATTTTTGGGCGCGCCGTCTAACTGAGCCAACCGCGGCCCTGCCTGTCATGATCTACCGGCGCGCCATCGCGCCTTACGACGATTGGCACCGGCAGGCTTGGGCGGCAGGTCTGGTATTGATCGGCATGGTGCTAGTCACAAATATCACCGCCCGCTTCATCCTATCGCGAGGGATATCCGTACAAAAGGGGTAATTATGGAATCTGCGCCAGACTTTGCCGTTCCGGAACCCGAGATCACCATGCGGCCCATGGAGTCGGCGCCCGCCGCGCCCGACAAGCGGGCCGCGGCCAAGTCCAAGATTTCGGTGAAGGGACTGAACTTCTTCTACGGATCTTTTCAAGCGCTGCACGACATCAATATCGAAATTCCCGAGAATCGCATCACCGCGCTGATCGGGCCTTCGGGTTGCGGCAAGAGCACCTTTCTGCGTACCCTGAACCGCATCAACGAAATGATCCGGCACGCGCGCGCCGCGGGTTCGGTAACGCTGGACGGCGAAAACGTGCTGGAGGTCGATGTCACCAGCTTGCGCCGCAGGGTCGGCATGGTGTTCCAGCGGCCGAATCCCTTTCCCAAGTCGATCTTCGACAATGTGGCGTACGGAATTCGTATCAACGGCCTCAAGGGCAAAGGCTCCCTGCACGACAAAGTGGAGCACAGTCTGAAGCGCGCGGCGCTGTGGGACGAGGTCAAGGACAAGCTGCACGAATCCGCCTACTCGCTCTCGGGAGGCCAGCAGCAGCGCATGTGCATCGCGCGCGCCCTGGCGGTAGACCCGGAAGTGCTTTTGCTGGACGAGCCCTGTTCGGCGCTGGACCCCATTGCCACGGCCAAGATCGAAGATCTGATGTTCAGCCTGAAGGATTCGTGCACCCAGGTGATTGTCACGCACAACATGCAGCAGGCGGCCCGCGTGGCCGAGTTCACCGGGTTCTTCCTCATGGGAAGGCTGATTGAAGTGGACAAGACGGCGGTGATTTTCAAGCGTCCTGCTAAAAAAGAGACGGAAGATTACATCACGGGCCGATTCGGGTAAACTCTATGGCACAGGCAGCAGCGGCCGCAGTACGAATCTCACGGCAGGAACTTACGATGCTTCATTTCCGAGAAGAGCTGGAGGAACTCCAGAGCAAGCTACTTGAGATGGGCGGCCTTGTGGAGGCGGCCATCCACAACAGCATTTACGCCCTGGTCGAGCGCGATGAAGACCACGCCAAAGAGGTGATGTGGGGGGAGGCCCAGATCAACCAGAAGGAAATCGAAATCGACGAGTTGGCCACGCGCCTGTTGGCCCTTTTCCAGCCCATGGCGCGCGATCTGCGCTTCCTCACGGCGGTCATCAAGATGAACAGCGATCTGGAGCGGATGGGAGATTTGGCGGTCAATATCACCGAGCGCGCGCTAACCTTGATGAAGGAGCCGGTGCTGCGCCCCCTGGTGGACATTCCGCGGATGGCCGAACTCTCCGAGAGCATGGTCCGCCGCAGTCTGGACGCCTTCGCACGGCGCGACGCCGACTTGGCGCGCGACGTTCTGCTGGCCGATGATGAAGTAGACCGGCTGCGCGATGCCGTTTACGACGAACTGCTGACCTTCATGCAGGAAGAGCGCAGCACCATCAATCGCGCCGTGGCCCTGATGTTTATCGCGCAGAATCTGGAACGGATCGCCGATCACGCCACCAATATCGCCGAAGACGTCCTGTTCCTGGTGAAGGGCATCGACGTGCGGCATCACGCCGAGACGCGCGAATCGTAGGGCGGGCCATTATCTGCTACCTTAGTCGAAGAGAGGCAGCAGGATCGTGTCCACGCAACCTAAGACCTTCCTCACGGAGGAAGAGTACCTGGAAATCGAGCGCAAGGCCGAATTCAAGAGCGAGTATTTCGGCGGCGAAATGTTCGCCATGGCGGGCGCATTCGGCATGGCCGGCGCCAAGGAACCGCACAATTTGCTGGTCGGCAACCTGTTTGCGACCCTCCATCAGCAACTTCGCTCCCGTCACTGCCGTGTCTACCCAAGCGACATGCGTGTACAGATCGCGGCCAGCGGCCTCTACACGTATCCCGACGTCGTCTCGGTTTGCGGTGACCGGCGATTCCTGGACGAGCAGCGCGACACTCTGCTCAATCCAAATCTGGTGGCCGAAGTGCTATCACCCTCGACCGAAGCTTACGACCGCGGCCGCAAGAGCGAGCATTACCGCACCATCGAATCGCTGAGCGAATACTTGCTGATTTCGTCCGACCGCGTGCATCTCGACCTCTTCACGCGCCAGTCCGATGGCCGCTGGCTGCTGACCTCGGCCGGCGACCTGCACGATACGGTCGAACTGCAATCCATCGGCTGCCGGGTCTTGCTCTCCGACCTGTACGAGAAGGTGGAATTCTCCCCCGCCTGATGAATCTGCGCCCGGCCATTGTGTGGACCCTGGCCACTCTGCTGGCGTTTCTCGCCGTCGAGGCGCTCATCTTCCGCACCGGATGGTACAACCGCTGGCTGGAGCCGCATTCGTCGGCGGGCCAGGTGGAAGGATATCTCTGGTGGCTCGCCCACAGGCCCGCCGGTTCCATCCCGGAGGTCGTAGTCCTGGGCGATTCGCGCATCGGGCATGGGCTTTCCGCGTGCCTGGCCGATGCCGCCGCTGGCCACCACCTGCACTTCTGGAATCTGGGCATCAACGGAACGTTGCCACGCGACTGGTATTACATGCTGCGCGACGCCGATCCCGATCATCGGCGCTTCGCGGCGGTCGTTCTCGCCCTGGACCAGTACTCCGATGAGGATTACGTGGACGTTTATGCGGACCGGATCGTCGATCTGAACTTCCTCATTGGCCGGCTCCGAGTGACCGACTGCTGGGAGTTCGCTTCGTCCATGCGATCGCCGGAGAACCGACGGCGTGCCTTGCTGGGGTGCCTTCTCAAGGGAGTCGCGCTGGGCAGGGATGTGCGCGAGCTGCTGGCGTCGTGGTCCGACAGGCTGGCGCGCGCGACGGCATGGCGTGAGCACGGCCTCAGCGACCTGAATGCCTTCCCGGGCATCGGCCGGGACCTGCGCGGGCTTCAGGCCGATTGGGAACGCCGCGTGATCACCTTTCCGCCCGGCATCGATGACGCTGCGCGAGCCACGATTCAGGCGACCGTAATGCCGAGTTGGCCTCCGTACACCGGGGAAACCACCCGCTACCGGCAGCGGTGGCTGCCGAAGATCTTCGATCTCTACCGGAACTCGCCGACGCGGGTGATCCTGCTCGAGTTGCCGCGGGCGCCTCTGCCAAAGCCGGAGAGCGTCACGCCATCGTACTTCCTCAACGCTGCGCTCCCCCGCGATGGCGTGATCGCGCTGGACCGCACGACGTTTCGCGATCTGGAGCGGCCGGAGTTCTTCTTCGATGGCCTGCATCTCAATCGCGCGGGACGCGCCATCTTTTCCGAGCGACTCGGCCGGAACGTGGCCGCACTCGCCGGGATCCGGTAAACGTGTGCTCTTCACCACCTGGCAGTTCGCCGGATTTCTGGTCACAGTCCTGATTCTCTTCTACCTGCTGCCGCTCGGGTGGCGGCGCTATCTGTTACTGGCGGCGAGTCTGTTGTTCTACATGGCGTGGAGAGCCCCGTACGTTGTCCTGATTCTCGGGCTGATCGTCATCGATTACACGGCTGCGCGGGTGATCGGCAGGCAATCCGGCCACCGGAGAAAGACGGCCCTGCTGGTGAGTCTGTGCTGGTGAGTCTGGCGGCGAACATCGGGCTGCTGGGCTGGTTCAAGTACGCGAACCTTCTGCGCCAGACCTGGTTCCAGTTGGTGCAGCCCGGCGCGGCGATGCCACCACTCCACATCATTCGGCCGCTGGGAATCAGCTTTCACACTTTCCAAAGCATCTCGTACGTGGTCGATGTCTACCGGGGCGAACAGGCGGTGGTTACGAGCTTCATCGACTACGCCCTCTTTGTCTCGTTCTTCCCGCAACTGGTGGCGGGACCGATTGTTCGCGCCAGGGAGTTCTTTACCGGCCTGTGGGCGATGCGGGATCCCACTTACTTGGAGTGGTTGCGCGGCGTCGAAATGATCCTCAGTGGCCTGGCAAAGAAGCTCATCTTCGCCGACCAGTTTGCATTCGTGGCGGATCGCTACTTTGCCAAGCCCGCTGCCCTCCCCGGTCTGTTGCCCGCGTGGAGTGCGGCCATCGCATTCGCGCTGCAGATTTACTTCGATTTTTCCGGCTACACCGATATCGCCATCGGCACTGCCCTTCTGTTCGGCTTCCATTTCCCGGTGAACTTCCGGCGTCCGTACTTTGCGGCGAGCATCGCGGAATTCTGGCGCCGGTGGCACATGACGCTCTCCCGCTGGCTGCGGGACTACGTTTATGTACCGCTCGGCGGGAATCGAAGAGGATCGCCGCGAACGTACCTCAATTTGATGCTGACGATGCTGTTCGGTGGCCTCTGGCACGGAGCCAGTGGGAACTTCATCCTCTGGGGCGGATACCATGGAGCGCTCCTGGCGGTGGAACGCGCGGTGAGGGGACGCCGTGAACCCACGGTCTTGATTCGGATCCCGCTCGCCATCCTGACATTTCTGCTGGTCTCCGCCGGGTGGGTGCTGTTTCGCGCCGGGGATCTGCAGCGGGCCGCATTCGTGTACGGTCAGATGTTCTCGCGATCTGCCGCGGCAGGACTGTGGAACGGATGGCAAGTGCGCCTGGCAATCGCGGCCCTTCTGTTGGGGCTCGCGGAAGAGTACGGGAATGTGTCCACTCGTCTGGCCGAAGCGCCATCCTGGGTGCGTGCGGGCGTCGCCGTTCTCACGCTGCTCGCCATCGAACTATTTACTGCATCGGAGACGGCCATCCCGTTCGTGTACTTTCAGTTTTGATTTGGCAAGGTAGGCTTCAGCCCCCTTGCCACCCATCTCCTTCTGGCGCACAATCCACATGAGGCCCCGATGAACCTGAACCGCCGCGAAGTGCTCCTGTCTCTTCCCTTAGCGGCCGCGGCGCAGTCCGCCCCGCACAGCCGATTCGTCTATCCCGGCCCGGACGGCAAACTGCTCTACAAGCCCGACGAACTCGGCAACACCATCCCCGATTTTTCGTACGCCGGCTATGGCGCAGGCGTGGCCGCCATTCCGCAAGCCCCCGTCAAAGCCGAGGTGGCGCCTGCCGCCGGTGACGCCGCCGCACGCATTCAGGACGCCATCGATCGTGTTTCCGCTATGCCGCTGAACGAGTCCGGAATTCGCGGCGCCGTCCTCATTCGCCGCGGCCAGTACCGCACCGAAGGCAGCGTCCACGTCGCCGCCTCCGGCGTCGTCTTGCGTGGTGAGAAAGATGCCGTTCTGATTGCCGCCGGCAAGAGCCAGCGCCCCCTGATCGAACTCGCCGGCGCTCCCGCCGCCACCGCGCGCTCCGGCCGCCGTATCCTCGACGCTTACGTACCGGTGGGCGCCCGCAGTTTTGAAGTCTCCACCACCGCCGGCCTGACCCCGGGCCGCGTGGTAGCCGTTCGCAGGCACAGCAACGCCGCCTGGATCCATCGCATCGCCATGGACCGGATCGCCGAAAGGCCCGGCGAGCCCGGCAGCACTCGCCAGTGGGCCCCCTTCAATCTCGATTTCGAGCGCACCGTCACGGCCATCGCCGGACGCCGCATCACTGTGGACGCGCCCATCGCCTGCGCCATCGAGGAACCGTGGGGCGGCGGTGAGGTTCTCGATTTCGACGAGGCATCCCGCATCCGCAACGTCGGCGTGGAGAACCTCAGCGGCATTTCCGAGTTCGATCGCTCCATCACCGCCGACTATCGCGGCCAACGCTACACATCGGACGAGGAGCATTCCTGGCGCTTCATCGCCATTTCCCACGCGGTCAACGCCTGGGTGAGCGAGGTCTCCGCCCGCTGCTTCGCTTACGCCTGCGTCCACGTCGCCGCATCGCGATCGGTCACCATTCGCGACAGCGAGTGCCTCGAACCCGTCAGCGTGATCACTGGAGAACGCCGGTATTCGTTCGCCGTCGATGGACAACTCTGCCTGGTTCGCAATTGCCGGTCCAGCCTGGGGCGTCACGATTGGGTGGTGGGCGCCCGCGTGTGCGGCCCCAACGTCTTTTTGCGATGCGCCTCCGACCGCATCTACGATTCCAGTGAGCCCCACCACCGCTGGAGCGTCGGCGGCCTGTACGACAACGTCAAATCCAACATCGCCTTTCAGGATCGCCAGTGGATGGGCACGGGCCACGGCTGGGCTGGCGCCAATTACGTGGCCTGGAACTGCGAAGGCACGCTGATCTGCCAAAACCCGCCCACCGCGCAGAACTGGGCCATCGGTCAAATCGGCCGCAAAGACCCGGGAGCCTTCCAACCCCGCCCCGATGGCCTCTGGGAGCACCAGGGACATCACGTCACGCCACCCAGCCTCTACGAAGCCCAACTCCACGGCCGAATAGGCGGATAAAACCGCAAACGGATTTTCGAGAGAAGGGGTATGCTCGACGGCGCCTGGCGACCAGCAACGATCGTCGGTCCGCGTCTGTCCTGCATTACTGCAGATGACTCAGCGATTCGCGCATGGCGTTCAGATTTCCATCTGAGGCTGGCGACAACGCTCCGCCCTGGAGACGGAAAAACGTCCTCACCACCTCGGGATCGCGCCAACCGCAATCGGCCTCCTCCTGCAGAATCTGCAACGCCTTCTGGCTGGAAAACGCAGGTTTGTAGGGACGTGGGTTTGTCAGTGCGTCATAGATATCGGCAACTTGCAGCACGCGCGCCAGCAGCGGGATCTCTTCGCCGCGCAAGCCGTCGGGATAGCCGGAGCCGTCCCACCGTTCATGATGGTGCCGGATCAACGGCAAGACAGGTGCCAGCGACGTCAAGTGTTTGCAAATCTGTTCTCCACGGGTCGTGTGGCTGCGCATGGTAACCCATTCCTGGGCAGTGAGACTGCTCGGTTTGAAGAGGATCGCATCTGGAATGCCCACTTTGCCGACATCGTGCAGAAAGCCGCCACGGTACAGAGCCTGCAGGCTTTCGGTATCCAACCCCATCGCCATCCCCAGCGTCACACTGAGGCATGCCAGCCGTTCACTATGGCCTGCGGTATGGCCGTCCCGTTGATTCACGGCC
>OKRF01000200.1 GCA_900290315.1 Candidatus Sulfopaludibacter sp. SbA3 | reverse complement strand
GGGCCGGTTGTTGCCGTCGTCAAAACCGGCAATACTGCGGGTGTTTTACTCCGGCACTGACACGCTTGGCCGCTTGGCGAGAGATTGCACAGTCGCGGCTTACTGAAGGGCTGTCAAAGAACACTTATCTCGCCAAGACGCAAAGGCGCAGAGCCGCAAAGAAAAGCCATTTGGTTTTCTTCTCCGCGATGTTTGCGAGAGGCAGGGAGCGGGCGACGCATGTGAGCCGAGGGAGTCAGAAACAGGGAGGCAGAATCGCTGTTGCTGCGGGCCGACAGAGCCACGATGGAAGGCCTTTTGGTTCTCTCTTGGCGGCTTAGTGGCTTAGCGGCTTGGCGAGAGATTGTAGAGCGCGGCCCACTCAGGGCTGTCAAAGAACACTTTTCTCGCCGGGGCGCAAAGTAACACTCTTCATCTTCTTCTCCGCGATGTTTGCGAGAGGCAGGGAGCGGCTTAGAAAAATGACGCAGTTCAGGCTGACCGATTTTCCGCCCTACACCGCCACTACGGGGCAGGGCGATTCGCGCAGAATCGCGTAGGCGTTGGTGCGGATGCGGCCCAGGACTCCGCCGTGGCGGCCTCGGCCTATGACAAGCAGGTTGGCTTTCCAGTTGGTAGCGGTGGCGGTGATGGCGTGGGGCGGATCGCCCACGGGTATCGAGATTTCGCCGCTAATCTTGAGGTCCTCCTGTATTTCGGAGATGCGCTTGCGGGCATCGTTGGCGACGTGAATGGACCAGTCCGGATCGAAATACACTCCGCCCAGCCGGGTGTTGGAGGAAGGGATGGCGTGGACGGTGGCCAATTCGGAGCCGTACTCCCGGGCGAAGGCGGAGGCCCAGCCGAGGACGGCCCGGCTGTCGAGCCCCAGATCGACCGCGCAGAGGACGCGGCAAAAACAGATCGTTTCGGGAAGGGGAGCATCTTCCATGTGCGGGCCGGTCCAGACGGGACATTCCGCGTCGTGGATGACCTTGGCGGTCACCGACCCCAACAGGAAGCGCCGGAACGGGCCGTGTCCATGGGTCGGCATGACGATGAGGCCGGCATCGATCTGACGGGCGTACTGCACGATGAGATGCGCGGGATCGCCTTCAAGTACCACGCGGGTGACTGGGAGTTCCTGCAAGGCGCCGGCGGCGAAGGTGTTCAACTGGTCTTTGCGGCTGGCGACGATTTCCGCCTGCAGATCGGGGGCGTTGGTGTAAGCCGCAGCTTCCGAGAATCCGTAAACGGAAGAGGGCGGAACGACGACGTGGAGCAGGGCGATTTCGCCCTGGAAGTGGCGGGCCAGTGCGGCGGCATACTGGATCGCACCCTGGCAGCGCGGTGAGAACTCTACCGGCACCAGGATTCTGGTGAGTATAGCCATGACAGAGCCTCGAATCCAGCTTCATTATACGCGCAATAAACAAACAAGACCCTTTTATCTTGAAGCTCAAGAGCGTACAATCTGCACAGCGGAGGTTGCCATGCCGCTTCAACAGAAGCTGCGCAGTGTCCTCGAGGCCAACCACCTCGCATACACACAGACCACTCACCCCAGCGCCTTTACGGCCCGTGAGGTCGCATCGGCGGAACACCTGCCCTGCCGGGAGGTTGCTAAGACTGTGGTGATTTTCGGGGATGGCGGCTATCACATGATTGTGATTCCGGCCAACAAACTGGTGGATTTCCAGGAGGTACGGCTCGCCCTGGGGCTGACTCACGTCCGCCTCACGTCCGCCTGGCGACCGAAGAGGAGCTGGGAAAACTCTTTCGCGACTGCGAAGTGGGAGCTATGCCGCCGGTGGGCAGCATCTACGACCTCCCGGTATACCTGGATAGCAGCCTGGCCTCCGAGCCGGAAATCGTCTTCAATGCGGGGACGCACCGCGAAGCGATTCACATGCGGACTGCCGATTACCGCAAGCTGGTGAGCCCCATGGTGGTTTCGCTGGCGCGCACGGAGACTCCCCGCCACGGATGGTGAGGGCCGATTTCTCGCAAAGACGCAAAGTCGCAAAGAAGGATTGTGAACGCACAGAGAACAATTATTCACCGCCGAGGTGCCGAGACGCCGAGGTTTAGTTTAGAGAAGGGTTTCTGGGAGTGTGCCAATGTCAGTGGCAGCCTCTCCTCAGCAGAGTTTTGAGGGCGCAGAGACCGGCCGGTAAGTGTTTGGGTTCTTGGCGGATCTTCGCGCCTTTGCGGCTTGGCGAGAGACTGTAGTTGTGGTTAGTTTTTCTTCCTGGCGGTGGCCACAATCTGTTTCACTCGGGCCATCAGTTCCGGGGCGTGGTAGGGAATGCCGTCTTTGATGGTCCATTCCACGCCGCCGGTGTGTACGACGTTGGCGCCGCGGATTTCATCCACTCCGGTGGGGTAGAGCACTTTGAGATTCTCCAGGGGATTGCCGTTGACGACCAGCAGGTCCGCGGCGAAACCGGCGCGGACGCGGCCGAGCCGTTCCTGCTGCCCCAGGATGCGGGCATTGTTGCCCGTGGCCTGCTGGATGATTTTGAGCGGGTGGAATCCCGCCTCCTGGTGCAGTTCCATGCCGCGGATCAGGCCGAAGCCGTACATCTGGTAGATGAAGCCGGCATCGTCGCCCATGCCGATGAGTCCGCCCAGACGGTCGAATTGCCGCAGTGCTGCCATCCACAGGCGATAGTTCTCTTTCCAGTACGCCTCGTCCGTGGAAGTCCAGCCGATGAAGTACGACCCGTGATTGGCCGGATTCGGACGGAAGTATTCTTCCAGCGTGGGGTGCAGGTACTCGGCGAACCACGGCTGCGTCTGGGCGCGCTGTAGATCCCGGCTGGCTTCGTAGATATCCATGGTGGGGTCCCACGCGACGCCGGCCTGCACCATGCCTTCGAGGACTTTGGTGAGCCGCTCGGGGTTCGCCTCGCGGAACAGGTGGCCGGCGTAGCGGAAACGATCCGTCTCCTTGTTGTAGTTGTACGAAGAGGGGAAGTGCTGCACGCCGTCCTCGATGGCGGCATCCGGAATGCCGTACCAGTGTTCGATGCTGGTGGTGCCGAACTTGATATCGTCCCAGGCGTTGGTCTCTTCCACGCCCGCATGGTGGGCGATGCGCAGGCCCAGTTTGTGGGCTTCGTCTTCCATGGCCTGCATGGTGTCGCGATCGATTCCCAGAATCTTGATGCCGTCGGCGCCGATCTGTTTCAGCTCGCGGACGTGCGCGCGCGCGGCCGCGGCATCCTTCGGACGGCCGAACATGGGGTAGACGAAGATGCGCGGCGCGGCGATCTCGCCCTCCGCGCTTTGGCGCCGCAACTCCATGGCCCTTTTGGTGTCGCTGCCTACGTCGCGAATCGTAGTGATGCCGCAGGCCAGCCAGATGTTCAACTCGTACTCGATGGGCTGGGGCTTGCCGCCGCGCTCTTCCTGCAGGTGGGCATGCGCGTTGATGAGGCCCGGCATCACGTATTTGCCGGTGGCATCGATCGCGGCATCGGCCTGTGCTCCGCCGCGGCCGCCACGGCTGAGCGACACGGGGTCGAGCGCGATCACGTCGCTGATGGTGTTGTTCTCGATGACGATGTCCTTGGGCCCGCTGGCGGGCGTGCCGTTGCCATCGATCACGGTCGCGTTGTGAATCAGCAGGCGGTGTACGCGCCTCCCGCTGACCGGCAAGGTCTGGGCCGCGGCGCCGGCTAGCGTGAGGCACGCGATCAGAATACGGAGCGTCATGGGATCGATTGTGCCACAATCACTGGAAGAGAAAGTGGCGGCCAAGAGAGGAGATCCAATGAAGAACCTGATCGTTTCGCTCTTGGCTTACTGATCCTGGCGAGTGTGAGTGCGGGCCGGGTCCAGAAAGGCGACTCTTACGGGCCGCAGGAGCCACCGGAATCGCCGCCTATAACAGCCCCGTCAACAACAATGAGGCGCTGGGCCCAGACGGCACGACGACGGTGGTGATACCCGCCCCTTGTGAGCCGGGCATGACGATGTATTCCTGTTCGGGCACCATCACTGGGTGGAACCAGTTTTCCGTGGGTCCCTCCACCAGCAGCACGACCTGGACACTGGGGAGTTCAGTGATCTCCCGCCTCGGTGCGGCACCCGGGGGCGGCGGCTTCCTGAGCGCATTCCCCGAGTGAGCACTGACGGCCAGTCGCGTGCTGCCAGTCGTGTATTTGTGTTTTTCGGCACATGATCGTTGATCTAAAATCAACGCCGCCGCTAGTTGACGCCACCGCGCCCCAGCGTTTAGACTAAGTCTGCTCTGCCTTGCTTGTTCCCACACGACATTATCCGGGGATCCAATGAAAAACCTGAACCGGTTCGCGCCTGGTTTACTCGCCCTAGTGCCCATGCTGGCCCTGGGACAAACGTTGACTCCATCGCAAGACGCCTATTACGTGCCGGGCAACTCCTCCAATTTCGGAACCGCGGCTACGGTGACTGTGGGTAGTTCGGCCAGCATCGGGTTAGTACAGTTCGATCTGAGCAGTCTGCCCGCGAGTGTGACTGCGGGCCAGGTCCAGAAGGCGACTCTGACGCTGTTTCTGGACCACGTAGGTGCGTCAGGCTCGATCAATATCGATACGGTGAGTGCCTCGACGACCTGGGGTGAACTGGCGGTCAACGGAAGCACACCACCTTCGACCGGGTCACCGGTAGCGACTGGGGTGGCGGCCACAACGGCGTTTAGTTTCATCTCGGTGGACGTGACAGCCGCGGTGCAGGGCTGGATCACGTCGCCGTCTTCGAACAACGGGTTCATGCTGTTACCGAATACGGGATCGAGCCTGCAGTTCGACTCGAAGGAGAACACGAATACCAGCCATCCGGCGACGCTGACGATTGTGCTTGCCAGTGTGGGTGCGACAGGTGCGGCGGGTGTGGCGGGAGCGACTGGTCCGGCAGGAGCGACGGGAGCAGCATCCAACGTG
>OKRF01000093.1:40257-60269 GCA_900290315.1 Candidatus Sulfopaludibacter sp. SbA3 | reverse complement strand
CCGCGCCCAGCGCCGCGTCGAGCGCAACATGCTCATCCTCAAACAGCTACAAGCCGAGCGCAATGCCGCCCTCGACCAAGTCGTGGAAGATGCCACCATGCTCGCCCAATACGCCGCCAGCAAAGCGGAACCCTACCTCGTCGAACGCGACTTCCCGCCCGAAGCCCTACCCCCACAATTTGCTTTTTCACTCCCCAAAATCGCTACCCGCGTCACCCACAACCTGCGCGTGGCCGACGCCAAAAAGCACTTCCCGGCCGCCAAACAGCCCTTCCGCAAGGCTGCTTGAGCCATTTTCACCCGTCCACCGCAACCGATCTTTGACAACCCGGTGCACTACTTAAGAGATGAAGCGCGAAGCGCATCCAATCCCAGGCCCCCGGCCCCTGCTTCATGAAACGGCGAGCTGAAGAGATAGGATAGTCGTAACTGAACAGTATTGGGGCCAGGACAGACCATCGTTCTCCGTCGTCTTCTTCGCAACCAAGGGCAGCGTCGAGGATTCAGAACCGACCGGAGGCGGCGCGCCGATAAACAAGCCCGCCCACCCCAAACGCCAGCGCCAGCAGTCCAAGGGTCCCAGGCTCCGGGGCCACGGATGACATTGTCACCCCCGCTGGCAAGCCCAAGTCCAGCGCCGCGCCGCCGTTGCCCTGGAAATACTGCAGATCGAACGGGTGGTAGCCGGCGGTCAAAGAAACCGTGCCGGAGCGTTGCGTTGGCCCCTGAAAGAAATCGTTGTTGACCACGACTGACCCGTCGATGAGCAGCCAGGAACCATCGTCCGACGACGTGCTGAACGTATAGGAGCCGCTGCTCGGGATGAGAAAATATCCTTGCATCCCGGCGACGAAGTTGACGAGCTCGCCGAAGGGGAACCAACTCCCCTGGTAAAGCGTGCCATAGTTCAGATTGACGGTGGGGATCGCGCCAATGAACGTGTCGTCAGGTTGCACGGCTGGAAAAGTCGTGGTCGTAGGAACCGGGCTGGAGTAGATATTCAGATCGGTTTCCTGCGCCGGGTTGACAAAGGTGACGCCGGAGGGCAAGGGTGCCGTCAGGAAGCGCCCCCCAATATCCTGGAAATACTGCACCTCCATTAGATGGATACCCGCCGACAGCACAATCGAGCCGGTTCGCCCGGTTGCACCCTGGAGGAAATTGTTGTTGACCACCAATTGTCCGTCCACGAAAAGCAGGGAACCATCGTCGGACGTGGTGTTGAAGGTATAGGCGCCTGTGGTCGCGACGTTGATATTCGCGAAGATGTCGGCGCCAAAATTGTTCTGCAGACCGTTCGGCGACCAGAGGTCTCCGAAGTTCAGATCCGTGACGGCGAAGCTGCCTGCCGGCGTTCCATTCGAGAAATTCATCAGCGCCTGACCGCCGCCCGCGCCCGGCGGTGTCGAGCTGAAGGTGAAGAGGTTCACAACCGCTGCCTCGGCTGGGACAATCGCCAATACAAAACTGAGCCAAGCTGTTCGCAAATGACCCTCGCTGGTACCTGATATTAAGGCACGCCTATGCCCGCAGTGACAACCTGTAGATTCCTGGTGGTGTATGAATTTTCACGTTGGCGGCATTCGCCCGGAATCAGTGGCGGGGATGGATCTGCCGGGCGACGCGATCCCTTTGCGTGTAGAGAACGGCGGGATCGAGCGTGAAGTGCGTCAGGTCTTTAGTCACGGGCAGGGCCGCCTCGCGCTGACCGAGCATCCAGAGATACTCGTAGTCTTCGAGGCCGTCGCGCAGATTGGCGAGGCGGATGCTGCCGATGGGGCCGTCTATGCCCGGATATAGCAAGAGTCCATCGCCATGCAATTCCTGCAGCCATCGCTCGTCGTTAGATTTGCCGGTGGTCACGCCCCAATCGAGCAGCGGGCCGCGCGAGAGATCGATGGAACGGCGGTTGCCGCGCCGTTCCCAGATATTGGCGCCCCAATACAGCATGCCGTCCATCTTCTGCTGCCAGGCCTGCCACCACAGCACTCGGGCCTCAATCAGCGCATCGTCGGCGAGGAAATTCGCGTATGGTTCGCGCGGGTCGCACGCCACGTAGCTCCAGACCTGGATGCCGGCGCGGCGGCACTGTTCGGCCTTCTGGAAATCGTAATTGGAAGTCAGGGGGATGATCCAATCCACGTGCAGACTCTTGAGCACCGCCGGATCGAGCGGAATGTGCGCGGTGGTCGTGGTGTGGAGTTGCGGATCGCGCTGCTTGATGGCGCCGAAGTAGTCCCGCATGACCGGGAAGAATTCCGGGTCGGATTCGTCGAAGCCGTACACGTACGCCCGGTCCAGCATTCCGGCGGCGCGCAGCTTTGCCGTAGTAGGGGCCAGGCGATCCAGCAGATTCTGCCGCAACTCGGGTGTGTACGCATTCAGATCCGGAATGAGCGAGCCGTGCTGCGGAATGAGGTAGAGAAGATTGAAGGCGCTGAGGCCGAGTTCCCGGAAGTGGCGCAGGTCGGCGAGATCGGGCAACTCTTTGCGATAGATGTCGTCGGCGTTCAGTCGATGTTGCAGCATGAATTCGCCGTACCGCCAACGCAATTGCTGGGGGACGGGCCGCCCGTAGATGGCTTCCAGTTCCTCGCCGAGCAGCGCGAAGGCGGTCTTGAGATGCGATTCCGCGGGTAGTGAAAATGCGTAGACCCTGGCCTTCACCGGAACGCGGAGCGGCGGTTGGCCGTCCGCCAGCAGGCGGAGCGCGCCGGAGTAGTCTCCCGCGGGTGTTCCCGAAGGCGTGTGGATGGTGACCCAGACCGGCTGTGTGAATCCCGGCTGCAAGTCGAATTGAGCGACGGGAAGCAGCGGGTCGGGCCACCATCCGGCCCACGCGCCCTCGTTGGCCGGCGAATGGCGGAGCGGGCCGACGCGGACGTACCCCACCTGCTGCCACTCGATGTCTGCTGCCGGGATGCGGTTGCCGGCCGAAGACATCAGATCGCCAGGCATCAGACGCACGTTGTGGATCGCCTTGCCCGGCGCGGCCAGCAGGCAGAGCTGAAAACTCTCACGTTCATTGCCGGCGAGCGAGATCTGCGCCTCTAACTGAGGTGGGGACGCCGGGGGAAGCGCCTGCGGCAGCACTCGCTTCATGCTGCTTTCGACCCATGCCGCATAGGAACGCGGCGAAGCGGCGCTGCTCAAACCGAGAGTCCGCACTTCTTCGATTTTCTCTGTGCTCACGGGGTCCGTTGCGGTAACGCGCAGCGTGTAGTTACCCTTCGGGCCGGCCCATTGGAAGAGGATGGGAGCGCCCGCCCCCTCCGCGGTGGCCACCACTCCGGCGGAGTTGCGCAGTTGCGCTTGCCAGGGCGCTTTGACGGTCAAACCGGCGACCAGGCCGAAACTGGGTCCGCCGAATATTCCAGTGACGAGGCGGACTCCGCGGAACGCAATCGGCGCCAGTCCGATCGCCAGGTCGTCGAACCAGACCGTCCCCTTTCCTTGCGCCAGCACCGCGAACAGTTCCAGAGATTTCACCGGCTTGGGAGGATCGACGATGAACTCGCGATATTGCCAGTCGTGTGTACCGGCATCAAAGGCCACATCCTCGCGTGGCATCTGGGTACCATCCTCGTAGCGGCCGTCAAGGAAAATGACATACCCGCCGCCCGCCGTCTCGACTTCCCGCGCTTTGCTCCAGCCCGATACGAGAATCGGATGCTGAACGGCTTTGCCCAAGTGGATCGACTGGTGAACGCCGCCCGCGGATTTTAGTTTTAGAGTCGATCCAGTCACGCGGGCGGATTGTTTTCCGAAGTGCGCCACTGCCTCATCTACGGAAATGCCGATAGCTCCACCGGCGGTGTCCCAGGAATCCAGGCCGGCTTCGAAGCTTGGGTTGCTCAGGGCATTCTTCGGCGGGTCCGCTGCAAGGGCGGAAGTGGTGAGCAGGGCGATGGCGAGAAGGAAGGTCATCACGAAGAAGACAGGGTCGAAAAACCGATCGGGCGACCCGGTAACGCCGGCGATCTTGTCGCCGGTCGGCCAGTGCAACCGCCGGCAAGACCGCCGGTTTTTCATCCCGTTTCGCGGGCGGAACGCCCGTCCCAACAGACGACACAAAACGATCGTCTGTCCTACGGGTGGTAGCCCTGCCATATGTATTCCAGCGCCTCGGGCAGGGTTTGTTGTTTTACGGCGCGGTCGGTGTGTCCGGCGTTGCGCGCAAATACAAACTGATAGTGATAGCCCTTGGCAGCCAGGACTTTGGCCATATTCTCATTGCCGAGGACCCAGTCGTGGTAGTCGTCGCGGTTGCTGAAATTGTCCCGGTCGCCGACTTCCATCCAGATGCGGATGGGCTTGACCGGGGAGTTGGGGATGAGGTGTTCATGGAATTCCCAGGCACCGTGGGGAGTTTCCGGGTTGAACGGCCACTGCTGGTTTACATAAGTGCCGGAGTAAGTGAGCACACGGTGGTATAGGTCCGTGTGATACCACGCCATGGCCAAGGCGCAGGAACCGCCGGAGCTGCCACCCATCGTCGCGCGGCCTTCGGGATCTTTGGTCAGTTTCACGTTGTATTGTTTCTCCACCAGGGGCAGCACTTCTTTTTCGACAAACTCCGCGTACAGGCCGGACATGGTGTCGTATTCCAGGCCGCGTTCGCTTCCCTGGGCGTCGCCGCTGCCGTTGCCGATGGAAATAGCAATCATCACGGGTACACGGTGCTGGGCGATCAGATTGTCGAGCGCCGTGAAGAGGCCCCGGTCCGGTCCGTCGGCCCCTACGATAAACGGCGCGGCCGTGCCAGGGACATACTGCTTAGGGACATATACCGCGACCTTGCGCGTGTAGGGCGCGGGGTGGCTGTTGACCATAAGTCGTGTAGGGGTTGCGGGGTCGGGTCTGGCAACGGTGTTGGGCTCACGTGCAATGCCGGGATAGGTTTTGCTGTCGGCCGACTCCATGGTGAAGTTGAAAACGGTCCCCTGCGGCACGCCGTCCTGCACGGTCATTTCCGGAGCCGGGTTGTGCGTGGGGCTGAGGATGAAGTTTCCGTCGGTCTTTACAGGAGCGTTGGCGCCGTCAGGTAAGTCTTTGGCCGTGACATAGCCGGGCGTATTGGGTTCGCGGGTCGGCGCGGCGGGGCGCGGTGGACGTGCCGGGGCCGCGGCCGGAGGCTGAGTTGGGGTCTGGGCGTTTGCCGGGGCGGCCATCACGCCGGTCAGTAAGGCGAAGCGGAGAATTCGCAACATGGGAGTCCCTTTCTCTCTGAGCGATGTCCCACCAATCTTATCGCAGCCCTATTGACATACGGTACCGTATGGCGTACGCTGACCATACGGTACCGTATGGATACATCCGGCTGGCTCAAAGCCGCGCGGCTTGCCTTGATCCGCGGAGGTCCCTCGGCGGTGCGCGTCGAAATCCTGGCGCGCGACCTCAAGGTGACCAAGGGTAGTTTTTACTGGCATTTCAAGAATCGCGAACATTTGCTGGAAACGCTGCTGCGGGAATGGGAGAGCGAATCGGAGCAACTGTTTCGCGAGGTGGCGGCGCGCTCCCATACGGGCGACGCCCTGCAGTTTCTCGGGGAGTACATCCAGAAAAGCATGTCGAGCCCCCCCGGCGAGTACCCGCCGGATGTCGGCATCTTCAACTGGGCGGCCACGGACCGGAAAGTCGCGGCGCGTGTGAACCGCATCGAACGCATCCGCATCGACACGCTGGTCAAGCTGACCGGCCACCCCGACCGCGTCGAACTGGTGTATCTGGTTTGGCTCGGATTCATTTTCAGGCGCCATCGGTCGCCCGGGACAGCAGAGGACCTTCCGTTCATCTGGAACTCGGTTGCCGATTTCCTGTCCGTCCCGCCCGAAGAAGACAGACGACAAGAAAGAATCGTCTATCCCACTCGTAAGAAGAGGAGGAAGGCACATGATTAGATTGCTTGCGCTGGCAGTTGCTGTGGCTGGGAACCCGTTTACCGCTCCGGACGTTCCGCCGCCATACCAGGACGTCTCCGCCTCTTCGCGGTACATTGCCATGTCCGACGGAGTACGCCTCGCGGTGGACATCATCCTGCCGAAGGACCTCCCCGCGAGCCAGAAGATTCCCGCCATCTTCGCCATCTTCAAGATCACCCGCTATGGACGAGCCGGCGCGGGCGGCGCCATCTCGGCCACCGATCGTTTTTGGGTAACGCACGGATTCGCGCGCGTGCTGGTGGACGAACGAGGCACCGGCGCCTCCTTCGGAAGCGTGCACTACGGCAAGGCGACGCTCGGCGATCTACGGGAAGTGGTGGAGTGGGTGGTCGCCCAGCCATGGTCGAACGGCCGCGTGGGGGCTATCGGCAACTCGTACGAGGGAACCACGGCGGAGTTGCTGGCTGCCTGCGGCCATCCAGCAGTGCGGGCAGTGATGCCGCTGTTCAGCGATTTCAACTATTACACCGATCTCATCCGGCCGGGAGGCGTTCTAAACGACTGGCTGATCCACACCTGGAGCGACGAGACGCGCCGGATGGACGCGGGACAGGGCGCCAAGCGCGTCGATACGGACACGGAGGGCGTTCTGCTCAACCAGGCGATCGCTGAACACGCGGCGAATCCGGACCTTTACGCGGCCGCTCTGCAGGCGACATACTTCGACGACGCCATGGATGCCCTCGGCGGCACCTACCGCGATATCAGCAACGCGGGCCTGCCCGGCCAACTGGCGCGAAGCGGCGTGCCGATGCTGATCTTTGCGGGTTGGATGGACGCCGGCACCGTGCAAGGCAGCATCGAACGTTTTCGCACGATACCTGGTCCACAGCGTGTGTTCGTGGGACCTTGGAGTCACGGCGCGGGCTACAACGCCGACCCCTTTGCGGCGTCGCAAGCGGCTGAACCGGGCGCGCGGCAGCGGTTGCTGGAAGCGCTGCGATTTTTCGATCAGCACCTGCGCGGCGCCCCCGATCCGGAGAGCGATGAGCGCCGCCTCTACTACGCGACACTGGGCGAGAGCGGGTGGAAGTCGACCGCGGTGTGGCCGCCGGCCGGTTTTTCGACCACGGCGTACTACCTCAGTGCAGGGCAAACGCTCCGCACGAAGCAAGCCGGACCATCCGTTTCGGTGAAGCTCGATGTCGCATCCGCCGGCGACCATGACCGCTGGCATTCGCAGCTCACGGGCAACAACGTGACTTACACGGACGCGCTGCCCGGCATGCAGGCTCTGGCTTCCTTCACGAGCGCACCGCTAGATCGGAATGTCGAAATCACCGGCCAGCCTCTGTTGCGCCTGCGAATGCGCGCGATGCAGGAAGATCCCGCGGTACTTGTGTACCTGGTCGCCATTTCACCGCAAGGCACACCGTTCTATCTCACCGAAGGCCATCTGCGGCTGATCCATGGCAAGCTGGCTGCGTCCCAGCCGACCCTCCATACCTATCTGCGCGCCGATGCCACGGCTGTTCACAGCGGAGACGAAGTGGACGCGGCCATCACGTTACTTCCGCTTTCCGCGCTGGTAAGGAAGGGCTTCAAATTGCGGATCCTGCTTGCCGCGGCGGACGCCGATTTTCCCGGGGCCGCATATTCTGCCGTCATCGAATCGTCGTCGCGGTTGGAACTCCCGTTCAAGAACCGGGGCGATGCGCCGCCTGCCGGGACTCCGCCGCCAACGGCGTCGGCTGCGGCGCTGGGCAAGCCGAATTTCAGCGGAACCTGGAAGCTCAACCTGGCTGAAAGCGATTTCTCCGACCCGCACGCCGCGCGGCCCGACTCGCTGGTGCGCACGGTGCAACAGACGGGCGATTCGCTGCGGTACAGGGTCGAACGCGAGCAGCAGGGGAGGAAGGCCGAATTCCAAGTCGATTTGAAGATAGGCGGCCGCGCTTTCGAGAGCAATCAAGCGGGCGTCGTGACTGCGCAATGGGAACGGGAGGTGCTGGTCATTCGAACGGTGTTCAACCCGGGAAGCAGCCGTCAGGCGGAGCAGACGGAGAGGTGGACGCTCCTGCCTGGCGGAACGCGAATGACCGACAACGTTACCGTAAAACTGCCTGACGGCACACAGATTCAGATCCGGCGCGCGTTGGAGCGGTAACACGAGTTTCCAGAGTATACTTTGACGAATGAACGCCGTTTTTCAGGACATTCGATACGCACTGCGCACATTGCGAATGGCGCCCGGCTTCACAGCCGCCGCCCTGCTCACGCTGGCACTTGGCATTGGAGCGAACACCGTCATCTTCAGCGTGATCAATACTGTCTTGCTGTCTCCGCCGAATTTCAAGCACCTGAACAGGCTCGCCATCTTCTTCGAGGTCAACCGCAAGACCGCCAGTCCGGATGCCGATAGCAACCCATCGCCGGGCAATTTCCTGGACTGGCGCGAGCAAACCCGCGCGTTCGACCAGATCGTGTCGTGGCGGAACTGGTATTACTCCCTGTCCGGGCCTGAAGGTGGCCTGGACCTGCCGGAGTCTGTCCGCGGCGTCCGCATTTCCCCATCCTTCTTTTCGATGTTGGGCATCGATCTCGCGAGGGGCCGCGCATTTCAGGCCGATGAGGAGACTCCCGGACGCGATCAGGTGGTCATACTCGCGTCCAGTCTTTGGAAGCGCCATTTCGGCGGAAACCCCGCCATCCTCGGCACAAAGGTCCGCATCGATGGCCGCCCTTTCACGGTGGTGGGGATTCTCCCGGCCGATTTTTGTTTCTTGCAGCCCGATCTCGAACTGTGGATGCCTCTTGCGGTGGACAATCAATTCCACGCGCGAGATGATCACTCCGTCATGGTCTTCGGCCGTCTCGCGCCTGGCGTTTCGATGGCGCAAGCGCAGTCGGAAATGGACTCCATTACGGGAGGGTTGGAGCGAAGCCATCCCGATACCAACGCCGGCTGGGGGGCGCACGTCCTCCCGATCTATCCCAGCCGGTACTTCAACTCGAATGCCAGAAGCTTGCGCTCCACTCTACTGATTCTCTTCGGCGCCGTAGCCCTGGTCCTCTTGATTGCCTGCGCCAACGTGGCGAACCTGCTGCTGGCGCGGGCGGAAGCGCGGCGGAGAGAAATCGCCATCCGCGTGGCGATCGGCGCGAGCCGCGGCCGGCTCGTGCGGCAGATGCTGACCGTGACCGAGAGCGTGGTGCTTGCCATCACAGGAAGCGGACTGGCGCTGGTGCTTGCCCGCTGGGGGCTCCACGCCGTGACGCCCCTGTTGCCGCACATTCCTACTTACCGTTCCCTGGTTCCCGTGATGGATGGCCGCGCGCTGGGCTTCACAATCGCCATCGCATTCCTGACTGGCATTGTGTTTGGTCTGCCTCCGGCGTTCCAGGCGGCGAACGCGGATGCACTGAGAGCAACCTCCTCGCCAAGGGGCGTGCGGGCCGGACGGCTGCTGATGATCTGTGAACTGGCACTTTCCATCGTGCTGCTGGTGGGCGCGGCATTGTTGATCAAAAGCCTGTGGCGCCTGGAGAGCATCCATCCGGGGTTTCGCCAGGACCACCTATTGACGATGCAGGTCTGGCTGCCGAAGGCGAAGTATCCCGACCGATCGAGTATCGCGAACTTCTATCAGGATGTGGTTCGCCGATTGGATGTTTTGCCCGGAGTGCGCGCCGCGGCGGCCGTCAATTTCCGCCCATTCCAGGGCATCAGGGTGGGAACTGCCCTCGACGTGCGGGGCCGCGCGCCACGAGAGCCCGGCGAGCGGCCGCCCGTGGTGGACTATCGAATCGCCACACCGGGGTATTTGCGCGCGCTGGGAGTCCCTTTTGTGGAAGGCCGTGACCTGGCGGAGAGCGACGGGCCCAATTCACCGGGCGCCGTAGTGGTGAATGAGACTGCGGCGCGACAGTTATGGCCCAATGAGAATCCCATCGGCAAGCAGATTCGCCCCAAACTGGGCAGGGCGCCGGCCCCGTGGGCCGCCGAAGCGGATCCAATGGAACGCTGGCTGACCGTGGTGGGCGTTGCCGGCGACATCAAAGAAGCTGGACTCAACGATCGCGATCACGCCGAGATCTATCTCTCTTACCTGCAATTCCCCTCTTCGTTTATGTTCCTGGTGGTGCGGACGGCCGTGCCACCCGCCAGTTTATCTGCCGCTGTCAGGAACGAGGTTCTCGCCGTCGACCGCGATCAACCCGTTTCCGATGTCCGGACGATGGATTCGGCCATACGGGAAAGTACCGCCGAACCGCGTCTCAGCGCGGACCTGCTGGCGCTGTTCGTTGTCATCGCGGTGCTGCTCTCGGCCGCCGGTGTCTATGGCGTGATGTCTTACGTAACCGGCCAACGTGCGCCGGAAATTGCAATTCGTATGGCGCTCGGCGCCAGTCCGAAGAACATTCTGGCGATGGTGCTGGGTGAAATCAGTTCCCTTGCGATCGCCGCGGCAGCGGTGGGGTTGATCGCGTCGGCGTGGCTGACGCGTTCTATGAAGAGCGTCCTGTTCGAGGTAGCGCCCATCGACCCGGTCATCTTTGTAGGCGCATCGATCGTGCTTTTCGCAGTCGCGCTCGCGGCTTGCTACCTGCCGGCGCGCAAGGCGGCGCGCATTGACCCCATGGCGGCATTAAGAATGTGAGGGGTGTGAGAGCGTCTGGTTCTCCAGTTGACGATCCTTAATCTCGCGCCGGATAGCGTAGTCGTTCTTGAATCACGTCAGTGTGCGCTTTGTCCAACTGGTCTTGGGATAGCCGAGCTGCAACACCCGGAAGGCGGCGCGCGTAGTCTTCCAGGAATTCACGCCAGCTCCGCACCAATGGTTGCCTGGCAGCCGGAAAATCAATCTGCACACCCTGCGGGTGGGCGACAGCGGCCATCTCCGTGACCATCTTTAGCGCTCCCAAAAAGCAAATCTCTCGCGTGTCGTGCGTCCATACGGGAGAGGAACTGCGGTTTCTCAGTCGCCGGCACTGTCGTCAGTCGGCTCATGAGGCGAGGGCTCACCCGGCGGGATGAAAATTCGTTAGCCCCGTGGGACAGACGATCGTCTTTTGTCGTCTGTCTGCTTCGGGCTATGCAGGGATTTTCGAGACGAGGCAACAGATTTCGCAAAAGCGGCGAAATCAATCGCCTGCCCAGGATGGAGTTGTGAACGCGCCGCTACCCGGCTTTCGGACCGCGCCATTCGGTCTCCAGCATGCGCCAGACGATGAGGTCCACCCAGTGGTCGTTGACCCATTCGGCTTCGCGCGAGACCCCTTCGCGAGTGAAGCCCAGCCGTTCGGGGATGGCGCAACTCCTGGTGTTGCCTACGCCGCACTGAATGACCACGCGGTGCAGGCCCACTTCGTCGAAGAGGTAATCCAGCAGGGAGCGGCAGCAGCGGGTGACGATGCCCTGGCGTTGCCGCGCTTCTTCCACCCAATAGCCGATGCTACAGGCGCGATTGACCCAATCGATATGGTGGCAGCCGACGGAGCCGGCGAATTCACCGTCGATCCAGATGCCGGCATTGGGTCCCTGGTTGGAATGGTATTGCGCCAGCGAGCGCAGAATGAACTCGCGGACGTCTTTCGGTGAGTGTGTCAGATCCACCCACGGCAGCCATTGGCGCAGGTACGCCCGGTTGCGGTGGGCCACCGCGAAGACCATCTCGGCGTCGCGCGGTTCGAACTGGCGGATCTCGATGGAATCGTCCACTTTCCGCTGGAACATCACTCCCCCACCAAGGCGAAAGCGCGCACGGGGAAAGTACCGAAACCCTGGACTTTGACGGGGACAGCGGAAAAGCGGAATCCGGCGGCGGGCAGCGCGGCGAGGTTGGTCATGTGCTCGCAGATGGGGATTTCCGCACCCAGCAGGATGGTGTGTGTGGGACGCGACCCATCGGCCGTGTCGTCGATGTTATACGAATCGATGCCCACCAGCGCCGCGCCGGCCCCAGCCAAGCGCTCTGCCGCTTCGCGGGTGACGAAGGGGTGGCCTTCGAAGTAGGAATCGGTGCGCCAATGGCGGTCCCATCCGGTGTGCAGGAGCACTGCCTTGCGGCGCAGGTCGAGACCCTGAAGCTGTTGCGGGCGGAGACCCTGCGGGCAGCGCAGCACCACGCCTTCCAGATGCGCCAGCGATTCCAGCGGCAACTGCGAGAGGTCCTTGCCTTCGGCATAGCGGTGGAAGGGCGAATCGAGGTATGTGCCGGTGTTGGCCACCATATCGATGCGGCCGATGTGGAACTCCGTGCCCGGGGCATAGAAGGCGCGGCTGGCTTCGCGGGAAAGAAAGTCGCAGATCAGGGGAGCAGGCAGCCCTTTGTAAGTGACCATGCCATGCTCCACGGTATGGCTGAGATCGACCAGCGGCATTACAACGTGCCACCCGGCATTTGGGGATTGCGGGAACTGGAAAGGGCTGGGGTTTCCTGGATTTCCGGATGCATGGCGTAAGTCAGGAGCCCTTCCTTCAGGATGGCGAATGCGGCGTCGGGATCGTCGGCGAACTGGAACAGGTTGAGATCCTGCGGCGAAATCACGCCATGCTTCACCAACGCCTGGAAGTTGATGATCTCGTTCCAGTAGCTGGAGCCGTAGAGCAGAATGGACATTTTCTTGGTGAGCTTCTGGGTTTGCGTGAGGGTGAGGATTTCCATCAGCTCATCCATGGTGCCGAAGCCGCCGGGAAACACCACCAGAGCTTTGGCCATGTACGCAAACCAGAACTTGCGCATGAAGAAGTAGTGAAACTCGAAGCTGAGTTCCGGGGTGATGTAGGGATTGGGGAACTGTTCGAACGGCAGCCCGATGTTCAGCCCGATGGTCTTCCCGTTGGCATCCGCCGCTCCACGGTTGGCGGCCTCCATGATGCCAGGGCCTCCGCCCGAGCAGACCACAAACCGGCAAGCCGAATTGGTGAGAGTGTCCGACCACTCCGTCAGCATGCGCGCCAGCGTGCGGGCCTCGTTGTAATACCTGGCCATGGGTCCATCTTCAGTGGTGCGCGCCGAGCCGAAGAAAACCACGGTATCGCGAATCTTCTCCTTGCGGAAATGGGCCAGGGGTTCCAGGTACTCCGCCAGGATGCGGAGACCTCGCGCGTCGGCGCTGTTCAAAAACTGCTCGTTGAGGTAGGCGACGGGCCTGCGGTTTCCGTGAGGGGGTGTGTGGGCGCTCATTTCTTTTCCAGTTCTTCCACTCTCTTCTTCAAATCTCGCACGGTTTTCAGCAGTTCGGGCAGCTTGGTGTAGGCGGTGACCGCACGCAGCCACTCGCCAGCGGCGAAGGCGGGGGATCCGGAGATGCGCGTATTCGGCGCGACATCTCCGCCGATCCCGCTTTGCGCGTAGACAATCGCCCCTTCATGCACCGTGAGGTGGCCGGACGAGCCCACCTGTCCGGCTAACAGCACGTTTCGTTCCAATACGGTGCTGCCTGCCAGGCCGGTCTGAGCGCAGATGATATTGTCTTCGCCCACGGTGCAAGCGTGGCCGATCTGTACCAGGCTATCGACCTTGGCGCCGCGCTTGACGCGGGTCTCGCCCACGGTGGCGCGGTCCACACTGGTGAGGCTTTGGACCTCCACGTCGTCTTCCAGGATGGTGACGCCGCTTTGCACGATTTTGAAATGGCTGCCGTCGGCGCGCTTGGCGAAGCCGAAACCGTCGCCGCCCACCACCACGCCGTTCTGCAATGTCACGCGATGGCCGATGCGGCAAAATTCCCGCACGCAGGCGTGGGAGTGCGCCAAAAAATCGTCACCGATCTCTGCGCCTTCATAGATCACGACATGGGGATGGAGGATGGCATTGCGTCCGATGCGGGAGCGTTCCCCCACCACGGCGAAAGGCCCGATGGAGCAGTTCTCGCCGATGGTGGCGGAGCGAGCGATGTAGGCCAGGGGATGAATGCCGGGCACCGGACGGGGTGGTTGGTAGAACAGGGCGAGGGCGCGGGCGAAATCGAGGTAGGGATTTTCCGAAATGAGGCAGGCTGGGGCGGGGGAGGGTAGAGATTCGGAAACCAGGATCGCGGAAGCTTTGGTGTGCTTGACCTTTGGGGCATATTTGGGGTTCGCCAGAAACGTCAGGTGTCCCGGTCCGGCATGTTCCATACCGAGCACGCCGGAAATTTCTACCTCTCCGTCGCCGTCCAGGCGGCAACCTAACGCTGAGGCGATTTCGTGAAGTTTCATAGTTCGCCAAACTCCAGGGTACCGCGGGCGCCAGGTCTCCTCGCGGAAAAAGCCGTATTTTGCCGCTGAATGGCCGATCAGTTAAGGTGACACCTGCCGGCGCAGGTTCGACCAAAGCGATGAGCCCGAAACGCCTACTTCCACTAATCGCCCTGTTGGCTTTCCAAGGGGCGGACCGCGCCCAGGGAGCGGCCTCCAGCATCACGGTCGCGCCGGCATCGCTCAGCTTTCAGTACCAGATCAGCGGCGCAGTCCCCCCCTCGCAGACGCTGGCGCTCAAGAGCACTGGGGCTGCCGTGGCTTTCACGGTGACGGTCCTCCAGCCGGCGCCGTGCAGCGCCCCCTGCCTGACCGTTTCGGCCAGTTCGGGGACAACTCCCGCCAGCCTTTCGGTATATGCCAATCCCACGGGACTGGCCGCCGGCACGTATCCCGCGAGTATCACGATCACCGCGACTGCCGCGGGTGCGGCATCGCAGACAATCAACGTCACGCTGAGCGTGAGCGATGCGCCCGCTTCTTTGTCGGTCAACGTGACCTCGCTGGATTTCAGTTACACCACCGGGAATGTCCCAATCGTGCAAACCACGCAGGTGGCTGTTTCCACGGATGGCGACGCGCTCACGGCCTCTGTAGCGGTCTCCGGTAGCACGTGGCTCAAGGCATCGCCCACCGGAAGCATTGCCCTGATCGGTCTTCCTCAAACGCTGACGGTGACGGTGGATGCCACCGGACTGACGCCGTCCGCCACTCCTTACAAAGGCACCGTGACGGTTTCCTCTACGAATGCTCTCAACAAGAGCGTGGCGATCACGGTAACGCTGACGGTTACCGCCGGCGTTCCCACAATTGTCAGCACCTGGCCGCCTGGCGCGCCGGCCGGCAGCACCAACCCGGTCACAGTTACCATAACCGGCACAAATTTTACGCCCGCTTCCACGGCAGTCAGCGGGATGACCGCTCTGACAACCCCCCTCACGAGTATTACGGTAGTCAATTCGACCACCATGCTGGCTACCATTCCGGCATCCTTGCTCGCCACTGCGGGGCATCTGCCGATTGAAATCGTTACTCCGACGGCCGCCACGGCATCGGCGCCGTGGAATTTTGCGGTCTACGACCCCACAGTTCCGCAGGTTTGGGCAGTGGTCAACAGCGCCAGTTATAACCCTGCCATCATCTCGCCTGGCGAAATCATTACGATCTATGGCGCGGGACTCGGGCCCGCGGGTATCACCCAGTTTTCCGGATCCCCGCTGCCCACCAGTCTGGGAGTTGGCGGAGCCAACACCTCGGTCATGATCGCCGGTGAACCTGCGCCGTTGTTGTACACCAGCCCGACACAGCTCAGTTGCATCGTGCCCGAGGCGATTGCCCAGAAGTCCGCCGGCACCGTCGTGGATCTGTTTGTGTCATATAACGGGGTTACGTCCACCATCCCAGGGAAAGCGGGCATCGCGACGGCCGATCCGGGGATCTTCACACTGGGCCCTTCCGGACAAGGGGCCGTCCTGAACATCGATACCAGCGTGACGCCGAACAACTATTCGGTGAATGGCGTCAAGAATGCGGCGCCAGCGGGGTCCTGGGTGGCGATCTATGCCACTGGGTTCGGCACGACGAACTGCACCGCCGTACCCAATAGCCCTTGCGATCCGCAGCCGCCCGCTGAAGGTCAGCTTGTCACTGGCGGAACCGTCATGCCGGCAGGAGCGGTCGCTGTGACCATCGGCGGCCAGCCTGTGACCGCTCCGGTCGGCGTTGTGCCGGTGGGTTCGGTCATCGGTCTGCTCCAGATCAACGCTCAGCTCCCTGTCAGTCTGCCATCAGGTCCAGCCGTGCCCGTCGTGATCTCCATCGGAGGCATAAAGAGCCTCGGGACTGCGACGATCGCCATAAAATAGACGCATTAGCTGTCAATTTTTCGTCACCCCGCCTCTCCCCAGGAATCAATAAGCATTCATTCTGGTGTTTTTTTCCAATATCGGGAGCAATGAGGCTCGCTGAAAATAAAACGGTTAGCAGTGAACCTACCGAGTTTCATCCTAAAAAGATCCTAAATTCAAGAGTCCCGATTCCCTAAATTGAGACAGAAACGACCGATAAGAAGGCCGTGCCCCTGCAGATAGCGCGGGTAACAAAGGAAACGGAACCACAACCGAAAAACTTATGTTTCGACTTCACTTCCAAAAACTTCTGCTTGCAGGACTCGCGCTGGCCATCTGTGCGGGTACGGCCCAGGCATCACTCACAGCAACCCCCACGTCCGTGACGCTTACTTGCAACGCGACCACCGGAGTGCCGGCGGCAGGCACGGTCGGCATCTACCTGAGCGCGGCTGGCAGCGTGACAGTCACCCCGTCGTTCCCCGGTGGCAGTCCCCTGGCAGCAGCTCCCGCTGGGGCGACGGTCGCCGGCACGACCAGCGGTACTGCCACAAGCTTCAGCTTCAGCATGCAAAACAATTGCGCTGGAGCGTGGAACGGCCAGGTGGTTGTAATCACTTTCACACCATCGACAGGTACTGCGATCACCGTCAATGCGACCTTGAGCATTACCGGTGCGTCCCTGGTTGCGGCCCCCATTACGTTGAATTGCGACACCAGCAGCGGACCGATCGCCGGTCAGGTTGCGGTCACCCTCAAGCAGCCGACGGGAGCTTATACCGTCACGCCGACGTTCCCGAACGGTAGTCCCCTGGCAGCGGCTCCAGCGGCACAAACCGTCAACTCCACAACGGTGCCCGTGAACTTCAACTTCACCATCAGTACGTGTGCCGCCGCCTCCAGCGTTCCATCGGTAACCCTCACCTTTACTCCAACGGCCGTCAGCGGCACAACCACGCTGACCGGTACGCCGTTGACCGTGGTTGCGACCCTGAACGTATACACTCCCACGATCCATGCGGCCTCATCCACAGTGACGCTGTATTGCGACACACTGCTCGGCCCCACCAACGCCAACATCAACATCACCTCGATTGCCGCCACCCCCACCAACGCCAACATCAACATCACCTCGATTGCCGCCACCAATCACGCGCAGGCGACTGCCAGTGCGCCGATCGTCATCGGTACTTCGGCCAAAACCGCCGTCAATTCCAGCACCGTTACGCCATTCATGGTGCATTTGGCCGCCGGCTGTGCCGGTGTCACGAACGGCTCAACCGGAACGATCACCTTCACTCCAGACACGCCTGGTCCGGTTCTGACGGTGACGGCGACCTACGTGATGACGTCCAACGGAAATCCGCTGACGGTTTCGCCCAGCCCGGTGATTGTGACCTGCACCAAAGCAGGTACCGTATATACGCCCAACGCCACCACGGTGAATGTATCGTCCCCGGCGAATTACGGCACGCCGTTTACTCTTGGAACCTCGGTTACCAAGCCTGCCTATCTCCTGGTGACGGGCTTCGGCACCGCCTCCGCCGCGCCGGTTGGTCTCAATGTGACGCTGAACCCTACCTGCGGAAGCCTACCCGTCGGAACCACCTACACTTCCTTCTCCCTGGCGCTTCCCACGTCGACTCCTCAGGGTCCGGAAGTAGTGGTACCTGTCACAGTTCAGGTGGGAAGCGCCGCGACTCCGCGACACCTGTCACGTTGACTTACACCTTGGGAAGTACGACCTATACGCCGCAGTCCAGCACTCTCACGGGAACTGGCGGTGTCTTCTGGACCGTGGATACCACAACCCTTCCCCTCTGGCTGAACGTGGCCGCGGGCAGCGGTTCTCTGCCCACGAATCCCAGCTTCCTGCCGACCGCGGGTGCGAACACGCTGGCCCTGGGTACTTATACCGCCACGGTGCACCTCAAGATTTCCGGGGCGCTGGACACTTTGGTGCCGGTTACTCTCCATGTAAAGAGTGCAGCCAGCTCGATCGTGATCTCCGAACCAGCCTTGCAAACCACAAGCTGGATCCTGGGTGCGCCCCTTCCGAGCTTCACCATCACTCCGATCTCCAGCGGCGACGCGCCGATTCCGTATACGGTCACGCATACCGGCACGACAGGATCGCCGGTGGATCCGCAACCGAGCATGAACAGCGGCGTAGCGTATAGTTTCGGCCCCGCACTCGTCATTAGTTTTCCGCAAGCAACCTTTAGTACAGCCGGACCGGGAACCGTCCTGACCGGGACAGTAACCCTTACCTGGGGCGGCGGTACGGCCACGGAAACGTTTGTCATTACGGTCGTATCTCCGGCCGCCACCATCACCAGCATTACCCCGGGCAGCGTCCCGAATGCCACCACCGGAACCTTCACGGTAGTTCTGGGTGGCACCGGCTTCGTTACTGGCACGACCCTAGCGACACAGGTCGGAGTGGTGAACGGCGCGATTATCGTGCCGGATTCCCATATCGCAGTGAACGTCTCCAACTCCACGACCATCGTGCTGACCATCACGGTGCCGACCAATGATGCCCTGCTGCCGTTCTCCGGTGGAAACGGCACGGTCAATCTCGGCGTCTGCAATCCCGACCCTGTCACCCTGTCCTGTTTCCAGTGGACCTCAACGAAAATCCTGAACATCGGGATCAATCCGATCATCTCGACCGTCACCAGCGCAGCATCGTTCCTGGAAGCAACGCCGCCGGCCCTGCCGGCCGTAGCCCCCTACGATATGCTGAGCATCTTCGGGACGAACTTCTGCGTCTCCAGTGCGACGGGTTGTGTCGCGCCGAACCCGGCGATCATGTACGGCGTGAAAGACCCGGTCATGCTTCGCTACCTGACCCAACTTACTCCGGATACCGGAAGCACCATCCGCAACCTAACCGTGGGGTTCTACACTCACGATAATTCGAAAACTCTGATCGGAATGGCGCCGCTCCTGTTCGCTACCAACAGCCAGATCAACCTGCTGGTTCCCGATGCGGTCAAGAGCTACATCGGCAGCACGGTCGACATCGTCGTCAGCTTCGGTTACGGCAATCCGCCCGTCGCAACCATGTTGACCAGTCTCCCCTACAGTGTCACCATTGCCAATACCGACCCCGGTATCTTCGCCATGTCGGATGATGGTTTGGGTGATGCCGCGGTGCTGAGCAATGTGGACTGGTCTCTCATCGGAAACACGAATCCGGCCGGCTCGCAGGTAGCCAGTTCGGACACCATCCACCTGTACGGCACGGGTCTGGGCAGGCCGGACGCGGACGGCACGCTGGCTCAAATCTCCAGCTCCTGCATGTTGACCGATGCTTACTGGGCCGCGGACAATACCGCGAATGCCGCCGCGATTACTGCCGCAACCGTGAGTGCGCTCACTGCCAGCGTGGCAAATGACGGCCTCGTGATGCAGAGTTCTCTGTACGGAACCGGCATCCAGCCCTGCCTGAACTACAACTCTCCGAACCTGCCCACAGTCACCGTCGGTGGCGCATCCGGCACGGTCATTTTCGCCGGCTGGGTCACCGGCTCGGTCGCCGGGTTGTATCAGATCGATGTGACGCTACCGCTGAGCGGCGCCACTTTCCATGATGGTACCGGCTCCGTTGTGACGCTGAACGGTACTCCCAAGTCGTTGCCCATTAAGATTACATCCAATGGGAAGACCAGTCAGTCCAGCGGCGTGAATCTCTCCATGGTGCTGAGTCCGACCGTGGTGGTCACGCCTCAAGCGTTCACCATCGCATCCGGCTTGCTGTCCACAACTCCGGCGCCGCAGCCCTTCGCCGTTACCAACGGCTCGGGTACCACCTTCTCTGTCACCGCGACCGGTGCTGGAGCTTTGCCCCCGGGCCTCACCATGGCATCGGACGGATCGCTTGCGGGAACTCCCGCCGCCGGTTCCGCCGGGACGTACAACGTAGTTGTGAATGTGTTGGATGGTAGCGGCTGGAAAGGTACCGCAGCACTGACCATCACGATCAGCTAACCCTCGGTTTCTGGTTGCACTGAAACCACCTTTGGCGGCGGG
>OKRF01000093.1:16273-40247 GCA_900290315.1 Candidatus Sulfopaludibacter sp. SbA3 | reverse complement strand
AGCCACCTTTGGCGGCGGGAGTTTACTCCCGCCGCCATTTTTATTTTGGTTTCCAGCTTTCAGGCGAACAGCTTCCAGGCACCTATAACCCGACGGCCAGCACACTGCACCGGTTCTGCCGGCACTCTCTTCCTGGTGGACACCTCCACTCTTCCGCTCTGCTTGGAACGTCACCGCGACGAGCGGCACTATGCCCGCGACTGTGACCTTCGAACCGGCTAAAGTCCGACGATGCAGGCAGCGTTTCCAAAACGTAGCGGCGGCCGCGCGCCAGGCAATTGGTGAATCGGATGGAGACGCCTTCGGGAAACGGTCGGCGATCATGCCGCCGGCAGGTCCCCTTTGCTACTGATCGGCCTAGTCGGCGTACCACAAGGGACTTACCAGCAATACCCTGCACCGGATACCTTGTTGAGGAGGGTCGCCACAGACTTCGGCTCCAGTCCGAAAAACTGGGACTCCCATCAGACGTCACCACCTCGACTGCGATACGGATCGATCGCTCCTGGAGCGTCTCTCCGCGAAGTTCTGTATGTTACGTATGTTACCCTGGCGCTTGGTTTGCAGACTCCGGTCCAATCGATGGTGCTCCTCCCGCAGCACTGGGCCCTATGCGGGCATTTGTATTCGCGAAACTAAACGCGAGGACTTCCGATGGGATTCACAAGAGCGTTGATCCGTCCGGCTCGACTGCTGATGGCTGCACTGCTTCTGCTGCCCGCCGCGGTTAGCGCCCAAAACCTGCGCAATGGCGCCTTCATCATTCAATATAGTGACGAAGGTATCGTCAGCCTCCGTCGTGCCAATGACGTCGCCGACACCGAATACATCGCCAACGGAGGCTCGCTCGGGCGGGTCGTCGCTCGCTACCGCACGTCTCCGCAGGGCGAATGGCGCGATATCAGCCACCTGAAGCTGGCTGGTGAACCCACCGGCAACAGGATCCAATATCGCGTCGGCGATCTGCTCAAGACGCTGGCGGCCCAGAGCGAGGTCAGTGCCTCGGCGACGGTTCCGGGTCTTGCGGCCGTTAACGACGGCGCGGTGGCCGCAAATCCCGGCGGCCGCGGCGGCAGGGGCGCCCCCCAGGTCACCGCAGCCCTCTTCGAAGGTGGCGCCGATGGCGGCACCCATTGGATCCAATACGCTTTCCCGCGGACCGAAACTGTCTCGGAAGCCGCCGTTTACTGGGCTGGCCCCGGCGGGAGTCAGACCGGCGCCCAGGCGTCACGTGCCGGCGCCCAGGCGCCACCCTCGGCCAGCCCGCAGGCGCCACATTCCTGGCGCATCCTTTACAAGGCCGCCGACAACGAATGGCGTGCCGTTCAGGCCACAACGCCCTACGGCAATGATGCGTCGAAGTTCAACGCGGTCCAGTTCACCCAGGTCAGCACCTCGGCGATGCGCGTTGAATTCCAGGTCGCTCCGAACACCCAGGTGGGCGTCACCGAATGGCGTGTTGGCCCGGAGCGGACCGTGGTCCTGCCCCAGGATCTGAGCGTAAATGAGTCCTTCCAGTTCGAGAGAGACCAGATGAACTGGACCATAACGCTGGCCAATAACACCGCTACCCCTATCGAGGTCGGCGACCTGGCAGTCCCGACGCGGATGGCCGAAGGCACCCCCGGCCGCCGGGGCGACATCTACACTCAAAAGCTGCTGCGCCACGGCCTGATCGCAGGCCATGGCTCCTGGATGTATTGGGCGCGCAGCAATGGCGCCGGCCCCTACTTGCTCATGACGACCGTTGGAGCGACCAAGCTGGAATACTTCGACAACACCGGCGGCTTCCCACCCGACGCCGCTGGCCGGGGTGGCCGCGGCGGGTTCACGCCTTATATTCATGCCACGGTCAATAACACAGCCGACATCAGCAGGGCCCGCGAGGCTGGCCGCGAGCAGCCCTGGCGCCTCCCGCTGACAAGCCTTCACCTGACGCCGCGGGGTTCGAGAGGCAGCGAAGTCACTTATCAATTCCGCTTGCAGTGGGTTGCCAACTTCCAGGGCGTCCGCGACGCCCTTTATGCCAGCAACCAATTCGATACCGTGATTGTGCCCGGAATGACGCTGCCGGCTGACCTGCCGGCCATGATCGCATTGCGTACGCGCAACCGAATCGACGCCGTCGAGGCCGAGTTCCCCTCCAAGACGTCCATCGAGTATGTGGGGAAGAAGGCCAATGACACTCACGTGTACAAAGTCAAGTTCGACAAGCTCGGCGAAAACATGCTCAAAATCCGCTACGGCGACAAGCAGTGGACCTCGCTCGAGTTCTTCATCACCGAACCGCTGGAAACTGTCATCAAGAAGCGGGAGAAATTCCTGGTAGAGAAGATGCAGCACATGGATTCAACCAAGCCCTGGTACGGCGCCTACGGCGACTGGGATCAGTCGAAGCAGGTGCTCCGCAACCCCGAAGACCGCGACCGCCTGAGCCCCTGGCTTACCGATTCCAGCGATGACGCGGGCAATGCGCGCCCCGCCTTTGTCGCCGGCGTCAACGCCTTCTTCCCCACGCCGGAAGGCGTCGCCAGCGTCGAACGCTATGTCCGCTACTACTTATTCAACGACTATAAGGACGGCAAAGGCGGCATGCAGATGACCGGGAAGGAGCCGTATCCCTATGGCATCTACGGTACGTTCGACAACTGGTGGCAGCATCGCGCGGCCTCCGACACACCGCCTGACACTTACGAGCCCGGCAATCCCAATCGCCAGCGCGACTGGACCGTTCTGCACAGGGATCACCTCTGGCGCATCTACGACTATCCGCACATCATCAACATGTATCACCGGCTTTATCAGATCGGGAAGTTCTACCCGGAGATGCTCAAGTGGAAGACTTCCGTGCAATATCTGGAGCTGGCTTATCACACCGCGGTTGCCTACTGGACCGTGCCGTTTGCCACGCGCAACTGGTCGGCCAACTCGGTCGGCACGATGAACGAAGCCTGTATCGAGGACCTCATCTACTCCCTGGAGGAAGAGGGCAAGCAGGAATGGGCGAACGAGGTGCGCGCCTTGTGGGAAACCAAGGTCGCGCACTTCGTGCTCAATACCCCGCAACTCTACGGCTCGGAGTTCGCCTTCGATTCCACCGGCTTCGAATCCACACAGGCATTCGCCCGCTATGCCGTCCGCAACGCCGGCAAGCACCACGTGGATCCGCCCCAGATCGCGGTGGGACCGGGCCGCGGCGAAATCCCGAAGTTCAGCGATGTCACGCCGGAAGCGGCCAGGAAATTTCAGGATTTCCAGATGTTGCTCAATGTCAATGACCGCGGTTGGATCGAGACCGCCTACTACCTGTTGGGCAGCGACTATCGCGGCTCGACATCCTACCTGCAAAGCTACATGTCGCACCTTGGCGGCTGGGGCGTGCTCGATCACGGCCTCAACTTTGCCGACAACCCGACCAATTACCTTCGCCTCGGTTATGCTTCGGCGCTGAGCGCGTGGTGCCTCGTCAATTCCGGCACGGCCGAGAGTGGTTACGGCTACTGGTACGCGGCTAAGGCGAATGATGGAGCGACAGGCGGCGGTTTTATCCCCGAGGCCTGGGGACGTGGCTGGATCGGCAAGACCATGCCACGCGGCGCCTGGCACTATAGTGCCGAGGAAGATGTCGGCTACGTGGGCGCGCTCCGCACGCACGCCACAGTCGTGGTCAACGATCCCGTGTTCGGCGATTACGCCTACGGCGGCATCCTCACCCGCGCAAAGAATAGCCTACGGGTCATCGCCCGCGACGGACTGCGCATGCGCTTGCACGTGATTCGGGACAAGCAGCGCTTCCATCTGTTACTGGACAACGATGGCTTCGCCGCGGAGCAACCGATCACCATCAGCGACGACTTGAGCAATGTCGCGTTCCAAATCGAGAATCGCGCCACCCGGCCTCATGAAACGCACATGCGCATCAGCGGAATGCCTTCCGGGAACTACGCCATCTCCGTCAACGGAAGCCCGGCCGCCTCGTTCTCCAGCTCGGACCAGGTGCAGATCGTCCGCATTCCGCTTCCCTCGGGCCGAGATGCCGCGGTGACAATCGCGCGTCGCTGAGCAACGCCGCCCGCTGTAAGTAATCCATACGGCGGTGGTCTCCTAGTGGTAGCCACCTCGCCCGCGCGGGGGGACGGACGATTTCGTCATCATTGAACCCCGCCCTGTTTAAGGGGGGAAACTACAGCTTATTCGCGGAACGTTTGGCGTCTGAGCCATGGTACGAATTCCTGCCTGTGGATCAGATGTGGATCGGGCTTGAGACGGGTTGGATACTCGTTTCGATCGAGATAAGCCGTCACGACCAAGCCGGTTTTGCGTACCAGTCGTGCGAATGAATTTGAGCATCCTTTCGTAGCTGTCGAGTGGCTCGGCCACCCAATTCCTGGAAATCTCGGAGAAATAACCGGTGCTTAAAGCTAGAGCCAGGAGTCTTGGGGTGCGGCCATACCTGCGTAACCCTTCCCGTCTCCACCAAGTGGCGATGGAATGAGCAGCGAAAGCCGGGGGGTATCACCAAGCGCCGTCTGTCTGGTCCCAAACGCAAAATGCTGAACGCTGTGGCCACCTACTTTACCGTAACTGCACCCGAACGCGCTATGACGAAATTCCTTGCTAAGGGGTGGCCGATTGCCTGTGGCCCAGTCGAAGGCGCCTGAAAGAACCTGACCAAAGATCGCATGGAACCCAGACAGAATCATGTTCGATATTCCCGTGCCGGCGCGAGATCCGATCAGGTTGCAAGAAAGCTTGATCTGAAAAGGAAAAAAGTCGACCATGGTCTCCGTGAAAGCCACTTTATTCCGAGGGAATGGATCAAAACTCAATCAGCCCCAAGCTGATTTTGATGGCTTCATCCACCCGGCTCATGCTCAGCTTGGAGAGCCTGCCCAACCTCTTTTGGAGCCGCAGTCTGTCCACCGAACGAATCTGGTTGAGAATGACGGCGGAACGTTTGGGTAAACCGCTCTCTTCGGGCTCGATGACGATCTCCCTGGGGAATGGCGGATCGGAAAACTGGGAACTGATGGCGGCCACGATGGTGATCGGGCTGTACTGGTTGGAGATGTCGTTCTGGATAACGACGGCGGGCCGGGTCTTTTGGATTTCGTGGCCGACGGGAGGGTCGAAATTAACCAGGTAGATTTCTCCCTTGCGGGGAAAGGCTATTTCTTTCTTTTGCGGCCCTGGGCGACTTGCCATGCTTCCTCTTCCAAAGGAAACCACTCCGCGGCCATTTCCAGGTCCCGCCCAGTATTGGCCAAAGCTTCTTCCTTCAGCCGCTCCCGCAGACTTGCCCGGCCCTGGGTTTCGACGTAGTGCCGGATGGCCCGGTCGATCAGGGCGCTGCGGTTGCCCTTGGCTGCGACCTTGTCGAGCACGGCCACCGTGCTGGTTGGCAGGATGACGTTGATGCGCTTATTCATAGGCGTGATTTCAGGTCAATAATGTTCATTGCTACAATACACACACTGCGTGTGGATGTCAAACAGGACAGGCGCGGTAGCAGGCGGTCACAACATCGCAAAACTCGGCCTGCTCCAGCCCGAGCGGCCCAATCTCTCCAGAACAGTGACAGCCGCTCCGCTCTAATAAGCGGAAATCTGGAGACCAAGGAGAACCCTTCAAGGTCTACCCTTGCGGCGAAAGGAAGGCGGTGGCAGCGTAGGATCGAACGTGGGCGCGCCCCGGTCACGGTCCAACGCGCCCGCTTTCCGAAAGCCGCTGTCGCCGTGGCTTTCTGGTGCGTTTGCTTTTTGGGGGCCAATCACCCGTAAGTGATTGAAATGAATGGTGGGCGCGACAGGACTCGAACCTGTGACCTCCTGCGTGTGAAGCAGGCGCTCTAACCAACTGAGCTACGCGCCCTCTAACCAACTGAGCTACGCGCCCATGTTTTCAATAGCTTGTGAACTTGAAGCCGAAAACAGAGGCACTGCTCCAGATTTTATCACAACGACGCGATGCCTCCATTGTCCAAGACAAGATGATCCGGAAACGCGCATAGATTCTAACCGAGTCAAGTTGCAAGGCCCTGCATCTCTTTGCGTTGGCAATGAGGAGCGCAAATTGGACATTGCCACCGCGAATCGGGAGGGCGGTCGGGGACGCGAACTCTACGAGTCCACGAAACATGCCTTCCGCCTATCACGGGCGTTTCCTCTCTCCGCCTGACTGCCCCATTGATTAAAATGGAGACTGATGAGCGAAGCAGAATCCAAGACAGACACCAGGCAGGAAGAGACGCGGATCCCGCTGCCGCCGGCCTCGTTCAGCTTCCTGGTCTTTTCCATNNGCAGCTCGGCCTGATGCATTTCGGCGAAGAGGAAAAGCCCGAGCCGCAGCTCGACCTGGCGCGCCACACCATCGACATGATGGGCATTTTGCTCGAAAAGACGAAGGGCAATCTGACGCTGGATGAACAGCGGCTTTTGGAAAACTCCGTCACTGAACTGCGATTCCGGTTTGTCCAGGTCTCCGATGAAGTCGCCAAATCGGCCGGCCAGAAAGCCTGAATGCAGGCGCCTTTGAAGATCACCGTGCTCGGTTCGGGGACGAGTGTGGGAGTACCGACGATTGGGTGCCACTGCAGCGTGTGCACATCGGTGGATCCACGCGACAACCGGCTCCGGCCCTCCATCCTGGTGAGCTACCAAGGCCACAACGTTCTGGTGGACACCACGCCCGATTTCCGTACGCAGGCCCTGCGCGCCCACATCGAGCGCGTGGATGCCATCGTCTTCACGCACTCCCATGCCGACCATCTGATGGGGCTGGACGACGTGCGTCCGTTCAACTTCCGGCAGAGCGGATCGATTCCCATCTATGCGGCCAGAGACACGATGGAGGCCATCCACCGCTGCTTTCCCTACATTTTCGACGGCGCCGAGCGGAACACGAACGTGCCGAATCTGGAGCCCCGGGTTCTGGACGGCGCTACGTTCACGCTGTTCGGCCTGGAGTTTCTGCCGGTGCCGGTCATGCATGGCAAACAGCTCATCTACGGTTTCCGGTTCGGCGCGGCCGCTTATCTTACCGACCACAGCGAAATTCCGGACGCTTCCATGGAGCTCTTGCGCGACCTGGACGTCCTCTTCCTGGACGCACTACGCTACAAGCCGCATCCCACCCATTCCACAGTGGAACGGTCGCTCAAGACGGTGGAAGCGCTGGCGCCCCGCCGCGCGTTCTTCACCCATATCTGTCACGACCTGGGGCACGCGCGCGCCGAAAGCATGCTGCCCGAGCACGTTCGCTTGGCCCATGACGGGCTGGAGATCCTGGTGGGCGGCGCGGCATGAAGATCTACCGCGATCTGGAGGAAACGCCGCCCGATTTCGGGCCCAGCGCGTTGACCATCGGAAACTTCGACGGCGTTCATTTCGGCCACCGGCGGATTCTGCGGCGTCTCAAGGCCATCGCGGACAAGCACGGCTGGAAGGCCAGCGTGCTGACGTTCGATCCGCATCCGCCGCGCGTGGTGGCTCCCGAACGGACTCCGCTCCTGATGACTTCGCCAACGCGCCGCGCCGAGTTGATGGAAGAGGAAGGCATCGAACAGGTGCTGATCCTGCCTTTCACGCGGGAACTGGCGATGCTCTCTCCGGAGCAGTTCGTGGAGCAATTGCTGGTAGGGCGGCTGGGCGTGAAAGTAGTGTTGGTGGGCGACAATTTCCGCTTTGGCCACAAACAGGCCGGGAACATCAGGGTGCTTGTGGAACTCGGGAAACGGTTTGGATTCGAAACCGAGATTGTACCCGCTGTAGCGTGGCGCGGCCGCGTAGTGAGCAGCAGCGGCATTCGTGAATTCATTCTGGCGGGTCGCGTTTCCCTGGCGGCGCGCCTGCTGCAACACGCCTACGGCGTGGAAGGCGAAATAGTGAGCGGGCGCGGCGTGGGATCGCGCGAGACGGTGCGTGAGCGGGCGCGGCGTGGGATCGCGCGAGACGGTGCCCACGCTGAACCTGGCCACAGCGGCCGCGCTGATTCCGGCGCGCGGTGTCTACGTAACGCGCACGCGCGATCTGGAGGACGGGCGCGAGTGGAACAGCGTGACGAACGTCGGGTACCGGCCCACGTTCGGCAGCAGCGACCAACTGAGCATCGAGACGTTCCTGCTGGATCCTCTGGCCGGAGAAAAGCCGCTCCGCATTCGAGTGGAGTTTCTGTGGCGGTTGCGCGATGAGCGGCGCTTCGATTCGCCGGAAGCATTGAAGGCTCAGATCCTGAAGGATGTCCGCGCAACCCAGGCCTACTTTCGCCGCAGGCGCGGGTGGGTGCACTCAGGACGACAGGCCACTGGCAACGATGGCCTGTCCCACTCGGGCATCGGATGACCGCCGGTCATTTCTATCTCAGCGCTCTTTCGATCATTCTGATCGATCTGTTGCTGGCGGGCGACAATGCGCTGGTCATCGCCCTGGCGGTCCGCTCGCTGCCGCGGCGCGAGCGGCGATTGGGAACGGCTTGTGGCGCGGCCTTTGCGGTCGTTCTGCGGGTGGTCCTGACCTACTTTGCTGCGCGCCTCCTGAGCATCCGCTATGTGGAACTGGCGGGCGGCCTCTTCGTTCTTTGGATCGCGGTGAAGGTGCTGCGGGACGTGTGCGAGCCGCCGGAATCGGCGCCATCCCCCAAGCGCCTGCTGGAGGCCATCTGGTACGTGGTGTTTGCAGACCTCACCATGTCCACGGACAATATCCTGGCCATCGCCGGGGCATCGCATGGCGACTTCTGGCTGATCGTATTCGGGCTGTGTGTCAGCATTCCCTTCGTCGTGTTCTCCAGCAACCTTCTCGCGGACCTGATGAATCGCTATCCATGGACGGTCTACCTGGGCGCCGGCATCCTGGGGAAAGTGGGCGGCGACATGATTTTCGCGGACCCATTCGTGCAGCGGCTTCTGTCTCCCACCACGACGCTGCGGTATAGCGTCGATACAGTCCTGGTCGTCGCGCTCATCGCGGCAGGGATGGTGATGAAGAAGCGGAGCGGTTAGCCGCGCCGCAGTCAATTCTCAATAGGCACGCGATCCAGATGATCGACCACGATGACCGGAACGGGTACTTTCCTGTTCTCCAGACTAAGACCGAGCTGGGCTTCGACGGCGTCGAAAAAGGAAATGAGTGTGCTATCGGGGGCAGCAGGCACGGCGGTGCCGCCGGCTCCATCGGCGGGACGGGTGGCGGCGTTGTAGCGGGCGGCGGGAGTCCAGTCCAGCTTGAATTCCCAGGTGCCTTTGATCCCGGTCTGGTCGATCACCGGGGTGCCCTGCAGATAGCCCTGCGCGATTGCCATCATGGCGTCGGCCATGTCGGCGGAGGTCAAGTGCTGGCAGTAGACGTGAGCCCTGCCCGGCTCGCCCTGTCCCGGGCCGCAGTTCATCAGTCCGGGTTCCGACTCTTTCAGCTTGGGCCCTTTCTTGGACACCGTCAGGACAAAGGCCGATATGACCTTCTCATCTTTGTGAACGGTCAGTTTGAAGCGTTCCTTCAGGAGATTCTGGAGCATGACGCGCAGGTCGTCGAGTTCGTATCGGCGACTGCTTTGGCGGACACGTCGAAGCGGTCGGAATCTTTGGCGGACACGTCGAAGCGGTCGGAATCGACCCAGCCGGGCGCGCCAGAGAGTTGGCTGTCCTGGATGTGGTAGGCCGCAGTCAGTAACTGCTTCATCGTGATGTTCTTGACGGAGAGTTGGCCTCCGCGGAGAAAATTGCCGGACGGGGTTGCGTCCGCCGAGTTGTTGACTTTGATGGAGGCGGCTTCAAATTCCAACGGCGTCGCGGAAGTCTGGCCCATCGCCGGGATGGGAAGAAGCAGCAAAAGGCCAGGAGTGCAGAGTTTCATTTCGCGGCCTTTTTCTTCGCGGGCGCTTCCTTGAGGGTATTCTGCAGTTTCTTGGGCAGCTTGGCGAATACCAGGTCGTAGGACTGGCGCAAGAGTTGCTTCACCTCCGCGGCGGGCAGCGCGTCGTCGCTCTGCATGGCCACCCACTGCGCGCGCGCCAGGTAGGGCGCCGGAATCACTCCGGAACGCTCGATCAGCTCAGCGAAGGACTCCGGCGAGCACTTGAACGAAAGGACAACCGGGGCCGGCTCCATAGCGGTCACGGCAAACATCTTGCCACCCACCTTAAACACCAGGTCATAGCCCCATTGCACCTGCTCGGTGGCATGCGGAAACGCCATGCAGCACCGCCGAACCCATTCCACGTTCATGAAGACTCCTCTTCGACCAGAAGTCCGGACGCGCCCCGTATGAGAGACGATCGTTTTTTGTCGTCTGCCTTCCGCCCGGCAACGGGGTACCCTTAAAGTATACATGCCCGCACCACTCAAAGCCGTGCTTCTGGGGGCCTTTCTGCTTCCGGCCCTGTGCACTGGAGCGGACTGGACCGTGGCAAAGAGCGCACACTTCGAAGTCTACTCGCAGGATAGCGAAGCCGAGGCGCGCATCGCCTTGCAGTGGTTCGAGCAACTGCGCGCCACTGTACTGCGGGAGGCCGGGATTGATGTGAGCGGGCGCCGGGCCGTGCGCGTCATCGGATTCCGCTCGGAAAACGAGTACTCGCGGTATCGCATGACGCCCACGGCGGACGCCTATTTCGTCGGGGCGGACGAGGGCGACACGATCGTGATGCCGTCGCTGGCAGAAACGTGTTTCACCATGGCGGCGCACGAATACGCCCACCTGATTCAACATGCCGCGGCGAGTCACCTTCCGCCGTGGTTGAGCGAGGGGCTCGCCGACGTGTTCTCCACGGTGCGATGGGATCAGCGCGGCAGCCGGATCGGAGGCGAACTCCCCGGCCGGCTCGATGTTCTGCGGCGCCACGCGTGGATGCCGCTGCAGCAACTGCTGGTCTTGCCGGCAAACTCGCCACTGCGGAACGATCGCACCACAGCGGCGTTATTCTACGCGGAAAGTTGGATATTGACAGAGATGCTGGCTCTTTCGCCGGCTTACCGGCCGCGTTTCGCAAGCCTGCTGGCCGCCCTCACATCGGGCGCGGATAGCGCGAAGGCGGTGGAATCGACCTATGGTAAACCGCTCGATGCGGTGCGGCGCGACCTGGTGGCATGGATGGGACGTCGCCGCGGCCAGTCCATTCTGCTGGTGAGCCCGCCGGCGGACGCGGGCGTCATGAGTGTGGCGAAAGTGCCAGCCGGCGCGGTGCAATTGATGATGGCGGAGTTGCTGCTGGCGGCCGGGGATTTGAGCGAGGCCGAATCGGCCTACCGCGACCTGACAAGGGAGACGCCGGAAAGGGCGGAGGTGTGGGCTGGGCTGGGCGCTATCGCAGCCGCCCGCAAGCAGTACGATGAGGCACGGGCGCTATGGAAACGCGCCATGGACCAAGGGATCGGCGACGCGGGAATCTGTTTTCGTTATGCCGAATTGCTGGAAGGCGACGTTGCCCACCAGGAGGAACGCCGCGCCGCGTTAGAGCGAGCCGTGGCTTTGCGGCCGGAATTCGACGATGGGCGCTGGGTTCTGGCGTTGTTGGAAGAGAACTCCGGCCACTTCCAGACAGCGTTGGCGCACCTGCAGGCCATGCGGGAAGTCGCGCCTGCGCGTGCCTATCATTATTGGTGCACCGTGGCCGATGCGCTGACCGGGCTGGGCCGGAGCGAGGAAGCCACGGCAGCCGCCGGGCGCGCTTTGGAGACAGCCGCGACCGCCGAAGAGCGTGTGTACGCGGCGCAACTGGCGCATATCGCCCGTACACACCTGGCGGTGCGGCTCGCGCGCGACGAAGCGGGAAACCCGCGGATGGTGACCACCCGCGTACCGAACGATGCCGTGGGATTCAACCCTTTCATCGAACCGGACGACGATCTGCGGCGCGTGCAAGGCACGCTGCGGGAGATTGAATGCGGATCGCCGCCCATGCGCTTCTTTGTGGACACTCCGGCTGGCAGACTTGCTTTGACGATTCCCGACCCGACACGTGTGCAGATGCGCAATGCTCCGGCGGAATTCGTCTGCGGACCGCAACCCGGCAATGCCGTGATTGTGGAGTACGCGGCCACGAAGGAGAAGGAAGGGATTGTGCGGGGAGTGGAATTCAAGTAGGATTTTCACCGCCGGGCATTTGACTGGGCAGGACGCGCGTCTGGTGCAGTGAGGAAGCAACGCATCAGGATTTAATGAAGGGCAGACCGGTGACGGTCTTCGCGGCGACATTGCTGAGTTCGGTCTCCCGCCAGGCTTCGACCTGCTTCTGCATAGGGCCGAAATTCCGCTGCATCCGGTCCACTCCAACGGAAATCGAATCCAACAGGTTTAGGGATTTCGAGTGCTTTGCGAGAACCGGTGTAAACACCCCTGAGACAATGTTTCGAAGGGTACCGGGCAGTGGACTAGAATACTGAACTGTCGCCAACCGAGCACGTCTGCGACGTCTGGCCGGTGTTGGTAGGCGCTCGGCGAGCAGGCAGGAACTCCAAGTCTTAATCTGGAAAACTCCCGTGTAGCTGACCACTCGTTCCCTTCGGGAGCAAAAGGGGGATTTAAGTGGTGAAACTGGGTCAATCCAGGAGAGCGCCCACCACCGCTGCAACAACTGGCCGAGCCAGGTCTTCGGCGGCTGATCCCAGCCTTCCAGCATCCAGATGCCGTTTCCCAGCCTTCCAGCATCCAGATGCCGTACGGCCACCTCGGGAGGGAAGTCAGGAACCGCGTTTTCGCCAACGTAGCTGCCGATGTGGGAGGCAATCATGTTCCGTTCTAGCAACCAGCCCATTTCCGAAGCCGTCAATCCCCATGTTATTGCTGATCGTGTAGAGATTCGTGACGTTTCTCTCCGACAGTGCATGCAACAGATTCTCGGGAAAGCCGCAAAGGCCGAAGCCGCCGGTCATCACCGTTGCGCCATTGTAAAGATCCGCCACTGCTTCGGCGGCAGACGTGATTGGCTTGTGATCATTCAATGTCTTTCCAGTGTGGGCAACATCTACCCTGCAAGACCGCCCCGGCCGATCCGTGTTACCGTCCCACGGGGGCTTACGGTGCCGACTTGATGGATTCCAGGTCCGCCGCCATCAGATTGCCGCAAACCTGGCACACCGACGCCATCTGCGCCAAAAAGAGCTTCGCATCGAGATGCTCGATCCGCGCGGTAGATGTCCAGTAGCCTGTTAAAGCACCGATTGCGGCAACGCCCGGAATGTGATTCCGATTTGCGATCGAGCCAAGGCCATACCATGGCCCTTGTTCGCCGCCGTGAAGGCCCTTGCGACCGGGGGCCTGCACCTGGGTACGCGGCAGATGATTCTCCTTCACGGCCGCGACGGTGAGATCCACTAAGTGCGCATTATTAGTCGTATACATCGTGGTCAGGTCCGGGACGCTGGAAAAGTGAAATGGCTGCCCGCCGCCTTCCTCGACTTTCGACTGGCCCAGGTGCTCGATACCGATTGATGCAATCACCTTGTTATAAACGTCGGAGTGGCTGGCCGCGTAATCCTGATCGGCGAATGCCCGTTCCATGCCCGGCATGAAATGACGGCAATCATAGAAGAGCATCAGGCTGCGAGGCCGCTCGGCCCTGGGAATGCGCGAAAAGTACTTCAGGATCGACAGAATACCGATCCCACCGTTTTCTTGCGAGATCGACGGCCCGTCAGTGTGGGTGATCAGCAGAATCTGCTTGTCGTCCGGACTGCCATAATTCCTGCCCGGCAGGTAGCCGAAAAGCTCGTACCCCTCTGCCTTCTCTGTGATTGCGATCAGCCGCAGTGTTGCCTGCTTGCCGGTGCCGGCTGCGGATGCAATTCCGGCACCGGTGTTCCGGTCGACATAAAGAGTCGGCATTTGGTGCAGGGCCGGAACGGGGAACGTGTACAATCCTGTAGTTGCCTCAAACGGAAACGGCATCACGATAACAGCGCCCACCGCACCAGCCCGGGTCAGGGGTTCCTGCGCGGCGCCGAGTCCCATGATCGGGTATGGGCTCAGGATAGCTTCGTCGTCGTAAGGCTTAAGAGGATTGGGGAATGTATCTGCACTCGAAAGGTACTCGTAATCGTCCGTGCCCCGGCTGAGCCCTGGAGACGGGTCTTTCACGATGACCGCGATCTTGCCGCGTAGAGCCTCGTCCGGCATGCCGGCTTTGTACACCACCAGTCCACCTGTGACCCCATTGTCAGGAGTGCGGCCAGAGTAGCAACCGTAACTTGCAACCCGGATTTTCTTTCCATCCACATGCAGCGACCAGTTCGTATCATCGGGAAACTCCGTCGTATACCAGCGTGTGTAGCGGATCGGATTGCGGACGATGTCCGTCACGCCGAGAGCTCGCCACTCTTTCTCGAGCATTTCGACATAGTTGTGCCAGGAAGGACTTCCGGTCAACGTCGGCCCGCCCTTCGAATCCTTGATCTCATGCCACGAGCGAACCTCTCCCGGGGTGGGGAGGAACTTCCTATTGACCCGGGTCAGGGCCGGATTGGCGCGTGTGCCCGTCTTTGCGGCACGCAAACGAATTCCCGGCGCCAGAGCCAACGCTCCGATTGCTTTAAGAAACTCCCCGCGTTTGATTGTGCTCATGGTATTTTCCTCGGATTCTACTGCGGTCCGAGAACTTCCTTCTTTGAGTTGCCCTCACGGCCGCCGGACGGCCGAGTGTTCCGCCGCTGCAATGGTTGCGTCCGCTTCGGGCCGCAAGATGTATCCAGCTTTAAAGTTCTTTTCCATCACCTCGCGAACCGCTGCAACGTAGGAGGCATGGGTCGGATAAAGGAATGCCAGCTTCGCCTGATCGAACTCCACGTGCGATCCGTACAGCCAGCAGAATCCCGGCCCGGTGTTCTGTCCGCTATTCATGGCAAGCGGCACGGCGATCGCGGCGAGCCGGATACCGCCGCCCAACGAATTTCCGTTCGCGTCGCGCGCCATAACCGCCGGTGGGACGACCGAGGTGGCATCGATCGGCGGCGCGATCGGCGGGGGCTTTCCGTCCTTCACCCACAGCGCCAGATGATCCAGCGCCGCCGCCATTACCTGATAGAACGGCACGTCGCTGTAGGTAGGTTGGTCGCACGGATTTGCGCCGGCGGCAATCGCGTTGGTGAATCGCTTGGCATCGGCCACCTGCGACGCCGCATCTGAGGAATTCCGGCCTCCCAGCAACCCCGGCGTGAAGCCGGGCGCAACAGGGTTCCCGTCGCGTGAGAGCAACTGGGCCCGACTGGCGATAAACTGCTGATCCACGTGCGAATTACCGGCAACTTCCCAGGAGCGGAAATTGTCCGAGTCCAACTGGCGCGCCGCGCCCTGCCCGAAGATTACATCTGTCTCGGAGAGGAGTTTCCAGACCTTGATCTTCAGATCGGTGCGGACTTTCGATCCGCCCCCGTGCAGGATTACCGCATCAAACACTGGATCCAGCGGATGAACCGAATTGACGTAAATCGCTAGGCGCAAAGCGGACTGCGAATGGCCGGTGGCAAACACGCGCTGCGGCTTCAATCCGCCGAGGACGGAGGAAATCCGCGCGCGGCTCGCGGGCGGCACGGCCGACATCGGCGAAGATATCGTAACTGAGAGCGTCATCCATAACGGTGAGGTCGGCCGTTACGTCGAGAGATCCATAGCGGTCTTTGTTCCAGACTTTAAGCGCTGCAACGCCGACGCGCTGCGCGGATACGCCAATCCAGGCGTAGCCCGATCGCATCAGGTAATCGTGAATCTGGTACCAGTCGATGTCAAGGTCGTGTCCGGACGTGACGTTATTCCATTCGACGATAACCGTCCCGTTGAACTTCTTCGCGTCTGCAGGCCGGCGCACCAGCAGCCGCGTCTTGTACTTGTGATTGCCGTCAATTACCTTACCCGTGGCGCCTGCCGGCGTCTCGTAGCGGTTCGCGGTTCCCGAGTAGAAATACTCCTGCTCGACATAGCCGCGCCTGTTGAGATCTTCCAGGGCTGAGAAGAATGGGTAGTTGTGAGCCGGGTCGCCCGCTGCGGTTTTCCTCGCAATCGGACCCGACACTATAGGGTTCGCGCCAAACAGGAATCCGATCGAAAGCGAAACGAACCAGAGGGTCGAGATCAAATGAGGTTTTGGCATAATCAGCACCTAAATCGCGGCGCTAGCCGTAGCACTCGGAAATTGTGCATGTGTTCACCGCTCCGCCGATGCCGAACCCGGCCGGATCGCCCATCCCCCGGGAGGGATGTATCGTCTCAGCTCTGAAGATTTGATCGGCTGAACAGCCAAAAACGAGCCTTAGCGCTGAGCAATGGCCCGCGTGAGCGCGAGCGGAAATGCATATAGAGTATCGAGCTATGCGTTTTAAAGTCCTTCACGGCGGAAGTAGACCAATAACGCTTGTCGATAAGTCTAAGTCACGCGCGACGCGGGCCGCAAGGTTACATTACAGTTACCTGCGTTACGGCGCCCGCCCCGATGGCTGCGTCCACGTCCGCGGTCGCAAGATCCTGATCCGGACAGTTCCGCCATCCCCCGGGCCGGATCCGCGCTCAGTCCCTGGCGCCTATTATGGCGGATCCAGGGGATTATGGGACTGAGCATGCGCCAGACCACTCCGTTTGATAGACTCTAGTGGTTATGAGTCCGGAAAGGCGCGTCTTTCTATCGCGTGCGATACCCGTCCGGGGGGCAACGCCGCATGGTAAAGTTATCTATATCAATAAGATAAAGCGGATCTTGGGGGCCCAGTGAAGCCAGTGCGGAGGTTTGCTGTGCTATGCCGACAATCTCGTGGCGAGTCACGGCGTGCAGTCGCGGGCCAGAACAGCGTCTCCGCTTCGCAGGAAGNNCTGGGAGTTTCACAGCAGGGACGCGCCAGTGGGGAAGGCTCTGCGCTGCTGGCAGTTCCGGCGGGGTGGAGAGAGCATGACGAAACGCCGCGACGGCGGTGAAACATCCGTCCGAAGGCACGCTCGGAAGATCGTCGTTAAGCGAAGCGCCGGAAAACGCCACACACGGTTTGAAAAGGGGTATTAGCAACGGACTGGCGAAGGCCAGTGCCGCGCTCAACATCTACCAATGCGGAACAGGCCACCATCGGGCGGTAATGAGCTGGGGCCGGGACACTCGGAATCGGCTAATCGCAATAACACCTTAATTCCAGTACTAAAATCTGGGCCATCTATTCCGATCGAGGCGCTACGAGCCGAGCTTGAACGGCTTCTTTCGAGCCAGGTCTTTTCCAATTCGGACCGGCTAAGCCAGTTTTTGCGTTTCGTCGTCGAGCAGTCGATCTGCGGACAAGCCGACGGGTTGAAAGAATGGCTACTGGGCATTCACGTGTTCGGGAGGAGCGAGGCTTTCGATCCGAGCGTGGATGCGATCGTTCGTGTGGAAGCTGGAAGACTTCGCACCAAGCTTGCTGCATATTATGAGACGGACGGCCAGGACGACCCGGTAGTGATTGAGGTGCCCAAGGGCAGTTATGCACCGGTTTTTCACGAGCGGAGCTCCAGGGCTCCTCAGATTCCGCCCGCTGAGGCTAACGGCTTCGGACCTGCGGCGAACAAAACCCAAAGTAAAGGCATTACTTCGATCATCGTCCTCCCGTTTGTAAATGTGAGCGCCGATCCAGAGAACGAATACTTCAGCGATGGGTTAACAGAAGAGGTGATTGTTGGACTGACGCGGATACACGGTTTGCGGGTGATCGCAAGGTCCACAGCCTTTCAGTATAAAAGACAAGCTCAGGACATTCGGCGAATCAGCATCGAGTAACTCAACGTCTCCGCCGCGCTCGAAGGAAGCGTCCGCAGAAATGGCGATCGTTTGCGGATTACAGCCCAGTTGATTGATGGCAGGAACGGTTTTCATCTTTGGGCGCAAACCTACGAGCGTCAGATGAACGACATCTTCGCGATACAGCAGGAGATCGCCGAGGCGATTGCCGGAATGGTCGGCGCGCAGTTGCCGGCGGCACGTCCTACCGGAGATACCAATGATGGGGCTGTAAAAGCTTACGATTTGTACCTGCGTGCGATGTATTTCGAAGGCAAGCGAACTACGGATGGTTTTTCAAAAGGATTGGAACTGTTACAGTTAGCCGTTGATTTGGATCCGCGTTGTGCACCGATTTTCGCAAGGCTGGCTACCTCTTATACGTTACGGGCCGTCTATGGTTTGGAAGCGCCGAAGATCGCCATGAAGAGAGCCGGCGACGCCGCGTCGAGAGCACTGGAGATAGATAATACGCTGGCGCACGCGCATTTCGCACGAGGTTTCGTGAGCGCTCTCTATGACTGGGACTGGTCTGGGGCGGGTGTGCATTTTCGCCGCGCGCTGGAACTGAATCCTGGTGTGCCGGAAATTCATCACCGCTACGCCGTCTTCTATCTGTCGGCTTTGGGCAAGACCGAAGAAGCTCTCTGGCACATCCGGGAGGCAAAGCATTTGGATCCGATGTCCATCATTCTGCAGGCGGCGGAGTGCGCAGTGCTGGTGTGGGACCACCAATATGAGGCTGCGATTGCCAAGGGGGAACGGGCAGTTGAACTCGAGCCAACCTATTTTCCCGGACACATGTACTTGTCGTGGGCCTATCTTTATCAAGGGAAGGCCGCCGAATCGATCCAGGCTGCCGCGGAAGCAGTGCGGCTATCGGCGGAAAGCCCTGCAGCACTCGCGGCGCTGGGCAATGCGTACGCCTTGGCAGGGCGGACGGACCAAGCTGCCCTTATAGTTAAGCGGATGCAGCAGCGACCTTACATTCCGTCTGTATACGTCTCCGCGGTGTACGCGGCAATGAAGAAGACCGACGAGGCCTTTTCTTGGTTGACGCGGGCGGCGCGAGAGCGCTCCCCCGCACTTTTCTCCTTGCTTGTCGGACTTTGGGATCAAGATATTCGGCGCGATCCGAGATTCGAGGTATTGACGCGCTCGGTAGGCCTCGACCGCGGAACTCATACTTAGCGGTAAAGAGCGAAATCGTAGCCAAACGGGCCAATCTTCGACGCCGGCACGCATCGGAACGACGGCTGAGAGTCCTGAGTCCGGGCACAATCACCGGCACGGTGTTCGGTCCCAGCGAAGTTGCTGCAGCCGGGGCAAAGTGACGGTGGTGAGTTTCACCAACGCCAGTGTGCGGACGATCGAGACCAACTCCAGCGGTGTGTTTACCGTGGCCTCGCTCGCCGCCGGTACCCACCAGGTGACGGTGGGAACGGAGGGCTTCCCCGAAATCCCTTACGGACGGATTAGAGCCGATATTTAGAGGTGAAGGCCTGAATATTTGTGAGCGGACCCATACTGAGTAATACCGAGAAGCCCAAATGGAACTCCCAGTGAAATACGCAGCCGTGCTTGCGATCACGGCTTTTTCCGCCACGGCTTTTTCCGCTATCGACTGCCAGCCGCTGGGCCCAGTCAGCTTCATCTGCGGGGTGCTGAACGTCGAGGACTTAATCGCGTTGCCGGGCACGACGTGGATTCTTGGCAGTCGGTTCGCCCGCGGTCAGGGGAGGCCCGGCGGCCTGTATCTCATTCAGTCCACTACAGGACGCGTTACGGAGCCAACGATCGACTATTCCGTCTCGCCGGATGCGGCTTACTCCGTGTGCCCGTCGCCGCCGGATGGCGCGGCATTTGGCGCGCACGGGATTAGCGCGAGGATGATCAGCCGGTCCCGAGCCAGGATCTTGGCCGTCAACCACGCTGGACGCGAGTCCATCGAGGTTTTTGATCTCGACCTTCATGCAGGAAACAAGCCGCCAACGATCCGGTGGCGAGGCTGCGTCGTCGCGCCGCCGGAAGCCTCGCTCAACGCGGTAACCCACCTTCCGGGCGCGGGCTTCGCGGTAACCAGCTTCGGCGACAAGTCGGACAAGGACAGCGCGCGGAAGATGGTTTCCGGGAGACGGTCGGTTTTGTCGCCCAATGGGCTCCCGCTCGAGGCTGGGCGCGGATGCCGCAGCCGCCCATGGCCGCCCCCAACGGTATCGTGGCCTCCCCAGATGGCAAGATGCTCTACGTGGCGGCTTGGGGAGACGGCAAGCTGCACGTGATCCGGCGAGGCGGCCGCGATGCGGTTTCCGCTCTTCCGCTTGCTCTGCCTCCCGGCTTTCACCCCGACAATATCCGCTGGACGGCACAAGGGATGCTCATGATCGCGGGACAGACTGCCACGCCCACCGAGATCTTGAACTCCCTTCAGGGACCGGTAAGCACGGTGCCCTTTGGCGTGGTTCAAGTCGACCCCCGCACGCGCCAGGTAACGCAGGTCTTAAGCGACGCGGGCTCACCGCGTTTCGGTGGCGCCTCGGTGGCCATCCCGGTGGGACGGGAAATCTGGCTCGGCAGTTTCCGTGGTGATCGCATCGCCCGCTATTCGGCGCCGTCGCTGGAGTAAGCTGGGCTGCGATGTCGTCGCGCGGCCTAGCCCGAGTCACTCAACAACCCTGCGATGACACAGACGAAGGACCAGAATTTCGCCGTGTTACCGTTACTGTTACTTGTTCTGGCGAGCAGGGCCGAGTATACAGGAGAGTGTCCGCTCATTCCGCGCCCGCTGCAAAACGGGCCAACATTCCGATGCTGGCACCCATCGGAACGGGGGTCCAGAGCCCTCAGAGGAGTTTGGCATGGTACCAATCAGGAATCGGCAACGGTTCTTTCACCCATCAACGCCGCTCGCGTCCTTCGCGCTGTTTCTGCTGACGGCAACCGCGCTGCTCGCGCAATTCAATCTAGGCACAATCACCGGCACGGTGCTCGATCCCAGCGGAAGCGCCGTGGCGGGCTGCAAAGTGACCATCGTGAGTCTCACTAACGCGAGTGAGCGCACTGTCGAGACGAACTCTAGCGGGCTGTTTGCCGTACCCTCGCTGGCAGCCGATACCTACCAGGTGACGGTGGAGGCGAGTGGATTCCAAAAGGCCGCAGCCCGGGTGACCGTTAGCGTGGATCAAACCGTCACCTCCGACTTCCGCCTCGCGATCGGTTCGGTCTCCGAGGAGGTGCAGGTGAGCGAACAGGCAGACCAGCTACAGGTGGAAAAAGACACCCACGAGATCTCCCAGGTGTTCGCCGCGAAGGATCTCGAGGAATTGCCGGCGAATGGTCGTTCCTTCATCAGCTTGGCGGACTTGACGGCGGGGGCGGGAAGGGCAGGTGACGTGACCTCGGGTCCGCTGGTGACCTTCGCAACCACCGGCAATGAGATGATCCTCGCGGGCCAACTCGTCGGCAGCACGCATTTCCTGCAGGACGGCGTGGTGAATATGAATATTCTCACCGCCACGGCAAATATTGTCCCCTCGATCGAGTCGATCATGGAAGTCAGCGTGGAATCGAGCGGTATGTCGGCCAAGTTCCCGTCGCCGGGTCTGGTGAATGTCATCAGCAAACGGGGCGGCAATTCGATCCATGGCACGGTGTACGATTATCTGAGCAACAACTTCTTCAACGCCCGCAATTTCTTCGCCGCAAGCGCGCCGGCTTATCGGAATAATCAGTACGGCGCGAATTTGGGCGCGCCCATCGTGAAGAACAAGCTGTTCACCTTCTTCGATTACTCCGGACAGCGAACGTCAACGGCGAATGTTGTGCTCGCCCGCGTCCCCACCGCCGCCGAGCAGCAGGGCAACTTCGGCGCCACCACGATCTACGATCCGTCCACTTACAACGCGGGGGCCGGCACGATAAGCCCCTTTCCCAGCAACACCATTCCGTCGTCGCGCATCAGCGCCTTCGCCACCCAGTATCTCCAATACTACTTGCCCGCCAATACGCCGCTCGTGAATGGGATTAACTTCAACCAGAACCTTCCCACCAAATTAAATCCCGAGACCTACCTGGGACGGCTTGACTACAATCTGTCATCCAAGGACACATTGAGCGGTCAGATTCAGACCACAGACAGTTCCGCCCTGGGTAATTCCTTCATTCCTGAGGTGGATCTCGCAAACACCAAGAGCGGCTGGATCGGCTACATGCAGAGTATCCATGTATTTTCTCCCACCGTCGTCAACGTCGCGCGCTGGGGCTACAATCGTTCGAATATTTTTATCGCCCCTGCCAAGATGGGTACGGAGGACTTCGCGCAGCTTTTTGGCCTGCAGAACCTCACCGAGCCCAAGGCCACATCTCAGCCGCCCATAGCAACCATCAGCGGCATTACCGCTGACGGAGCCGGCACCTATCCGATGGGAGGCACGCAGAACCTGTTTCAGTACGCGGACGAACTGAACTGGACCAAGGGGGAGCACCAGTTCTCCTTCGGTGTCGAGGTCGACCGTCTGCAGATGAACAACCTTTGGGGAACTCTAGATGGCGGCACGTACACTTTCAACGGATTGTTTACCTAGAATCACCTGACGGGCGCGGCCCAAAAACTCGGTCCCGGCATGGCCGACTTTCTCCTTGGCTATCCTAGTTCCGCCATAGGAGCGCAAGGTGTCCCGACAGCCGCTTTTCGCTCGTCCAACATTGCCGGATACGCTCAGGATACCTGGAAACTGAATCGCAAACTGACGCTCAACCTGGGACTTCGCTATGAATTCTATGGGCCGCCAACGGATAAGTGGGGCAAGGCAGCTATTTACAACTTGCCCACCAATACCTATCAAGTGGGTTCATGGCCCGCTGATTACCGCAACTTCGGCCCGCGCATCGGATTCTCGTACGCGCTCGGAGAGAATACCGTTATTCGATCCGGCTTTGGTCTGTATTACAACACCGAGCCATACCAATTTCTCATGTACATGGTGGAGTACCCGCCGGTTTATGTCCTGCAGTCAATCACATCCACCATTGCCAATCCGGTCCCGGTGGCGAACATTTTCCCGGCCCATCCGACGGCGAGCGGACTAAGTCCCGAGACCATGGGGCAGCGCATGCCGACACCGTATGTGGAGCAATGGAATTTCAGCAATGGAATTTCAGTATCCAGCATTCCGTCAGCTCGAGGCTGCTCGCCACCCTGGCTTACGTCGGCAACCGCTCGCATCACCAGTCGATGCGCTTCAACCCGAACCAGGCGCTCCAGGCGGCTGATCCCTCGAACCTGACAACGATCCAGAGCCGGCGCCCGAATCCATCGGTCGGAGACGTTACCGAGCAAGACAACATCGCGAACGCAACCTATGACAGCTTGCAGGCGACCGTGCGCTACCGTCTCAACGCCGGGTTATCGGTCCAGGCAAATTATAGCTTTTCGAAGGCCCTTGACGTGGCCGACGGCGGCATCACGTTCCCCGCTGATGGTCACAACATCAAGGGTAGTTACGGGGTGGCGAATACTGACCGGGCGCAAACCTTCAACGCGAGTTACACGTACCAATTACCGATCGGCGCCGGTAAGCCCTTCCTCGGCCAACTGGGCTGGGTCAGCAAGCAGGTCCTGGGAGGCTGGAATCTCAGCGGCGTCGCTTCCATCACAACTGGGCCGCCCTTCGAGGTGACGGCCACAGACACATCCAGCACCGGTAACGTCCACACCGTGCCGGCCGACCGGATCTGCAACGGCAATCTGCCTTCCAGCCAGAGGTCGATCACTCACTGGTTTAACACCCCATGCTTCGTGCAGCCGGCAACCGGGCGTATCGGCAACGAAGGCCGGGACGTGCTCTGGGCGCCCGGATCTACCCAGTTTGATCTGTCGGCCTACAAGAGGTTCCCGTTCGGCGAAAAGAGATGGGTGCAACTGCGGGCAGATTACTTCAACGCTTTCAACCATCCGAACTTCACCATAGGTGGCACCGGCGTGCAAACGCTCACGCAATCCACCTACGGGCAGCTTGTTGCTGCGTATCCTTCGCGCAACCTGGTGCTATCTCTCAAAGTGGCCTTTTAGGATTGTCGGCCGGAGGCGAGGCCCGCTACTTTGCCCGCCTCTAGCTCGCCGATGGAGGACGACCGGGCGATGAGAGAGACAGGACTCAAGAACAAGGTAGTGATCGTCACCGGCGCGGCGGCCGGTATCGGACGCGCCACGGCCCGCCGGTTCGCCGAGGAAGGCGCCCGAGTGGCAGGGTGGGATGTA
>OKRF01000093.1:15461-16263 GCA_900290315.1 Candidatus Sulfopaludibacter sp. SbA3 | reverse complement strand
CCCGCCGGTTCGCCGAGGAAGGCGCCCGAGTGGCAGGGTGGGATGTGAAAGAGGATGCCGCCGCGGAGTTCGTTCACGAGGTTAACGCGGCCGGCGGAGAAGGGCTCTTTCAGGCGGTCGACGTTGCGGACTCGAAGTCCGTTGAGAATGGAGTCCAGCAGGTTGTCGACCGCTGGGCCACCGTCAACGTACTGGTGAATAACGCCGGGATTCTGCGAGATGCCCAACTGATCAAGTACAAAGACGGCGCAGTCGCCGGAATGATGAGCGACGAAGCCTTCGATGCCGTGATCGGCGTCAACCTGCGCGGCGTCTTCCTTTGCACGCGCACCGTTGTGCCGCACATGATCGCGGCCGGCGGCGGCGTGATCCTGAATGCCTCCTCAGTGGTCGGACTGTACGGGAACTTCGGCCAGACCAACTACGTTGCCACCAAGGCGGGCGTGATCGCTATGTCCCGGACCTGGGCGCGCGAATTGGGCAAATACAAAATCCGCGTGAACGCTGTCGCGCCCGGATTTATCGCCACGGAGATGGTGAAAGCCATACCCGAGAAGATCTTGCAGTCGATGTGCGATCACACGCCGATCGGGCGCATGGGGGAACCCGCCGACATCGCGGAAGCTTACGTGTGGCTCGCTTCGGACAGGGCGTCCTTCGTCTCCGGCGCGGTGATCTCTGTAGACGGCGGCATAGTGACCGGTACATAGCCGGAAGTTACGGCAAGAGTTTGATTCAGGACAGTCGTACAGCACGAAAGGACAATCGGTGAAACGGATTTATATCGCTGCGTATCATCAAT
>OKRF01000093.1:3178-15451 GCA_900290315.1 Candidatus Sulfopaludibacter sp. SbA3 | reverse complement strand
ACAGTCGTACAGCACGAAAGGACAATCGGTGAAACGGATTTATATCGCTGCGTATCATCAATCGAAGTTCGGCAAGCTGATGGACATGAGTGTGCCGAACATCCTCAAAAAAGCGGTTGATGGGGCGTGCCGCGAAATCGACATCCAGCCGTCGGCATTGGATGTGGCGAGCGTTGGCGCGGCATGCAGTTTTACACTGAATGAGCAGGGATTGCTTGCCGGGCTTCTGGCCTCGCTGCCGGGACTCGAAGGAAAGCCGATCGAGATGGTCGAGAACGCGTGCGCGTCCGGAGGGCAGGCCGTGCTCTCCGTAATTCAAAAGCTGCAACTTGGTTTAGGCGAGACGGGTGTTGCGGTGGGTTACGAGAAGATGCGCGACGCCGGGGGAAAGATGGACGGCAAACTCATCGGGAAGGTACTCGGCTACTTCTCGCATCCCGATGACCGCACCGGCAAAGTCTTCGTTTTCCCACACTTGTTTGCAGAAATCATGCAGGCGTACATGGCCCAGCATGGCGTTACGGAAGCAGACCTCGCGCAAATCGCCGTGCAGGAGTACGCGAACGCGAAATACAATCCGTGCGCGCAAATGAGCAAGGTACAGATCACGCTCGAACAGGCAATGAAGATCGAGGGGATCAATCGCTACGTCGTCGACGGCTTGCCACTAAAGACCTTCGACTGCTCGCAGATCACGGACGGTTACGCGGCGCTGATTCTGGCCACCGAGAAAGGGCTCGCGAAACTCGGCGTACCGAGATCGGCATGCGTGGAAGTTTCGGGCTATGGGCAGGCCACCGATCCGCTGATGAAGGCGGGCCGCGACGTGCTGCATCCGGCCGGAGCGTATAAGGCAATGGACCGGGCGTACGAGATGGCGGGCGCAACGCCTGCTGACGTCAATGTCGCCGAGGTGCACGACTGCTTCACAGTGGCGGGCGCATTGGGCACCGAGGTAATCGGCAAGGCCGAAGCGGGCAAGGGTGCGGCGTATTGGGTCGAGGGCAAGGCGCGCCCCGGCGGCGAATGCGGCATTAACACTTCAGGGGGACTGATCGCGAAGGGTCACCCGATTGGAGCGACCGGCATCGCGATGATCGGCTGGTGCGCGATCCAATTGCTCGGGAAGGCGCCGGCTGAATTGCAGGTGAAGGATCCGAAACTCGCGGCAACATTCAACATGGGCGGCCCTCTGTGCGCGTCCGTGTGCACGGTGTTGCGGGCCGGGTAGAAAACTTCATGCACGCAATTCACTTTGTTGGCAGATTATGGCAAAGACTAATCGCAAGGTCATCGTAAGCTGTGCCATTACTGGCTCCGCGCACACTCCGACGATGTCGGAATATCTTCCTCTCTTTCCACCCCAGATCGTCGATAGCGCCGTCGAAGCTGCCNNGCGCCGCAATTGTCCATCTCCATGCCAGAACGCCTGACGACGGCAGGCCGTCCGGAGATCCCACTCTCTTTCAAAAAATCTGCTCGGCCGTGGCAGAGCGATCGGATGTCGTGATCAACATCACAACCGGCGGCAGCACACGCATGTCGATCCAGGAGAGAACTGGCTATCCGCTAAGGGTCAAGCCGGAGATGTGCTCCCTGAACATGGGGTCGATGAATTTTTCGCTGCATCCTCTCGCCGAACGGATCAGCGAATGGCGCTTCGACTGGGAACAGCCCTACGTTTCGGGCATGAAGGATGTAGTTTTCAAGAATACGTTCGCCGACATCGAGTACATCCTTCGCAACCTGGGGGAGGGAGGCACTCGTTTTGAACTTGAATGCTATGATGTCGGCCACCTTTACAATCTCGCTCATTTCCTGGATCGAAAGGTGATCGAACCGCCTGTCTTCATCCAGGCGATCTTTGGAATTCTCGGCGGCATCGGAGCTGATCCTGAAAACGTAGTCCTGATGCGATCCACGGCAGACCGGCTGTTCGGACGCGACGCCTATCACTTTTCCGTTCTCGGCGCTGGACGCCATCAATTCCCCCTGGTCACTTTGGGCGCACTTCTTGGCGGGAATGTCCGCGTCGGCCTGGAAGACAACCTCTACCTCGGTCCCGGCAAGTTAGCGAAGAGTAACGCCGACCTGGTGCGCAAGATTCGTCGCATTCTAGAGGAACTCTCACTCGAAATCGCCACGCCCAACGAGGCTAGGGAAATATTGGCCTTGAAAGGGCGAGTNNCGTAAGATGACCTTCAAAGATCGGCTCTATCCGCCCAGCGGGCTGCGCGTTTTGATTTCGGCCGGAGCTTCCGGCATTGGCGCCACGATCGCATCCGCTTTCATCGAAACGGGCGCCCAGGTCCACGTCTGCGACGTCGACGCATCTGCTCTGCAGGCATTCCAGGGACGGTTCTCTTCCGCCCTGGCAACCCAGGCTGACGTTGCGAACAACGACCAGGTTGCGGCGGTCTTTCAGGCTCAACACGCCCATTTCGGCGGACTGGACGTCCTCATCAATTGCGCCGGCATAGCCGGCCCTACCGGGGGTATCGAGAAGATCAGTCCGGACGACTGGAGCCGCACGGTAGAGGTGAATCTAAGTGGGCAATTCCGCTTTCTCCACCACGCCGTGCCGATGTTGCGGGAGTCCTCGTCCGCCCACGTGATTTGTATATCCTCAGTTGCAGGACGGCTCGGCTACGCGTGGCGTACACCTTATGCATCCACGAAATGGGCGATCTCGGGGCTGGTGAAATCGCTGGCGATCGAACTCGGCCCCCACGACGTCAGGGTCAACGCGCTGCTTCCGGGAATTGTTGAGGGGCCGAGAATGGATTCCGTGATCCGCGCGCGCGCCCAGGAAAAGGGCCTCACCGAAGAAGCCATGCGCGAGGACTTCGTCAGCAAAGTGTCGCTGCGCCGTATGGTGACGGCGGACGATGTGGCGCTCATGTGCCTTTATCTATGCTCGCCAGCCGGGCGGAATATTTCAGGGCAAACGATCAGCGTCGACGGGAACGTCGAATACCTCTAGATCAGCAGGATCTGACAATGCTTGAGTTAACGGAAGAACAGCAAAGAATGTATCAAGGCGAGCGTGGGCCTGGCGTGCAGCAGGCAATGACCATACTGGTAAAATACGGCAACGCTTACGATGCTGAGCGAATGATCAGAGTCGACAGCACACATACGCCGCCCGCCTTCAACCATGAATTCCTATCCCAGATCCTCACTGGTGTAAGTGAGGTGAGGACGCTTTCTTCCTTACACATGACACGAATCTGCTGCACCCGGTGGGCGGATGCCGTTGGCGTAGTTCCTGAAGTGGCTGAGAGCGCATGCAAGGTACACAATGAGAACCTTGACCTCTTCCGCAAAGCAGGGTTCCTCGAGACATTCACCTGCGTGCCGTTCCTGACCGAGAACACACTTCGGCCCGGCATGGTGTTCTCCTGGTCGGAATCATCGGCCATCGTGGCGGGAAACTCCATCTTCGGCGCCAGGGGCAATCGTGACTCCGCACCGATCGCACTCTCCAGCGCCATTACCGGCTTTACCCCGGAAATGCTTCTCCACAAGCCGGAGAATCGTCATGCCGAGTTGCTGGCACAGGTGGAAGGTCTCGACGTCACCGGGCTTACCGATGCGGACCTGGGTGCTATGGGGTTCTACATCGGCACCCAGGCTGGCGACAAAACGGTCGCAGTGACGGGATTCCGGTCACCGCTTACTTATGAAGAATTGAAGTATTTGATGACACCCATGGCGGTCTCTGGCGCAGTAGCGCTCTGTCACGTGGTCGGCGTCACTCCGGAGGCGCCGACTGTGGAGGCTGCTCTTGGCAGCCAAAGGCCGACGGATACCATCAAGATAGGTCAGAGCGAACTGAAGCAGGCTTATGACAGCCTGAATACGGCTAAGTCTGACGAGGTTGATACGGTTCTCTTCGGTTGCCCTCACGCTACGATTACGGAAATACAAAAGATCGCTCAGCTTCTTGCCGGCAAGAAGGTGAAAACCGGCACGCGCTTTTGGTTGCTGACTGCCGACGAGATTTACGCGCTGGCGAAACGCAGCGGATACGTGGACATGATTAATAACGCCGGTGGGTTAGTCATCACCGATACGTGCATCTCCGATCGGTTTTATGGTCTTTATGGCTTGAAAGAAGACCTGGGCGTTGTCGCTACCAGCTCGGGAAAGGCCGCTGCCTACCATACACGGGCTACTCAGGTACACTACGGCAGCACCGAGATGTGCGTGGCTGCTGCCTTGAGCGGGAGATGGAGGGAACAGCAATGATCATTCAAGGAAAGACTGTGAACGCCGGAGTCGCGGAAGGCGAGGCGATTGTGACACAGATGCCCTTCAATTTCATCCTGGATCTTGATGTTCACAGCGGCAAGGTGAAGTCGGGACACGAGTTAAAAGGGCAGGAGTTGACGAATAAGATATTTGTCTTTCCGACAGGCAGAGGATCTACCTGGGGCGCATTGATGGCCTATGAGTCCCTGCTTCGCGGCACTTTCTGTAAGGGCATGGTGTGCACTGAAGCTGAACCGGTCATTGGCGCCGTAGCGATCATGCTGGACGTGCCGATGTTGCACAGGCTTACCGTGAATCCTGTGGAAGTTATCAAGACAGGCGATTACGTCAGAATGGACGCGACTAAAGGTGTTGTCGAAGTAATCAAACGAGTCTGATGCCCGTAGCTTTAGGAATGAAACATATGACGAGAGCCATTTTCTTCATGTCGGCCCTGTGCCTGCCGTTAATGGGCGCAACCTCGGGGATGGAAACGATCGTAAAGACCGAGTCGGGGCTGGTCGCAGGCAGCGGCACCGCGATTCGGGTCTACAAAGGAATTCCTTATGCTGCTCCGCCTGTAGGCGAGCTTCGCTGGAAGCCGCCGCAGCCGGCGAAGCCTTGGCCGGGCGTACTGGTGGCGAAGAAGTTCTCCCCAGTCTGCCCTCAATCGGATCGTTTAAATCTTGGTGCGCAAAGCGAGGATTGCCTGAAGCTGAACATCTGGACGCCTGCGCGGCGACCTGGGGATAAGCTGCCGGTAATGGTGTGGATACATGGCGGCAGTTTTCAGGCTGGCGCAACCTCGCAAAGCGTTTATGACGGTGAGGCGCTGGCGGCGCAAGGCGTGGTATTGGTGACGGTCGAGTACCGGCTGGGGATCTTCGGGTTTTTCGGCCACCCGGGGTTGAGCGCGGAGTCCCCGCGGGGTGCTTCCGGCAACTACGGACTGATGGACATGGTATCGGCATTGGGGTGGGTGAAAAACAATATCGCCGCGTTTGGCGGCGATCCCGGCAACGTGACGATCTTCGGCGAGTCGGCGGGCGGCGCTGCCATCTTCCTGCTCCTTGTGACGCCCCAGGCCGAGGGGCTGTTCCAGAAAGCGATCAGCGAGAGTGGAGGCATTCTCCCACCGATCCGGCTCAAGCATGAGGTAGAAGGGATCATGCCCCTGGAAACGCAAGGCGCGAAGTTGGGCGCCGATATTTCGACGCTGCGGAAAATGAGCACCGCGGAGGTTATGAACCTCGCATCTCCCCGGATGGCGACGATCGGTTCAGCCGATCGCGTGCTGTGGTTACCCGTAATCGACGGTTGGACGCTCCCCGAGGGGACGCTTCGGCGATTTCGAACGGGCAAGTTTCATAAAGTGCCGTTCCTGGCCGGCACCAACGCCGACGAGGGCACTTTATTCAATCCGCCCGTAAAAGACCTGGCGTCGCTTCGAGACTACGCCTCAAAGCGGATCGGTGTGCCGGCGGATGCCGCTCTCGAACACTATCCGGCAGCGAACGATGCGGAAGCGCATGCCGCGGCGGCGAAATTGGGCGGAGACTTTCAGTTTCTGCTGGGAACACGCGCGGTCCTGCGCGAGATGTCAAAGGCAAATCCGAAAACCTTTCAATATTACTTTACGCGGCTGACAGGTATCGGAAGACAACTCGGCTTGGGCGTTTTTCACGCATCGGAAATTCAATATGTTTTCGGCAATTTGCCGGACGCGTATTTCGGAACCGAGCTGTCGCCCGTTTTCGGCGACCTGCGAGTCCATGCCGACAGTTATACCGAGGTAGATGCCGGACTGGCCAAGACGATGAGTGCGCAGTGGGTACAGTTCGCCAAATCGGGCGACCCCAACGGCTCCGGCCTGCCGCAATGGCCACGGTTCAACGTGGATCACGAGGCGTATCTCGAACTGGGCGACCGTATCGTGACTGGCGAGTCGTTACGCAAAACGCATCTCGATTTCCTGAACCCGACGCTCCTGAAGCTACAGCCTTAGCGGCCAGCATATCGGGTTCCGATACGGCGGGTGCCACTCGAAGTGATCGGAAGAATTGGTACGGGCCGGGCTGCGATGCGGATGACTCGCCGGTGTTGGCCTGGTAGCAGGGCAAGTAGAGGAGAAGTCATGACGAAAGGCCTTCTTTTTATGTCGGCGCTGTGCCTGCCGCTAATGGGTGCAACCTCGGGGTTGGAAACGATGGTAAGGACTGAGTCGGGGCTGGTCGCAGGTAGCGGCACCGCGATTCGGGTTTACAAAGGGATTCCGTACGCTGCGGCGCCAGTGGGCGAGCTTCGCTGGAAGCCGCCACAGCCGGTGAAGCCATGGCCGGGCGTGCTGGTGGCGAAGAACTTCTCGCCAATCTGCCCCCAATCGGACCGTTATAACCTTGGCGCGCAAAGCGAGGACTGCCTGAAGTTAAACGTCTGGACACCTGCGCGATCAGCGGGAGAAAAACTCCCCGTAATGGTGTGGATACACGGCGGCAGTTTTCAGGTTGGCGCAAGTTCGCAAAGTGTTTATGACGGCGAGGCGCTGGCGGCTCAAGGTGTTGTGGTCGTGACCATCGATTACCGGCTGGGAATCCTCGGATTTTTTTGCCACCCGAAGTTGAGCGCGGAGTCACCGAACGGCGTTTCCGGCAACTACGGGCTGCTGGACATGGTTGCGTCACTAGAGTGGGTTAAACAAAATATCGCAGCGTTCGGCGGCGATCCGGGCAACGTGACCATTTTCGGCGAGTCGGCGGGGGGCGCTGCCGTATTCTTGCTTCTTGAGATACCGCAGGCCAAGGGTCTGTTCCACAAAGCGATCAGCGAGAGTGGAGGAATTCTCCCCCCGATCCGGCTCAAGGATGAGTCGGCCGGTATCATGCCGCTGGAGGCGCAAGGCGAGAAGTTGGGGCTCGACATCTCGGCGCTGCGGAAGTTGAGCACCGCGGACGTATTGAAGCTCGCGCCTTGGCGGAATGCGGGCGTCGGTTCAGGTGATCGGGTAGCGTGGCTGCCGGTTATCGACGGTTGGGTGCTTCCTGACGAGACGCTGCGGCTACTTCGAATGGGCAGATTCCATAACGTGCCGTTCCTGGCCGGCACCAACACCGACGAGGGCACGCTCTTCAATCCGCCCGTCAAAGACCTGGAAACATTTCGAACTTTCGCGAAACGCGTCGGCGTGCCGGCCGATGCGGCGCTGGAGCTCTATCCGGCCGCGAATGATTCGGAAGCGCATGCCGCCGCAGCGAAATTGGGCGGGGATGTGCAGTTTCTGCTCGGAACACGTGCGGTGCTACGCGAGATGGCCAAGGCAAATCCAAAGACTTTCCAATATTACTTTACGCGGCTGACGGGTATCGGAAGACAACTCGGCTGGGGCGTTTTTCACACATCGGAACTTCAATATGTTTTCGGCAATTTGCCGGACGGGTATTTCGGAACGGAACCGTCGCCCCTTTTCGGCGACTTGGGAGTCAAGGCCGATAGCTACACCGATGTGGATGCCAGTCTAGCTAAGACGATGAGTGCGCAGTGGGTGCAGTTCGCCAGGTCGGGCGACCCCAACGGACCGGGGCTGCCGCAATGGCCGCGGTTCAACGTGGATCGCGAGGCGTACCTCGAGCTCGGCGACCGCGTCGTAACCGGCGAGTCATTGCGCAAGAAGCACCTCGATTTCCTGAACCAGATGCTCCTGGAACCTCGGCCTTAGAACACGCGTGTGCCTTGATTGGCTGATACTGCCCACACTGGAGAGACATTCAATGATCGACAAGGAAATTAAGTCTGCCGCGGAGGCAGTGGCGGATATTTACGATGGCGCCACGGTGATGATGGGCGGGTTTGGCCTTTGCGGCATTCCCGAAAACCTGCTGCGTGCACTGTCGGAGCGGAACGTCAAAAACCTCTATACGATCAGCAACAACATGGGGATCGATGGGTTCGGCATGGGCTGGCTGCTGGAGCGGGACATGATTGCCTCCCACATAGGCAGCTACGTTGGCGAAAACCGGTTGCTCGAAACGCGGATCATCAGCGGCGAGATTCGCGTGGAACTCGTCCCCCAGGGAACCCTGGCGGAACGGATCCGGGCCGGCGGCGCCGGTATTCCGGCCTTTTACACACCCGCCGGCGCCGGGACAGTGGTCAGCGAAGGGAAAGAGACCCGTACTTTCGACGGGCATTCCTACGTCCTGGAGCACGGCCTGAAAGCCGACTTCGCTCTGATCAAAGCCTGGAAAGGCGACCGCATGGGCAACCTGGTTTACCGCAAGACGGCGCGAAACTTTAACCCGATGATGGCGACGGCGGCACGCATCACGATTGCCGAAGTGGAAGAACTGGTCGACCCGGGTGAAATTCCGGCCGACGAGATTATCACTCCGGGCATCTACGTGAAGCGGATCGTAAAGGGCGAGAAATACGAGCGGAAGATCGAGCGCAGAACGGTGCGCCCCGTGGAGAGAAGAGACCAATGACAATGGAAGCGGTAAAACCTGCGAAGCGGCCGGAATCCCCCGATGCGGGAAAACGAGACCGCATTGTCAGGCGCGCGAGCCTGGAACTGCGGCAAGGGTTCTATGTCAATCTCGGGATTGGCATGCCGACGCTGGTCGCGAATCACGTCCCAGCGGGCGTGGATGTGATTCTGCAATCGGAGAACGGCATGCTCGGCGTTGGCGAGTATCCCTTCGAAGGAGCCGAAGACTCCGACATGATGATCAATGCCGGTAAGGAAACCGTGACGGAGGTGCCGGGCACTTCGTACTTCTCCAGCGCCGATTCGTTTGCCATGATTCGCGGCGGCCATATCGACCTAAGCATTCTTGGGGCAATGGAAGTCAGCGAGAAAGGAGATTTGGCGAACTGGTTGGTGCCCGGAAAACTCGTCAAAGGGATGGGCGGAGCCATGGATCTGGTTGCGAGTGCCCGTCGAGTGGTGGTGATGATGGAACATACGACCAAGACTGGCGCACCGAAGATTCTGAAGGAGTGCACGCTTCCACTGACGGGGCGGGGGGTCGTGGAGACGATCATCACTGAATTAGCGGTGATGCGAGTCACGCCCGAAGGGCTCCTCCTGGAAGAAATCGCTTCCGGGCAAACGGTGGCCGCCGTCCAGGGCGCGACGGCGGCGACTCTGATCGTGAGCCCGAACCTCCGGGAGATGCGTTGTACGTTGCCATGAAAGGCGAGGATATGCAGGCAACCTCGTTGCAGCAGTCAATCGCGGAGAAGATCAAGCAGAAACTGGCCGCTCCGATCACGTCGGACGATGTGATCGACCCCCAGCAAGAGCTGGCGGAGGTTCTTTCGGTGGTGGGGCTGACGCCCGATGCGGGCGGAGGCTCGGTTTCCTTCATCGGCAAAGAACCGATCCTGAAGGGCCCCTGGCCGCTCGCCACCATGGCCGGCGTGGCGCTGATGGCGAAAGCTGTGGCGGCGGCGGATACATGGCGCTATCGCACCGGTCAAGGGCAGGATTTGACCCTGGACCTGCGCCGCGCGCCGCACCGGCTGTGCCCGTTTTACGACCATAAATGGGAACTGCTGAACGGTTATCCACCGGCGGATGCGCACTACGCCACGAACCCGTTCAGCGCGCTAAACTGGTTTCCCACCAAAGACGGGCGCTGGATGCACATTATGAACCTTTATCCGAAGGCCAGAACGCGCGCGCTGGCTTTCTTCGGCTGTGCTGACAACTTCCAGGCGATCTCTGAAGTCACGCGTAAATGGAACTCTCTCGAACTGGAGGAAGAAGCCAATCGCCGGGGAGTGCAGGCGACCGTCGTGCGCACGGTGGAAGAGTTCATGGCTTTGGAACAGTTCCAATATCTCGCGGTGTCTCCTCTGGTGAACATCGAAAAGATAGGAGACTCCGCACCCGAGCCATTCCCCCGCCGCACCGCTCGACGGCATTCGCGCGCTCGGCCTGGGGCGCGTGATTGCCGGCGCCGGGCTGGGCAGGGCCCTCGCTTACCATGGCGCGGACGTCCTGAATATCTGGAGACCGCTCGATTACGAACTGGAGTTTCTCTACTACACGGCGCACGTGGGCATGCGATCCTCGACTATCGAATTCGCCGAACCCGAAGGCATGGCTCGGTTGCGGCAACTGGCGAAGGGCGCGGATATCTTCTTCTCGAATCGCCGTCCCGGTTATCTGAACAGGTTGCGTCTCACGGCCGACGAGTTGGCGGAGATCCGGCCGGGAATCATCCACGTGGACATGTCTCTGTATGGGCCTACCGGACCCTGGGCCGGCAGAGTGGGTTTCGACCAAAATGCCGGCAGCGTCAGCGGCATATTTACGCGCGAGGGAACACCCGAGAGTCCGGCGCTGGCGGAGATCTTCGTCGTGAACGATTACGTGATGTCCTGGCTATCCTTCATGGCAGTCTCGGCGGCGCTCAAACGCAGGGCCGTGGAAGGTGGCAGCTACCGGATTACCATTTCCCTGTCGCGGGTTTCGATGTGGCTTCTCGGGATGGGCATCTTCGATAAGAGCTATTCGCGCGAAGTCGGCAGCACGGGAGGAGATCACGCTTACCTGCCGCCGGAAGTCTTCGAGGCCGATACGCCCTGCGGCCACTATCAGGGAGTTACGGATCAGGTCATCATGCCGGCGACGCCGGGGTCTTATCGGTTTCCACTGGTGCCGCGCGGATCCTGCCAGCCGGTGTGGTTGCCAAAAAGCTGAAGTCGGCGAGGCCTTCCCGCGCCTATTTACATTGCCAGCCAGCAGCGGGAAATATCGGCGCGGCAAGGCCGGCGTTCCAGTTCCAACTGACGTCTCCGCTCGCGCGGCGCCGGCAAACAACCTCCTCGTTGAGTTCGTACATGCCCGGCAGAAGATGTTTCCCTGGGTTCGGAAGGTCCTTGAACGCCATGTAGGCGGCCGCCGAGCCGAACGCAGCCCAATCGGGTTCATTCGCGGCCCGCGGCTGGCCGGCAGCGGCGAAGCAGTGTCATCGGATTGTTTCTCCAGCGGCGCGGCTTTCCTTTCGAAGCACCCGTGCCAAACTCAGGAACAGCAAAATGGCCGCCAAATAGAAAGGCGCGAGAGCGCTAAGCGCCATCCGTAGCGAGTCGTGAGGATGGGTGGCGCGGAAAAAGTCACTGGCCTCCCCGACAAACGTGGGACCCAGACCAAGGCCGACGAAATTCATCACCAGCAGCGTCGGAGAGAGTGAGCTTCATAGGGAGGGGAATCCTTCCGGCTTGGAATTGGCTTTGGAAATCCTATTTTAAGCTGGAAGTCCCCTCCTTAAAAACAAAATTCACCCTTCCTGTTTTAATTGCGCAAGAGGCTCTATGATCTGGTCCTGCTCTGGCACGCACAGGTTGGAGACCAACTGGCGCCCGAGGCCACGCTCGACCGCGCGTGGTACGCACAAAAGGACTCAGTCTCCTTTGAGGACATTCTTCGAACGTTACGTTACGCGACCTGGCAGGAAAGGATTTTCAGCGACCCCGCTCTAGATGCACACACCCGAAAAATACTGCAACCCTTTGTGGAATGGGCGAAAGGGCTGGCGAACGCCCCTGTTTTCAGCCAGCGATATGTGTGCGCCAGAAAACGCGCTCCGTGCGCTCGCTTCGACCTTGGCCCATAATCCAGTCGTATGATTCAGGAACGCCAGCCCGAACGATTCAACCCGACAATGCACCTCAAGACAGTCGCCATGGATCACTTCATCGATAACGGCGGCGGCTTGCTCTGCCCGATAGGCATCCAACTCGACCCCGTATCGGCGGGCGCACGCCTCGGCGGTAATGGCCAAGAACGGTCCCCGATGCAGGGATCAACCGCGGAGAATGGCGACGCTGGGTAGCTCAGACAAGGCCTGATTCGACTCGCTTCGGCAAGGGGCAGAGGGAAGTACCCGAGCCGGAGCTTTCCTTATTTCTCATTGACGTTTCCTTTCTGGTCGTCACCTTGACGTACAGCTCACGAGCAAACCGCTACGTCTTTATACCAATGTGGGTATAATGAACGGAGATGGACAAGCCTCC
>OKRF01000093.1:0-3168 GCA_900290315.1 Candidatus Sulfopaludibacter sp. SbA3 | reverse complement strand
ACGTCTTTATACCAATGTGGGTATAATGAACGGAGATGGACAAGCCTCCGTCGCTGAAGCCGCTGCGATGGGTGGGGAACTCGAAGCGGGATTTGCTCTCCTGCCCGCGCCAGTAGTGGACTTTTTCGGATTCGCCCTTTACCTTGCGCAGGACGGCGGGACGGCAGGAAGCACGAGCAGGCTAAACCTCTCAGCGGCTTCGGTTCCGCCGGCGTGCTGGAAGTTGTCGAGGATTGGAATCGGAGCACGTATCGAGCCGTCTACACCGTACGGTTCGAGAGTGCGGTATTCGTGTTGCATATCTTCCAAAGGAAATCCAAGCGCGGAGCAGCTACGCCAAAAGCCGATATGGATCTGATCCGTGAGCGTCTCAAAGTAGCGGAGCAGATCGCCAAGGAGTTATCGCGATGAAGAAACAACGAGTCGTGCGAGGCATTCCCGTCGAGGTAGGATCGGGGAACGTGTATGCCGATCTCGGCTACCCGGACAGCGAGAGCATGCTGGTAAAGGCCCAGTTGGCCGCCAAGATCGCTGAAATTGTCCGACGGCGGGCGCTTACCCAAATCCGCACCGCGGAAATCCTGGGGCTAACGCAGCCCAAGGTCTCAGCCCTCCTGAAAGGACAGTTTCGCGGGATTTCAGAGCACCGTTTGCTGGAGTGCCTAACCCGATTGGGCCGGGATGTCCACATTGTGATCAAGCCGACGCCGCGGAGCCGGTCGAATGGCCGGCTGACGCTTTCCGTAGCATAGCTCGCCAAAGTCGCCCGCGGCGGGTATCACTGCTCGTTCCGTCAGGAAGGCGCGCACTTCGGCGCCTCTGCTACCTTCATTTGCTCCCACTGCTGTTCCAGGCGGTCCACGCGCATTTGTGTCCTTTCGGCAAGCCTGCGTAGACATGATCGACCGAGGTCAAGAACCGGGGGTGCCATTTACGCTGAGCCTGCTTGCGGGCGATCGGTGACTGGTTGCACTCTGATGAACAGCGTGTCCCATTTCAGATGTTTGCCAGAGGCGGTGGGGCGCCCGCCCGGAGAGTTTTGATCCAGCAACTCGAGGTCAATGATCTCATCCGCCTTCATCAGGATCCAGTTGGGTAGGCGGCGACTACTGGAGCCGTCAACCTGATACGCCAGCAGTTGGACTGAGCCGTTGAGGATTCCGTGATGGTGCGGCTCCAGAATGCGGATTCTGCCATGATAGAGCTGCCGAATCATGCGCCTGTTCTCGATGGCGGTCCAGAGCACGGATTAGGTTGCTGCAGCAACATCCATAACCATTTTGGCGCGAGTTCAGATTCCCTTGGAACCGACTACGCGGGCTCCGAATCCTATTTCTATTGGAAATAGGTCAGGCCAGAATCCGGCGAACGGAGGTGCGGCCAATCTGCAAGCGGCGGGCTCGGCTTTGCTGACGCCGGCAAGATACAGCTTCCGAGCCTTGTCCGCCTCGAGCCCGGCCGTTACGGGTCGGCCCAGTCTCTTCCCATTCTGCCGGGCGTGAGCTAAACCGGCACGCACCCGTTTTCGCAGAATCTCCCGTTCGAACTCGGCGAAGACGGCCAGCAACGCCGCCATGGCTCAACCGGCTGGCGTGGTTATTATAGATCCAGAGCCTCTGTCAGCGAGACGAAGCCAACGCCTAGATGCTCTAGTTCCTGGAGTGTTGCGAGCAGGTCTGCCACCGATCGCCCCCAACGGTCCAGGCGCCACACCAACACCACGTCGATTTCGCGGCGGCGCGCCGCCTCCAGCAACTTCTCCCGCAGTTGGCGTTCGGATGCACCGCTGCCGATCTCTTTCACCTGGAGGGCGATCATCCAACCCCGCCGGACGGTGTATTCGCGGAGGGCGCGAATTTGTAGTGGCATCGTCTGCTGGTCATCGGTCGAGACGCGGGCGTAGAGGCCGGCGCGAAACATCTTCGATGGTCTTCGTGCCTGGCCGAAAACCCTGGGCGATTTGGTACCGTGGGGAGCCCGTTTTACAGGCATTTCAGAATGTCCGATCTACCTGGCCGAATACTATCATTTTCGGCCAGGGAGGATTCAGCATACCCTATGCTGCGTATCGTATGCCCGGCGGAGGGCTGGACGCCAGCAACGTCACACTGCGCATGCTGATCGACTTCGCGTAGGACATTCGCGACGATCAACTCACGGGCGGACCAGGCTGGATGGACAGCGGCCACTACGATGTTTTGGCGCGGCCCAGCCGTGACGCTAGCGCCGCGGAGCCCACCACTATTTCGTACTCCGAAGCCGCTTTGGAACGCCTGCACCAGAGGGTGCGAGCGCTGCTGGCGGACCGGTTCAAACTCGTGGTCCACAAAGAGACCCGGGAAATGCCGATCTACGTACTCATCGTGGCGAAGAATGGACCCTACCTGGAGCCGTCGAAAAACCCAGGCCCGAGACCGGTGGACCGCGGGGTGAACTCAGGGTCAAAGGGGCATTCGATGAAGATGTCGCGGAGAGGATCCTCGCACGGCGCTTCGGCCGCACCGTGGTGGACAGGACGGGGATCAACGGAACTTTCGACTTACGGGTAAAATATGTCGCAGATCAAGGCGCTCCTGCCAGCGACATCGCCGGCGCCGACTTCCTCACCGCGATGCAGGAACAACTGGGACTCAAGCTGGTGCCGGAGAAGGGCCCAGTCCAGGTGATCGTGGTGGGCCACGCCGAAAAGGCCTCCACGAATTAGGGCGGCACTTGTGGCGCCGGCCGGCGAGGGGCGTTAATGCGGCCGGCTCCGTTCCAGATCGGCGTACAACTCGCCCAGCAGCCGCATGGCTCGCGGCCGGGCGTTTTCGCCTTCCGCCGCTTGAATGGGAATGTCCGGAATCACGCCGGCCACTTCATCGGTTCCATCCGCCTTGATGCGCACGCAGTTGGGGATGCGGAAACGCAAGCGCGAATTGGGGAGTACCAGCGGCTGGGGCGTGTTCATGAATCCGCAGCCATCGCCGCCGGTCCTGGTCCCGATGATCTTCGCCGCGCGATTGTTCTGCAGGACGGCCGCAAACATCTCCGCCGCCGAGTAGGTTTTGTCGTTCGTCAGCACATAAACCGGTCCGGTCCAGGAGCCCCACAGCGGCGCAACGAGCATGGGCCAATGCAGCACCCGGGCGACGCGTGCGTCCGCAACGGCATGGGGATTCAAATCCG
>OKRF01000348.1:5854-6464 GCA_900290315.1 Candidatus Sulfopaludibacter sp. SbA3 | reverse complement strand
CTGCGGGGGTAGGGCTTCGGGCGGGAAGTCCGTCTCTATGTTGTAGGGTTCTCCCTGGCTGGCGGCGTGTTGTGCGAGCAGGGTGGCCTCTTCGACGACCTTTTCGAGGGTGGCCTTGCGCTCGGCTTGCAGTTCCTTGAGCATCTTCATGTTGCGTTCCATGCGCCGGTGGATGCGGCCTTCGTAGAGGGACATCAGGTTGAGGTTTTTGGCTTCGGAGGCCCAGACGACGGCTTGGGCGAGAGCGGCGTCGATCTCGGGATGGTTGGCGTGGATTTTGTCGGGATCGGCCATGCCGATGGAGAAGCGGGAAAGATCGATGGCGGTGGAACGAAAGAGGCGCCATTGGTCGTCGGCGATCAATTGGGCGATTTTCTTCTCGATATCGCCCTGCACGCCCAGGGATGCGAAGACCTCCTGGCAGTGTTTCGTGTAGGCCAGCTCGTCGGCTGGCATCATGATGAGGACTTGGCCTGTCAGGCCGTGTCTGTATGCGTTAAAGGCGCGAGGGTCGCGCTTTGTGTTCGTTGTGGGATCGATCGCTTCGGCGAACATAGTCACCTCACTCAAGGTGTATCATGCCGACTTGGAGCTACTGGCGGGGGTTAGG
>OKRF01000348.1:3859-5844 GCA_900290315.1 Candidatus Sulfopaludibacter sp. SbA3 | reverse complement strand
TGAGCGAAAGAAAGTTTTCGAGATTTGTGACCGTTTACCGGCCAAAGACAGAACTCACCGCAGAGGCGCGGAGGAAACGCGGAGAAATACAATCACCCTCGAGGCGCAGAGACACCGAAACTGGTCATGCCAGGGCTGTGCCAATATTGGTAGCGGCTTCTGCTCAGCGGGAGTTTTGAGGCCGCTGAGAAAACATGGGCGGTGTATCTTCTTTCTCAGCAAGAAGTATGTTATAAGCGCTCGACAAGGCCATCGGCCGCCGGTTGGACAAAAGCAAAAATGGGCTCAGATAGGCCAGATTTGTGACTCGGTTTTTGACGGTCCCACTTTTCCGGTGAATTGCTACAGGCAGACTGAAAAATCAAAATCCACGCGACATCGGCTGCTTTGTGGAGGACATCGGGATCTGGCACACCAGTGACCCTCCCGCGCGGGCATCCTCGAGTACTTGACTCACTACCAAGTACACCGTTTCGTAAATACAATCGCGAATTCCGCCGAGCATCCGAGTGAGGGCCCCAGTCTGGTGTCTTGAGGCAGCAACGCTTCGGGTTTCGTAAAGGGGCAAAGCCGAGCCAGGCACGAAGTTTCGCAAAAGCGGCGAATTTCGAGCCTGTTGGGGTGCCCGCGGCAGCGGGCAACGATGGGCATGAAAATGGGGGGGACGCGTCGGGGTTTCGCGAAGGGGCAAATTCGAGCCAGGCGCGAAGATTCGCCAAGACGATTGGGTAGAGTTGCAAGTTCCTTCGCCTCTCTCGAAAATGCCCGCATAGCCTGAAGAAGACAGACGACAAAAAACGATCGTCTGTCCCACGGGGCTAGCGAATTCTCATCCATGAGCCGCCTGTCAATGGACTTGGCCCGCGCCGGCCACCTCCGGGCGATTGGGGGCGATTTCCACCTCCGGGCGATTGGGGGCGATTTTCGAGGGAGGGTGGCACGGTTTTGCGGTGTATGCCGGCTCGATACGTTGGCGTATTTCTGACACGGCCGACTGCGCGCGAATCACCGGAGGGCCGCCAGGACGGTGCGGGCGCCTAGCAGGTCGGGGCTGATCTGGACGGCTTGGGTAAGCTCGGCTTTGGCCTGCGCAGTATCTTTGAGGCCCAGGTACCCCAGGCCGGCGAGATAGTGGGTGGTGGCGGTGCGGACGCGCGGTGAGAGTGCGCGGCCGCCGCGGCCGCCACGCCCACCGGTGGCGGGTGTAGGCTGATTTACCAGGCCCTGGAACAGGGCTTGGGCTTTTTCCGGTTGGCCCAATTTCTGGAAGGCGAGGCCCTGGTAGTAGGCTTGCGCACTGCTGCCGGCCACGGGTGGCGTGACCGCCCGCTTCCAGGACTCGGCAGCTTGCCGGGCGTCGCCGGCGCCTTCCTGAGCGAGCCCGGTCCAGTAGGCGAGCTCCGCAGTGCGCGCATTGGCGCCGCCGAATCCGGAGGCGAGCGGCAGGTTCGCCGGGATGATGGCGGCGGCCTGCAAATCGGCAAGGGCTTCTTTGTAGCGCTTCGTGGAGATTTCTGTTTGAGCGCGCAGAATGTGGGCGTCGGTCCAGTGCTCGGCCACATTGAGATTGGCGCCCTCGGCCACGGCGAAGGAGTGGGTGGTCATGGTGCGTATGGCCTCATCGATCTGACCGGTGGCGATTTGCAAGGCGACAGCGCGATTGAGGGCGTCATCGCGGCGCGCGATCACCGCGGCGTTCTGTTGGAACAGAGGCAGGCGTTTTTCCAGCGCGGTCCCGGCCTGTTCATAGAGTTCGTCCAGTTCGGTGAAATGCAAGGCGTACTTGTGTTCGAGAGAGACGGCCTGCTCCAACTGGGCAATCGCCCTGGTCAGGTCCGCGCCCGATGCCTGGTGCATATAGGCGGTGGCCAGGTTGCGATGCGGGATGGCGAACGAGGGGTCGAGCGCGGCGGATGCTTCCCACATTCGAGTGGCTTCTTCGGGCTGCCAGTCGTATAAGACGTTGCCCAGGTAATACGGCGCAC
>OKRF01000348.1:0-3849 GCA_900290315.1 Candidatus Sulfopaludibacter sp. SbA3 | reverse complement strand
GACGAAGTACGTCGATAGCTTCGTTCTGGAATGGAAAGACGTAATCGGGTGGCATGGACTGGGCGGTCTTGTAATACCCGGCGGCTTTCTGGGGTTGCCCCAACTTCTCCGCGAAAAAGCCGAGATAGTAGCAAGTCATGGGGTGGGTGGGGGCTTGCGCCAGCGCGTCGGCGCCGTCCTGCCAGAGTCCCTCATTGAGGTATTCGGCGGCGGTTTCCTGAGCGGCCGCGGGATGGCCGTTCATAGCGGCAGTCAGTCTCTTGGCGGCCTCGCTGCTCTTCGATGCCAGGTATGTTTCGGCCATGGCGCGCACGTCCAGCGGGTCCGCGGCGTGAGAGGCGGATGTCAACACTTGCAGGGCCTCCTGGTTGCGGCCGAGATGGCGGAGTACCGCGGCCTTCAAGTTCTGCGCACGAATGTTGAGAGCGTTGGAATCGATGGAGCGGTTGACAAAATCGAGGGCCGCGGGCATGTCGCCGCGCGAAGCGGCAATCTGCGCCAGGGAATAGTAAGACGCGGCTTTCCAGGCCTGGCTCCAGGTAGCTTTATAGAACAGAGTAAACGCTTCGTCGATTTTGCCTTCGGCCTTGAGGGTGGCGCCGAGGTAATACAGGGGCTCGCCGTCTTTCGGCGCGGTATAGCGGCCGGTGAGACGCTCCAAAGCCTTGCGCAGGTACTTCTCCGCGTCGGCATAACGGGCCTTGGTGAAGGCGGTGATGCCGAGAACGGTATTCACGCGGGCATCGCCGGGATCGCGGCGGAGGGCCTCCTGCCAGTACAGGAGAGGATCGATGGCAGGGTCGTGGAACTGCTGGGCGCGCAGGCCGACAAGGTAGAGTTCTTCGTTGGTTTTGAGGTCCTGCGGGGGCGGCGGCGCCGTGACTACGGGGGGGGCAGTTTGGGGCGTGAGGCGGATGGGGCTGTACGAGACAAGCTCGCGCTTGCCGTCCCAGAGCGAGGCCACCAGTTCATGTTCGTCGATGCCGGCGGGCACGGCGACCTGCCTGGTGTAGGGCTTGGCGGGGTTGATGGCGACAGTCTCCTGCAGCAGCACCTTTTCGCCGGCTGTGAGCATCACGCGAGCGGCGGTGTGGGACGCTGTGGCGTAGAAGCCCACCTTGGCGGAACCGGCGTTGACAATTAGGTTCACGGCGGCTTCCAGATTGGCCTTTTTGACTCCGCCGATATCGCGGAATGGATACCAGTTCATGGCGAACGATCGCGTCTCATAAGGCTGGAGCCAACTGTAATCGGGCTGATTGTCCGAGTAGGCGCCCACCATCAGCTCGATGTAGGGGCCGTCGTTGTCCGTCAGGGTGGCATCCCATCGCTTGCCGCTGGGGCCGTTTCCCCAGGTCCAGAATTTCTTGCCGGGCACGATGTTGTGGTCGGCCACACTCATGGTTCCGGCTTCTTTGCCGTGGTCGTAGCCGGCGAAGAAATCGTCCTGGTAGTTCCAGGCGAAGACGGAATTCGACGAGATATGGTTTTTGTACCAACTGATATCGACGCCCTTGGAGAAATCGGCGCCGGCGTACAGGGAATGGGAAATCGGCCAGTCGGTGAATTGGCGCTTGGCGTGGTAGACACCAAACTGCGTGCTGGGCGGGAAGATCACCTGGTAGTTGTCGTTGGCATGCACGGCGAGGTTGGCGAAGCAGAGCATGGTGTTCACCTCGGGGGTGCGATTCACGATGCGCACGGAAGCTTCCAGCACGGCCTTGCCGGGGCGCAGAGTGTAGCCCACCGCCCAACGCATGCGCTGGCGCACTTCCAGTTCACCCACCCAGATGGTCTTACTGCCATCNNCATTCTCTTCGAGCTTGTACTGCACGGGAATAAAGGTGCTGGCGCGGTGATGATGCGGAATGTTCCATTCCACGCCGCCGGACATCCACGCGCCGATGAGACCGATGAGCGCGGGCTTGATGACGTGCTGGCGGTAGATGAAGTTATAGTTATTGGTCTTATCGACGCCCTCGAAAATGCGGCCGCCGATCTCCGGGAGGACTCCGATACGGATGTACTCATTTTCGAGATAGACCGCGGTGTAAGTCTTGTCGACTTTCTTGCCCGTGAGCGTGTCGTACATGGGATAGGGGTAGACCGGCCCCTGCGCGCCCTGCGACTGGCGTCCGAAGAAGAACATCGGGTTCGGTTCGGGATCTCCAGCGAGGTATGTGGGGATGACGATTTTGGTCTCCCAGACCTTGACCGCGGGCGTATCGGCGGCGAAGGCGACGAACGCCAGAACGAAAACGGCGAGAAGTGTACGATTCACTGTGATCTCTCCTAGACCGGCGACAAGATCGCCGGCGTTGCCAACCGGCGGCAAGATCGCCGGCGTTGCCAACCGGCGACAAGATCGCCGGCGCTACCAACCGGCGACAAGATCGCCGGCGTTGCCTAGTTGATGGTGAACTTGAAGCCGTGCGATTCATTGGACCAGGGTGTTTCCGGCGTCCCAGCGTCGGATGCTTTCGGCCTTTGACTAAAGGGCGGAATCTTGCCCGAATGGACGTCGAGTAAGCGCTTAAAGGTTTCCTTGGCGGCAGCGACTAATTCGGGATAGGGCCGGTCGGTAACATCGACGAACCCGATGTTATAGTTTTCGCCATCCATGCGGCCGGTTACGGACTCGTCAACGCCGGTGAACCAGCCCGCGCCGAGAAAGCCAGGAAGGGCCGCTGCCTGCTCCACATAGTAACGGTAAGCTACGCCGCGCTCTTTCTGATCGCGCACCTGCACCAGGCCGGCGCCGAGTCCATCGGCGGGAACGCCGAAATGGAACTCGCCGATGATTACGGGACGTCCGGAGAGCTCGTAGGCGGCCTTGACCTGCCTGGTGGGTTCGTACTCGTACGTGTTCAGGCTGTAGACATCGAAAGCGCGGGCGGTCCGGGAAATATAGTCGGGCGGGGTTCCGCCGAAGCGGATGCCGAGGTTGAGGTGATTGGGGTCGTACTTCTTAAGGGCCGCACTTACCATGGCCAGATACTTTTCGAAGGCCGAGACGACGAACTGGCGGCGGCGTTCGGGCGTATCGCCCTCGGCGAGAAAGCGCTTGATTTCGCGCTGCATGGCGGTGGGGGGACCGGCCAGATACATATCGATGACTTCCGATTCGCGGCGCGGCCAGGGCGGCTCATTGCCGATGAAATAGCCGATCAGCCAGGGGTCGTCCTTTCGTGGTGTGAGTTGCGTTTTGGCGCTGTCTTCGAGGAATTGAGCATACTCTTGCGAGTAGACGTCGGGCATCCCCAGGTTCATGGGGACTTGGCCAGCGTTGGCGCGCGGGAGGGTGTTGAAGTAAGTCAGGTACGGCTTGCGCTGCTGAGCGGCCGCGCCGCGCGAGACGATGCTGGTCAGCCCCCAGCCTTCAGCGCGCCGCAACTCCATGCCGGCGGCTTTGGCCGGCCATTCCGCCCCGTACCTGCGAAAGAGATTCCAGGTGCGGAAGCCGGCCATGGAACCGCCACGGCCGCCCGAGATAGAAGCGGCGACCTCCGGCGGCGGAAGCGCTTTGTAGTAGGACTCACGGCCGGCGGGACGCGTCTCCGCACCGCCGGCACCCATGCCAGGGACGGCCATGGAAAGGTAGAGGTGGCCGTCGGGATCCACAAACCACCACTTTCCGGCGATCTGTTCCACGCGGAAGAAGCCCGTGGCGGTGACCTTGGTGGACTGATAGCCGCTGAATTTGCAGTAGTCGAAGGCGCGGGGTGTAAGGCTTTTCTCTTCGTTGGCCCACTCCTGTTTCAGTTGATCGAGGCTGGTGACTTTTCCGGGCCAATCGGCGGGAATCCATTGGCCGAATTCGTCGATGAACGGCGGCTGGTCCAAGATCTC
>OKRF01000147.1:18422-29226 GCA_900290315.1 Candidatus Sulfopaludibacter sp. SbA3 | reverse complement strand
AGCGCCGGCGGTCTCGCCGCCGGTACGGCGAGCGAAGCGAGCCGCACACAACCCTGGCCCCTGGCCCCTGGATCCTGGCCCCTGTTTCTCGACCCTGTCTTCCCTCCGATCTACTTACTGCCGCAAAAGGCGGGGCGGCGGGAGTCGAGTCTGGCGCCCGGAGAATATGGCCTGTTCCAGGTAGCTCTTCACCTCGCTGGCACGAAATTCGCCGCCCTTTGGCGAAATTCGTAGCCTGGAAGCCGTGAAAAAACGCCCGCAAGCGGGCGTTGGCAGGTTGAAGCCTACCCTACCAAAGCGAACAAGCGACTTACCGATGGTGCCCAATCTTCGCATGCGGTTGACCGGCAGGCCATCCACAAACGGTACAATCAATCTTGCAAAGGATCCTCATGGCGAATCGCAGTCTCATTCACCTTGCCGCCTTTCTGGCCGCAGCCGGAGCGGCTGTCGCAGCCGAGCCGGCCACGTCCTTCGCATTTGATTTCGCTGCCGGCGCGGCCAAGCCGGGGTACATCAGCGTCTGGCACGATACCGCGTACAACAGGGAGTTGGGCTACGGCTTCGATCTCGGCACCACGACCGTGGCATTCCTCGGTGGCGTCACCAGCGATAAGCCCTTTTTCTTCTCCGTCGCCGTGCCGGAGGGCAATTACAGTGTCACGGTCAAGTTCGGCGACCCCGCCCTCGCCTGCGTTTCCACCGTGAAAGCCGAATCGCGCCGCCTCATGCTGGAGAAGGTGGAGACCGCCGCCGGCAAGTTCGAGACCCGCACCTTCGTCGTCAACATCCGCAATTTCAAACTCCCGCCGCCGCCCCAGAACGCGCCGGGAGGCGACCAGGTTCGCCTCAACGACCGCGAACAGGGCGTCCTCCATTGGGACGACAAATTGACTCTCGAATTCAGCAACACCCGCCCCTGTGTCGACTCCATCGAAATTCACAAAGTGGATAACATCCCCACCGTGTTCCTGGCGGGCGACTCCACCGTCACCGACCAGACCCGCGAGCCCACCACCAGTTGGGGCCAGATGCTCACGCGATTCTTCAAGCCCAGCGTCGCCATCGCCAACCACGCCGAATCCGGCGAGACGCTGAAATCGTTCCTCACCGGCCTGCGCCTCGACAAGATTCTCAGCCAGATCCGGAAGGGCGACTACCTCTTTATCCAGTTCGGCCACAACGACATGAAGGAAAACTGGCCGCAGACCTACGTGGAGCCCTTCACCACGCACAAGCAGTATCTCAAGACTTTCATCGCCGAGGCCCGGCGCCGCGGAGCCATCCCCGTGCTGGTCACTCCCATGCAGCGCCGCAATTTCGACCCGCAGGGGAAGATCAAGAACACCCTCGGCGACTTTCCCGCGTCCGTGCGGCAAACCGCCAAAGAGGAAAACGTACCGCTCATCGATCTCACCGCCATGAGCACCGCCTTCTACCAGGCGCTGGGCCCCGAGAAGTCCGCGCTGGCCTTCTCCGGGGGCCGCGATAACACCCATCACAGCGCTTACGGAGCTTACGAACTCGCCAAATGTGTGGTGGAGGGCATCAAGACCAACAGATTGGATCTCGCCAAGTACATCGTGGACGATTTCAAGCCCTTCGATCCGTCGCGCCCAGATCCGCCCGAGACGTTCCAGGTGCCTCCCAGCCCCGGAAAACCGCGGTGACGCATCGCGCAGCCCTGCCGCTGCTTGTCTCGCTGGCGTTCGCCCAGGATCAACTGCCCCGGCCGGACCGCATGGGCGTCATCAACACCGGCCCCTACGATTACGGCGTGATGGGACCGCCCGCCACCCCGGCCATCGTCGCGGCGGCCGATAAGGCCGTCACCACGCCCATGCCCGCCGGTCCTTTCGCGCCGGATTGGGACTCGCTGCAGAAAAACTACCGGACGCCCTCCTGGTTCGAAGACGCCAAATTCGGCATCTTCATGCACTGGGGCATCTTCTCCGTGGCAGCGCACCACAACGAGTGGTACGAAAAGCACATGTATGGCGCCGATGCCGCCTGGCATGTGGAGCACTTCGGCCCGCAGGAAAGAGTCGGCTACAAGGATCTCATCCCGCTCTTCACCGCCGCCAAATGGGACCCCGACGCCTGGGCCGCGCTCTTCCGCAAAGCCGGTGCCCGCATGGTGATGGGCATGGCGGAGCACCATGAAAACTTCGCCCTCTGGGACAGCGGCGTCACGCCGTTCAACGCCAGGAAAATGGGCCCGCATCGCGACCTGGTTGGCGATCTGGGCGCCGCCGTGCGCAAACAGGGCCTGAAGTTCGGCCTCTCCAACCACGGCGTGGAAAACTTCACCTTCATCAATCCACCGCCCGAACTCCGCACCCGCCTGCAGGCCGCGAAGGCCGACCTCTTCGACCCCGCCTGGGCCTCGTTCTACAATGTCGCCGACCGTAGCGATGCTGCCATGACCCGTTTCCTTACCGATTGGGTCAAGCGCAATTTCGAACTCATCGATAAGTACCAGCCCGACATCCTCTGGTTCGATAACGGCGCCAATCTCCGCCTGCTCGATCCCCTGAAACTCCACATCGCCGCGTACTACTACAACCGCGCCCGGCAATGGAGCAAGGAAGTCTCGCTCAGTACCAAGTTCAACTGCTACGCCCCCAGCAACGACGATACGAAGCAAATCGGTTCGATCATCGATTTCGAAAAGGTGAGCGCACGCTCGCCCGCCGGCATCCGTCCCGGCCCCTGGATGGTGGACGACCCCATCGGCAGCAACAGTTGGGGCTACGTCGAAGGACTCCGCCTGGTACCCGCCGCCAGCGTCATCGGCCGCCTGATCGATACCGTCAGTAAGGGCGGACTATACCTGCTCAACATCTCGCCGATGGCCGATGGAACGATTCCGCAGAATCAACAGGACGTGCTCCTCGAAATCGGAGCGTGGCTCGAGATCAACGGCGAAGCCATCTACGGAACGCGCCCCTGGACCAAATTCATGGAGGCCGGAACGCCCTCCTGGCACTTCACTACCAAAGGCGATACTCTCAACGCCATCGCCTCCTCCTGGCCCGCCGGAGATGCGGTCATCACGTCCCTGGCCGGAGCGAAGGTGGAGTCCGTCTCTCTGCTCGGCCACCCCGGTCCCCTCCAATTCTCACAAGATGCCGCCGGACCTCACATCAAACTGCCTCCAGAGCACTCAGGCACCACCGCCTGGACTTTCAAAATCACCGGCCTGAAACCGAAGAAATAAACTTGGTATTTGGAACACGTGTCACACTGGAAGGGGCGGAGGTCCTTGCAGCCCTAATATGGCATTAACAAAAAGGGAAGTTCGCTGGAGCACGGCACCCTGCCCCTGGCGCCCTTCTTTCTGATTGCAACACCGGAACAGCTCTACTTTTGGCGCCAGGAGTACCAAAGCCCCGAGAGGAGCTCCCGGAGTGGCCGACGGATATCGCCCAGTATGGGTTGAGAGCAAAACAAGATTCCTGGTGGTCCGAGTCTGGCCTGCTCGACGGGCTGCGCAAAGCTCGCATCGAATTGAGTCAGGAGCAATGAATGTCTACGTCGAAACAAACTTCCTGCTCGAACTGGCGCTCGAGCAGGAGCAGGGTGAGAGCTGCCAGGACCTGATCCGGCTCGCGTCCGGCGGTTTGATTCGTGTAAGGTGTGATTGCTCTCGCGCCAGTTCCCGAAATTGACCCACGTGACACGGATGCCTTCCACAAACCGCTGCCAATTGGAACTCTCCTCGTTGGCGGGTTGAAGCCGCCGTTTTGCCTTTCACAGTTCTTCGAGACGCACCAATCCGTGCTTCAGTGCGTAGCCCACCAGTTGCGTGCGGTGTTGCAGCCCGAGCTTCCCCAGAATCCTGCCCACGTGCGTTTTGACTGTCTCCTCTCCCACGAACAGCCGCTCGCCGATTTCGCGATTGGTCAGCCCGAAGGCGATCTGCCGCAGCACCTCCATCTCGCGCGCCGATAGCTCCGCCACGGGCCGCTCCCCGGCCAGCACGTCGCCCGCCACCGAAGGGTCGATGAACGTGCGTCCCTGCGCCACCGCGCGGATCGCCGAAAGCAGCAACTCCGGGTCGGCATCCTTGCGGATATACCCCGACGCCCCGGCGCGCAACACGCCGATCAGCCGCGCTTCATCCACAGATGCGGTGAGCGCAATCACCCGGATGGCCGGATGCGCCTCCCGCAGGCGACGGGTGCTCTCCACGCCGTCCAGCCCGCCGGGCATAAACAGATCCATCACCACGATTTGGGGATTCCACTCCGCCACCTTCGCAAGCAATTCCTCACCGCTCGCCGCCACTCCGGCCACCTGGATGTCCGGGAACGATTCCAGAAACATGCGCAATCCCCGCGTCACCACGCGATGATCGTCCACCAGCGCCACGCGGATCATGCGGCCTGTCCCTTCCAATGCAAATACTTTCGTGTGTGATAGACAGCCGCCGCGGCAAAAGCGATCACCATGGAGCCCCACATCCAACCCATGGCCGGCTGCCCGTCGTGCCAGGTGTAGACCAACATCGCGCCAAAGCCCGCCGCAATCCCCCAATTGCGCCACATCGCGCCCGAGTGCCGGGTGCGCTGCTCCATCGCATAAGCCGAGCGCCGGAAGCGCAGCCGAACCGTACAGCCATGCCCGGGCGTGCTGTCTACCGTGAGGATGCCGCCAATCCTCACCGCCCGCGTCCGCATGTCGCAAAGTCCCAACCCCCCGGATGTGCTTCCGGGCATCCACCCTTGTCCATCATCGTGGATCTGCAGCACGCTCTCGCCCGCTTCCGTCGAATCCAGTTCCAACTCCACGTTTCGCGCGCGCGCGTGGCGGCCGATATTCGCCAGCGCCTCCTGACCGATGCGATAGACTGCCGTCTGCGTGGCAGCATCCAGCGGTGGCACGTCGCGGACCCTCACCTGGACGTGCGCTCCACTGCGGTGCGCCAGCGCTTCGCACTGCCTGCGCAAAGCCTCCACCAGTCCCAAACTCTCCAGGGGCGATGGCTGGAGTTGATCCAGCATCGCGCCGATTTCCGCCGACGCCTCGCGCGCTGCGTTCCTGGCCTGCGCAATCGCCTCCTGCACGGCAGGCTCGTCGGTTTCCCAGCGTGCCTGTGCGGCCGCCAGGTTCGTCTGAATGGAAAAAAGCTGCTGCTTCACGGAATCGTGCAGATCTTGTGCCATGCGGTTGCGCTCCTGCTGCACGGCGTCCGTTCGAATCTGCTCTTGCCAGTCGGCGCGAATTTTTGCAGCTTTCTTCGATTGTGATCGCATGGGGTCAAGGAACTCCTCGAAGTTGAACGCTTGCGCCATCAGGACCATCAGCCCCATCATCGCCAGCCACAACTGATTCGTATTGGATCCGCGGCCGGCTTCCCGAAAGAGCGGAATTGCCGCGACCAGGTAGGCCCCTTGAAATCGCACCGCCGCCAACTCCAGAAAGTGGGCATCGCCAGCCCTTCCCACTTTATCGACGATGAGGCCGAGCGCCAAGAAGCTCGCGCCATACAACGCAGGCCCGCTCAGAAAATCCTTGGAAGCGATTCCCCAGACGCACAGTGCCAACCCAAGCGCGCCGGTGGTCCAAGCGTTAGCCAGGTAGATTCGCCGCAGAGTCATGTCTCACCATAGCCCTTGCAGCCTGCCCTGTCGTCCCCGCAGAGGCGGATTCTGCATCCCCCGAAAGAGGGAAACGCCATGGTGGCGAGGAAGACACCCTCGAAAATCCCGAGCCGTGTGTCCGCCGCAAATCCGTGCCACCCTCGAAAATCCTGAGCCGCGTGTCCGCCGCAAATCCGTGCCAGGCTCGAAATTCGCCGCCTTTTGGCGAATCTTCGTGCCTNNTACCCACGGTTGCCCGCGAGCGGGCCCCCAACAGGCTCGAAATTCGCCGCCTTTTGGCGACTCTTCCTGCCTGGCTCGAATTTGCCCCTTCGCGAAATTCCGACGCGTTTTCCAGCCACTTTCATCCGCCGGGTGAGCCTTCGCCTCATCAGCCGGCTCTCGCGAAAATCCCGTCCATTTTCATGCCTATCGTTGCCCGCGGCCGCGGGCTCTTTGAACAGGTTCGAAAAACCGGCCCAGCGACTCGGTAACGCCGGCGATCTTGTCGCCGGTCGGCCAGTGCAACCGGCGGCGAGACCGCCGGCGCTACCCACCGCCGGTTTTTCATGAAGTTTCGCGGGCGGAACGCCCATCCCGACCCTGGTGCCATAGCGCGTGCGCGCGACGAGGCTCGTTCCGGCCTGGTGGTGTCACATGAAGAGGTCCCGCGGGAATTCGGCTGCAATGAGGTTCTACGGGGTCAGAGCACTCACGGGTGAGTGGACCACTCTGAGATCTATTGTTGATCCCCTCTCACTCCCCGTAGCTGATTTCCGTCTGCCGCGCCGAGATCGCCGAATACGCCAGCACCGTGAGCGAGAGCAGCATCAGGCCGAAGATCGCCAGCCAGGCGGGAGTAGGGTCGGCATCGATCACCATCACGTTGAGAGGCGGCGGGATGGGAACTTCCACCGGGCACAGATTGCGCAGGTAGAAGATGACGCTGATTTTTTTCAGCACCGAGGGCAAGAACGGGTTCAAGTTTTCCCACACAAACACCACGATCGCCGGAATCAGGGGATTGCGGAAAAGGATGCCGCAGGTCAGAAACACCGCGCCGTAGCCGATACAGGCCAGCGCCGTCACTACTGCGTACCATTCCAGTTGACTCACCCCGGGACCGTGCCAGATGTAGTTAGACCAGGCCTGCCCCGCATGCCGGCCGATCATCAGAAACGAAGCCGAGACGCTGCCCACAAACAGCACCAGCGCCACTGCCAGGCCGGCCAGATACTTGCCCGCCACCAGCAACTCACGCCGCACCGGCGTCAGGTAGTAGTAATGCAGCGTCTTTTCCAGCATCTCCGCGCGGAAGAGATTGCAGAACACCCCCACGCAGCCGAAGAAGATGGCGCCTCGCAAATAGAAGAACTGGAACATGGCGGCGAATGCCACTACGTCGTCACCCAGACTGTGGTTGTTGTTGCGGCCGCGCACACGCGCTTCGAACATCCAGTGCAGCAGGGTGAGCGCCACCGGGGCCAGCGCCAGGCAATAGATCCACCAGCCGCGCTTCGCCAGAAACGTCTTCTTCCATTCCAGACGGAACACGCCGCCGAGTTGCCGCATCCACAGCGCCATCAAACCGTCCCTCCCTCGCCACCGATCAAGTACTGATACACCGAGTTGACATCGTCATCGGCCGGCGCCACAGATTCCACTTCCAGGCCATGATCCAGGATGATGCGATTGAGCAGCAGATAAAAACCATCGGCGTCCTTGGTGCGCACCAGCAGGCCTTTCGTGCCGGCCAGAATCTTGGCCTCCACCACGTGATCCTGCTGGAACAGTTGCGAGGCAAGCAGGCTGGGCTGGTCGCACTGCACCAGGATCTGCATGGGCTGTTCCTTCACTTCGCTGCGCACGCCCTGGATTTCGCCCTCGGCCACCACGTAGCCGTGGCTCAGCAGAATCACCTGGTCGGAAATCTTGTCCACTTCGTGCAGAATGTGGCTGGAGACGATGACGTGGCGGCCCATCCCGCCCCACTCGCGGAACAGGGCGATGGTTTCCGCGCGCGCCATGGGGTCCAGGCCGTTGAGGGGCTCGTCCAGCACCAGCACCTGCGGATCGTGCGCAATGGCCTGTGCCAGTTTGACGCGCTGGCGCATGCCTTTGCTGTATGCGCCTACCGTGCGGTGGGCGGCGCCGAACATGTTGACCTTCTGCAGCGCCGCCGTGGTGCGATCTTCGCACTCGGCGTGACTGTAGCCGTGCAGCCGGAGAAAAGAGTAAATGAATTGGAATCCGGTGAGGCCCTTGGGATAGTTGTCGAACTGTGCGCAATAGCCGACAACCCGGCAAATCCGCTCGGGATGGTCCGGCCGCAAGCCCAGCACGGTGATCTCGCCTTGCGTAGCGCGAATCAGGCCGGTCATCAGGTTCATGAGCGTGGTCTTGCCGGAACCGTTCGGCCCCACCAGGCTGGTGATGCCGGGCGGAATGGAGAGGTTGACCTTGTTGATTCCCAGCACCTCGCCATAAAACCGCGAGACGTTGGAGAACGTGATGAGGGTATCGCTCACCGCACCACCTCCGCGCCGCGGATCTTGCGCGCCAGCATGTAGAGGCAGATGCCCGCCAGGGCCGCCAGCGCCGCCCAGCAGCACCACAAAGGCAGTTCCTCACCCTGTGTGACGCGGAAGAAGATGGCGCCGCTGGTAGTGGGGTTGTTGCCTTCAAAAAGCCACACCCACACCTGCCCGACGATGTTGCTGATCTGCAGCAGGTGCCCCCACTTGGTGCGCTGTACCGCGTTGACCGTGGCGCCGAAACCGGCCGCCACGAAGAACAGACCGAACATCAGCCCGCCAGCCGCGGGTTTCCACTTCACCCATGCCGACAGCGCCAGCGCCAGCAGCGCCAGAATCAGAATCCACACCCAGGAGCCGAAAAACATGCCCCAGGCCAGCCGCTGGTTATCCACCATCCACTGCCAGCCCTCCAGGTATCCTTGCAGACCGAACAGCAGCACCCCGGGAATCCAGGTCATGCACGACATCAAAATCAACAGCACAGTCATCTTGCCGATCACGTACTCCACGCGCGAGAAGGGCCGCGCCAGGTAGAGCGAGAGTGCATTATTCGCCAGGTCCGGCGACACCAGGCCGGGACCGATGAACGCGCCCAGGAACAGCGCCAGCATACTCTGCCACCCCAGCAGCGCCTGAAAGAAGGTGACATTGATGGAGATGAGCCGCTGGGCGTTCTCCGCGCCAAACAGCCGGAGCACACTGGCATTGTGCTGTACATAAATGATCAGGGCGCAGACCAGCGGGTAGATGAAGCTGCAGATGAAGAAGGTGGTCAGGAACTTGGAGCGATGCAGGTCATCCAGCGCATAGCGGGGAATCACCAGCAGGCGCGCCAGCGGCGACGTCATCTCGCCGTCGTAAGGCCGGTAGGTCTTCTTATAAACGGCCATCGGCGGCCTCCATGGCTTTCAGGAAAATGTCTTCCAACGAATCCCGCTTGCGATTCAGGCGGCGAATCTGCACATTCTGCGCAGCGGCCGCTTCGTAGAGTTGGCGCACTTCCAGCCCATCGGGAAGAATCAGCTTGAGGCGTCCCTGCGCGCCGATCGCGGCCTCACACCCCATCTTCTCCATGGCCTCCACGAAGTTGCCGTTGTTGGCCCCGCGCGTTTCCAGTTCCAGAAAGCGGCGATTCGCCCGCCGTTCCTCTTCCAGGTTGCAGAACGCCGCCACGTTGCCGTCCTTCAGAATCAGCACCTGGTCGCAACATTCCTCCACGTCGCGCAGCAGATGCGAAGACAAAATCAGATGCAGATCGCCGCGATCGCGGATCTCCTGAATAAGCTGGATCATGCGCAGCCGCGCGGGCGGATCGAGCCCGTTAGTCGGCTCGTCCAGAAACAGGATCTTGGGACCATGAGCGATGGCCTGCGCCAGTTTGGCCGCCTGCTTCATGCCCAGCGAATAGGTGCCCAACCCGCGATATCGCACCTCGCCCAGCCCCACGTAAAAGAACGCTTCATGGGCGCGCTCCAACGCGTGTTCCGCGGGCAGGCCGGAAAGCTCCGCCATCATCCGGACCAGGTGGACGCCGGTCATTTTGGCAATATAGGCGTCGTTCTCCGGCATATACCCGATCAACCCGCGCACTTCCCGCGCGTGCGTGCGAATGTCACGCCCCAAGACTCGGGCAGTCCCGGAGGACGGTTGATGAAAGCCCAGCAGGGTATTCATCAGGGTCGACTTACCGGCGCCGTTAGGGCCCAGCAGACCGATGGACCGCCCGGTAAGAGCGGCATTCAGCTTCTTCAGAATGACGCGTCCAGCAAGGCGCACTTCCAGGCTGTCGAGCTCAATAACCGGGTCCATTATTTAACTTTACGGGATTTAACACCCGCGTGTTCCGGCGAATTGAGCTCAGGGAGCAGTTAGTTTTCGGTGGGAACTCGCTCCGCATGGTCGACAACGAGAAACTCGACCGGGACTTTCTGCGGCTGCAGGCGCAGACCCAGCGTCTCCTGGAGGGCGGTGGGCAGTGACGGGCTCGTCGCCACGCCATCGGACGTCTTGTCTTCGTTGCTCCAGTGGAGTTCGAAAGTGTAAACGCCATCGAGGCCGGTCTTGTCGATCACGACCTCGCCCAACATGCGGGCCACGAAATCGGCCATCTCCTTCATCGAAAGCTTCGTCGCCTTCAGTTCATGCACCCGCCCGCCGGTGTGGTCGGTGCCACCATCATCGCCGGGCTCTACCGGCTTCCATCATCGCCGGGCTCTACCGGCTTGAGTTTGAAGCCGCCCTTGGCCACCACCAGCACATACCCGGGTATATCCCTCGTTTCGCGGTGGGTGGTCAACTTGAAGCGGTCTTCCAGTAGCGTGCGCAGCATGAGCGGGTGATCGGCCGGCTTCGAGTCGTGCGGATATTTGGCGGCGATATCGAAATGGACGGAATTCAGCCAATCTGGGCCCGCCAGTTGATTCGGCTTGACGCCATATGCCCGCTCAATGAGGCGACGCAGCGTCATGTTGGTCATGATGGCCTGGCTTAGGGTCCCGTGGGACGAACTGCCTGCTGTCGCCCCCGGAGGTGTTGAGTTTGATGTTGACCGCTTCGTAAGTCGGGTGCGCATCCTGCGGCTGAGCGAAAACAGCGCCCGCGGTGAAGAGGGCGATCGTGAGGCACCTGGTGCCTGGTTGACAGCTCCGTTCCATGCCTTTTTGACGAATCTTCTCCAATTCC
>OKRF01000147.1:7423-18412 GCA_900290315.1 Candidatus Sulfopaludibacter sp. SbA3 | reverse complement strand
CGGCCGAGGCGCCGGGTTGGTTGACAGGTTGCCTCATTCGACCCACCGTTGGTCGTCGTCGACAAGGCCGCGGCAGCCACCCTTCAAGCCACTCCGCGACTTTGTTCGGGGTCAACGACCGTTCGGAACACTCGATGACCCAGGAAAGGAAGTCGACCAGCCACCATTCGCATACGGCGGCGGGGAAACCGGCTTGAACACGGTTGGCAGCCGTTCGTTGACAGAAAGGTAATTGAGGACATGGCCCAGTTCCTGGACCACATTCCAAGCAAGCCGGTGAGAAATGTCGATAGCGAATTTCACCCACCACCCTTCGCCCTCTAGTCGCCCTTTCCAATTGGCCGTTGCACCGCTGCAACACGGCCCAGGTAGCGTTCGAGCTCTCGGAAATCGTATTCTTCGAGCGTATCCACGGCGTTCCACACCCACATTCAGCATGCGTGAATCGCATCGCTGTGAGGTAGCCCTTTCGGCCTTTCGGAAAATGGCCTGCCTGCGATCCGATACGCCGGTGCGCAACTGCCCGATCACCCCCGCCTTTCGCCTGCCCCGGGGATTCCAGGCCTCGCTCCGGGTCTCCCTTGGAAACTGCTCTATGTCCGGTCGATGGTAGTTGCCTAATTATTGGTTGATCGCAAATTGTAATACTGCCGTCCCCGCGTCATGGGGTTTCGGTCTCATGAGATTGTGGGCTGCGGCGGCTCAAAAAGACTGGCTGCATAGGTGGACAACTTGTGCGCGGTACGGCTCAGGACCCCTTGGACATCCTCCCCGCTGATATCGTTCGGTACGGTATACGCCAGGATATCCAGAGAAACAGAGCCATATGGGAGAAGCCTCTTGCGCAGGTCCATAAAATCGTCCTGAAATTTCCATGCGTCGATTTTGTTGATCGAATCGGAGTACCGGGGATCGATGGTGGACAGAGGCCTTTCGAGAAGTCTGGACAGCTCGAAATCGAGTAAGCCCTCGAGCGTTGTGGCTACATTCAACAGCCGCCCCAGACGCTCCTCCAGGCGCTTAACGTCTCCTTCCAAAGACCAAATCACGGAAGCCTTCTGGCATGCGTCAACCTTCCAACTTAGAATCCGAACTTGTTCCTGCGCGTCTTTGGCTTCGCTAAGATATTGCTGTGCGGCCTGTTGCTCTATGGGGAAGGCTCTGGCCATCCTTAACTTTTCCCGAAGATCACCCAGGCTCTCGACGCTCGGGACCGGGGTTTGAACTTGACCTCTCAGGCAGATCGGCCCAGGTATCCACGCAATACTCTCCCTCATGTCTAGGTTTCGGGTTAAGGTAAACTGTCTCGAATACTGGTGGTTGTGGGAGTCATCGTAGTCGATCACGACAGAATCCATGGTTTTCTCCGTGCCTTCCCGGAGCACCTCTATCAACGATACTTGTGATACCTCTGAACATTCGACTGGGTTGCCGAAGCTGATAGGCGGAATAATGCCTGGAAGCAAGTCTATCTGTTGAGCAGCTTCGTATCGCTCGCTGGAAACGATGGGCCAGATATTGCGAATTATCGCCGTCAGCGGCTTCTCGTTTGAGAACCGGAGTTTTCTCCAGCCGTCCTCCGATTTGAAGTAATGCACGAGGAGGCTCGGGGCATCGTCCGGGATGGTGGCAACAGTTTCAGAAACCTGCCGTGCGCCCTCGTCGGCTTTCGGTGACGGGCTCCCACCGCTCGCACGATTGCTGCGTATCATCCAAGTGAAGGACGCAATAACGAGGCCCACCAAGGCATAGAAAAGCAGCGCGCCCAAAGACAGAAACTGACTCGCAAGCATTCCCTTCCAGGCCCCTCTGCCGGCGACAACCAGCGCCAACGCGCTAATGCTGACTTGCAGCATCTGCCCCCTGTTCGTAAACCACTTGCGGCCCTGCGAGGCCATACTACCGCTCCTTGTAGCGATTCCTTGAAATGGGACAGGCCGCCGGCAGGCCAAGGTTCCCGCTTTCGGCTCGGTTAATTACGCCGGACCTGGCGGCCAATCCCATTCTCTCGCTATTTGGTGGTGGGCGGGCGAGGGCTGGTTAGCTTCTAGAAGCCAGCGCACCACTTGGCCGATCGTGTTGGTGCCAGTGAAGTTATAATCGAGACATGTCCTCTGATCGAGACCGCCTTCGGTCGCTCGTGGATGCCCTTCCGGACGCTGAGGTGCAGGTGGCCATTTCTTTTCTTGCAGAACTGGGTGAGCAGGAAATCATCGATGCGGAGACTGTGGCCAAGCTGGATCTCGCTCGTGCGGAACCAGGCGACGATCTCCCCTTGGAAGAAGTTCGACGCCGGCTCGGGCTGTGATCCGGCGGATATTTTTCCGGCCTGCCGCCGTGCGTGATTTCGCGCGTCTGGATCGCGTCGTCCAAGCACGCATTGATGCGGCCCTCGTACGTTTCGCGACGACAGGCCACGGCGATGTGAAGTCCCTCAAAGACCGTCAGGGTGAATTGCGTCTGCGCGTCGGCAAGTGGAGGGTCTTCTTCCACATGGAACCGCCTGATGTGATCCGAGTCCTCGGCATTGACAACCGCGGTGAAACTTACTGACCTGGGCTGCACGGGATGAATTCATCGGATAGTCTGCGGGATCTGCGGCGAAGAAGGGTTTACCGTCCCCGTGCCATGGCAAATAGAGCCATGGGCAGGACATTTATCTGGCGGTCGACCGATGGCTCGATGCCGGAGACTTCCGCGGCGGTCCTGATTGGAATCGGATTGCCGGGCTGCTTCCTTCTGCTGCGGCGCGGACGGCGCTACTCTACGCGCAGCGCCTCCAGCGGTGAAATCGAACTCGCCCGCAGCGCCGGAATCAACGACGCGGCTAATCCGGATAGTCCCAGCGTTACAACGGCCGCCAGCGTAACGATGGGGTCGTATGGATTCATGCCGTAGAGCTGACTGCCCAGGAATCGCCCGGCGGCAAAAGTCAGCGGCAGCCCAATCAGCAGTCCAACCAAAATCAGTCCGAACGCGCCGCGTAGAACCAGACGGATGACGTCGCCGCGATCGGCGCCCAACGCCATGCGCACGCCGATCTCGCTGACCCGCCTTCCCGCATTGTATGCGGTAACTCCGTAGAGCCCGATCGCAGCCAGAACCAGCGAGAGAATCCCGAAGAACGAAGTGAGGCGCGCGATGAGCCGCGGCTGGGTGAGTTGATTGGCCACCTGCTCACTCAAAGGGCGAATCGAAATGACCGGCAGATTGGGATCCACGGCAGCCATGGCCTGGCGAAGCTGTGCCATGGGCACGCTGGCTCCGGGACTGGTCCGAATCACTATGTCGTTCAGGAAGAGCGATCCCAGATTGTGCTGCGCGTAATCGGCCTGAGATTCCGGCAGGAAGAAGGCAGGGCGCATGTGTTGATCGAGAGTGTAGGGAAGATAACGCGCATCTCTGGCGACACCCACCACTACGACAGATGGACGGCTGGCGCCGGCGTTGCTGCTGAAGTGCCTCCCGATGGGATCTTCGTGGTTGAAAAACTTCCGGGCAAACGCTTCACTGATCACCGCTACGCTTCGGGAAGTGGCGGTATCCAGCTCGGTGATGCCACGCCCGCGAACGATGGGCGTTCCGATGACCTCAAGGTAGCCCGGGGTCACTCGATTCCATAGGGCGGCGGCGTCGTTCGCCGGGGGGTGCCCATCCAGCGAGATCGCGGCGCCCCAGGCACCACCCTTTTGCGGCGAGTAAAGGCAGAGAGCCACGGAGGACACGCCGGGAACGGCTCCGATGGAATCGTGGATGCGCCGGTACAGCACCGGGAGTTGATCGGTCCGATAGCCGGCAAGCCGCCCATTGATGGAGGCAACGATGCGCCGCTCCTGAGCGAATCCGAAATCCTGATTCTCCAATCGCTGGAAAGCGCTGGTGAGCAGTCCTGCGGCCGCTAGCAAAACCAGGGAGAGTGCCGTCTGTAAAACCACGAACATCTTCCGTGGGGACGAACCGGCTGGAGTGGATGAGCGGCCGGCGCCGCGGAGCGCTTCCATAGGGTCGACGCGCGTGGCCATCCACGCAGGAGCGATGCCGAAGGCAACTCCCGTCACAAGCGATGTGACGAAGGCGAACAGCAACACCGGCAGGGAAGGCGAGGCGCTGATGGGAACGCCGGCGAGGCCGGGCAGCGAAGGGAATGCGAAACGCAGAATCAGGCGCGTGCCCGCGAGGGCGGCCGCCATGCCCGCGGCGCCGCCGAAGAGCGAAAGCAGGATGCTCTCTATCAGAGGTTGCCGCATCAGCCGCGCCGTCCGCGCTCCCAGCGCCATGCTCAACGATATCTGCCGCCGCCGCTCCATGCCGCGAACCAGCATGAGATTGGCGACGTTGGCGCAGACGATCAGCAGCACAAATCCGGTGACCGTCATCAGGATCTGCAGCCAGCGCTCATACTGTTCCCGCATGGTGGTGATGCCGGCGCCGCCTGGGGTGAGGAACAAGGTCTGCTCCGGAAATTTCGCGCGCTCATTGGCGCTCATGTCCGCCCAATGGGAACGCAGCCATTGCTTCAGTGCTACACGCATTTCGGCTTCTATGGATGCCGGATTCGCGCCAGGCCGCATCCGGCCGATTAATTCCAACCAGTGCGTGTCGGTCTTGTCCAAATCCGCATCGCTCTCGGCAAACGGTTCCGTATTCAGCGGCAGAAAGAAATCTGGTGGATTGCCCCGTAGCGCGTCGCCGAAGAAGCCCGGCGGGGCGATTCCAACCATGGTAAAGGGCCTGTCATTGAAATTGAAGACGCTGCCGATTACCTGCGGGGCCGAACCATACCTCTCCTTCCACAGGCGATAGCTCATGACGGCCACCGGCGCGGCGCCGGGCCGATCGTCCTGGGCCGTCAGCGACCGGCCGGCAATCGCGCTTACGCCGAACATCGTGAAGTAATTCCCGGAGACGAACTCGCCGGGATAGCTTTGAGCCGCTTCCGGGCTGCCGGCGCGCCGCACGCCAAACAGAGGCTCGGGAGCCGGGAAGGCCGCCAATTCCGAAAAGCCTCTGGTGTTGTCCCGCAGATATTTGTACAGATCGTACGAGACCAGAGAGAACTCTTTATCCTGACTGTACCCGCCCTGGTAACAGCAACGGCTTTCCTTTCCGAGGCGGTACAATTCGGCGGGATTCGCTACCGGCAGCGACTGCAGCAGAACGGCCTGCACCAAAGTGAAAATCGACGTGGTGGCGCCCATGCCCAGCGCCAGCGTCAGGATGGTGGCGCTGGTGAATGCCGGGGCCATGCGCAAGCGCCGTAGCGCGTGGCGCGTATCCTGTATGAGCGATTCCAGTAACGGCATTCCTTTCTGGTCCCGATAGCTTTCCTTCATGGTTTCCACCCCTCCGAACTTCAGTACCGCCCGACGGCGCGCTTCCACCGGCGCAAGGCCGGCCCGGACAAATTCGGCAGTTTGCAGGGCGAGATGTTCCTCGACTTCCGCCCGTAAGCGCTCTTCGTCGCGCTGGGCTGTGGCCCAGGAGGTCAGCCGCCTGAAGAATCGCCGTAGCGGTCTCATTTCAGATCTTCCGCTTTCACCGCAAAGAATCGCCCGATGATGGCTGCGGTCTGTTCCCAGCCCCGGGCCTCCTCACGCAATTGCTTGCGCCCATCGCGGGTCAGCCGGTAGAAGCGCGCCTTGCGGTTGTTCTCCGAGGCGCCCCATTCGGATGCAATCGACCCTTCCTGCTCCAGCTTCAGCAAGACGGGATACAGTGTGCCTTGATTGACGCTGAGAAGCTCTCCGCTGATCTGCTCGATGCGCCGGGCGATGCCATAACCGTGCAGCGGAGCGAGCACATCCAGCGTCTTCAGCACCATCAGCGCCAGCGTGCCCTGCGGGACATCGGTTTTCTCTTTCATGTCGCTCGTTTTGGTTTCCCACAGGAAGTATGCCACGGCTACCATTGGGAAAGCAACAGGGGGGCTGGCAAGCGCTTCCTCCCGAGAACCGTGAGCGAATCGACAACCTGACCCGCCGTATCGCCGCGCACAACTTGAAAGTGCGGCGGCCAGCCTGCCGAAACCGCGCTGCTAACCACCTTCGCTATCGGCTATTAACCAATTCCAGTCTTGTACCAGCCCGCAACCTGGCTTACATTCAGATTACAGACGGATAGGACCGTGCCTCACGCGTCGAGGCACATCCTGAATTGGCATCCGGACCGGCTTCTCCATGCCGCCGGCCGGATGCCTTATTTCTTGCAGACCGCGGTCAAAAAGCGCGAATCGGAACTGCGGTATTCCTTTACGATTTCGAGCCCGCCGTGCACCTGCAACAGCCAGCGAAAGGCATCCGGCGTGTAAGTGTATTGGAAGTTCAGCCCGATGCGCTCGCCACGCTCCAGGGGGATTTCCTGGCTGGCCACCGTAGCGGAAATATCGCGTTCCGCGCGGAAATGGCGCGTAATCAGATGCAGGCCCTCATGCCGGTCGTCACGCTTGGCATGGAAGCGAATCTCACCTTCGCCAGAGCCGATCCCCACGCTGGCCAGCAGCGACATCAGAAACTTCCGAGCTGCGGGATTGTCGCGCCGCGCCATGCTCTTCTGTTCGTCATACAACTCGCCATCGATAATCAGGCGATCTTCCGGCTTCATGCACTGCGCGATATAACGAATCTCGGCCAGCGGGTCAAACGCCGCCATGGTATTGCCCGAGATGATGAACAATCGCGGCGGCTCGGCCGCATCGGCGGCGTATACCAGGTGGACGGGGCTGGAAATATCGGCCTTGATGCCCACCGTTTCGAACTCATCATCCTCGGCTCCAGCGCAGGCCATTTCCAACATCGCCTGGCTGGCGTCCACCGGAAAATACAGGCACTCGCAGCCCTTATCCTTGAACGCGGCCATAAGCTGGCGATCGCGCGCGCCATCGCCGGCGCCGAAACTGATCACCGGCACCTTGGGGCCGAAATGTTCGGCCATGGCAGGCCCGTCGGCCGCCAACTGGCGCCAGCTTTCCTGCAGGCCGCCATACAGTTCCGCATCGCGGATCAGCGAGGCCCACTCGGCGGCGGACCTGGGAAACCAGAAGAAAAACTTTTCCGGCAGATCCCGCGCTTCCATCGCCTCCACGAACTCCTGCGCGATATCCGCTTCCGTCAGCACCACTTCGACTTTCATTTAGAACCCCATGATCTGCATGCCGGCATCTACAAACAGAATATTCCCTGTCACGCCGCGTCCCAAATGGCTGGCCAGGAATACCGCCGCGTCGGCTACTTCGGCCGGGTCGGTATTGCGCCGCAGCGGCGTGCGTTCGGCCACTTCCAGAATTCCGCTAAACCCCTTGATGGCGCGGGCAGAGGCGGTCTTGACCGGACCTGCGGAAATGGCGTTTACGCGAATCTTGCGTTCGCCCAGTTCGCTGGCCAGGTATCGCATGGATGCTTCCAGCGCGGCCTTGGCCACCCCCATCACATTGTAGTTGGTCACCACCCGCGTGGAACCCAGGTATGTCAGCGTGCACAGGGAACCACCTGCAGTCATCAGCGGCGTGGTGGCGCGGGCCACGGCAACCAGTGAATATGCGCTCACATCGGTGGCCAAGGCAAAGCCGGCGCGCGGCGTTTCCACAAACGGACGGTTCAGATCTTCGCGATTGGCGAATGCCAGGCTGTGCATCACGGCGTCGAGCGGCCGGCCGAGGGCGCCGAGCGATTCGGTGAGCGCGGCCAGGTCGTCATCCCTGGTGACGTCGCAGGGCAGAATCGCGGCTACGTTCAGTTCTTTTGCCAGATCCTCGATGGATTCCTTTTGCCTCTCCCCCAAATACGTCAGCGCCAACGTGGCGCCTTCCCGGGAAAATGCCTGGGCGATAGCATAAGCCAGGCTCCACTTGTTGGCAATACCCAGTACGAGGGCCAATTTGCCCTCTAACAGTTTTGACATGGAAACTCCAGTGTAAAGGAGTGTGAGGTTCCTTTGCAGGCTTAGTTGCGGGAGCCGACCGTTTCGGTCCGTCCGGCCAGCGGCTGCACCACTCCGTTGCCGCAGACCGCAACCCCTGTCTTGGTCAATGCGTCCAGAAAATTGACCAGGATGTGATAGAAAACCTGTTCGGTCAGGGGTTGCTTGCCAGGCAAACGGAACGTGGCGGGCAATTCCTTGGAAATGGCGATTCGCACCGAATTGCGCTGCGCCCGGCCGCCGCGATCGCGCTTGTTGGCCAGGGTAATGGGTGTCTGCATCACCAACCCCGATCGGCCATCCACATAAAACTGGCACCGCGAGAACCAGCCCAGATTGGCCGGATCGGCGGCATCGAAGAGCAGCAGAGGAGCCTGGCGATGAGGAATGTTCAAGTCGAGCTGCATCACCCGCTGGCCGTCCTTAGCCCGGATCTCGAACCCCGCCTGCCGGGCGATGTTGGTCACCATCTCCGGTTGGAGTTCCAGATAAATCAATTTGTGCGCGCCGGCCTGAAGTACCTGCATGACGAAGGGCTATTGTAACGCAGTGGCCGGTCGCGCGCAGAAACTGCGTCCGCGCGCCGCACCCCGGCGTATCTTGTTAGTGAAGGGAACGAAAGATGAAAATCGCAAGCTGGATCCTGGCGTTGGCCCTGGCCGCGCCCCTGATGGCGCAGCCGCCGAAGCTGCCCCCAAGCCTCGAAAGGTTGGCGGAGAAGGCCAAAAACTCCGCGGAAGTGACCCTGGATGGCCCCCTGTTGAAGCTCACAGCCCGTTTTCTTTCCGACAAGGATTCCGACGAAGCCACTGCTAAAAAGTCTCTGGAAGGCATCGAAGGCATCTACGTGCGGACCTACGAATTCGATCGCGACGCGGTCTATAGCGATGCCGACCTGAATGAGCTGCGCGCGCAGTACCGTGCCCCCGAATGGTCGCGCATCGTGGGCGTGCGCTGTTCCGATGATGGCGACAACGCCGATATCTTCTTCAAGGTGACGGCGGATGGCCACCTGAGCGGCGTTGCCATCGTCGCTGCCGGCCCCAGGGAATTGACCCTCGTCAGCATCGTCGGCAAAATCGACCCGGCCGATTTTATGAATCTGGGCGGCCGCTACCACATCCCCAAACTTGAACTATCGCCCAAGCAGTTCCGGAGGATGGAGCCATGATGCGAGCCAGATTGCTGGTTCTCTTTCTGGCGGCCGCGGGAATCGCCTGCGCCGCCGGCCACGAGTTTGACGACATGGTCAAGGCGGTCGAAACCCATTTCGGCGCCACCCGCACGCACATCCCGTTGATGGGCGTGGCCAACTTCGTTCTCAAAGTGGCTCACCCGGCCGGCACTAGCGGCTTCCGCATCGCCCTTTTCGAAGATCTCAAGACCGACCTCGACGAGGAGAAGCAGGCCGAACTCGATCGCTTCATGGACGGGCTGTCTTCCCCCAAGTTGCGGCCGTTCATCCGCACCCGCTCGCGCGATGAGGGGGAAGCCACCTACATCTTCTGCGGCGAAACCGGCAAGACCACGCAGATGCTTCTCGCCACCTTCAGCCGCAGGGAAGCCACTGTGATCGAGGTCAAGGTCGATTTCGAGACTCTGCTCCGCTGGATCCAGTCCCCGGAACTCGCCGGAAAGTCCTTCAAAGGGGACCACGAGCGCGACTGGTAGTGGCAAACTGTTGGAGTGAGATTCAAACGCTACGCCGACTCTCCGCTCAAGAAGAAGGCTCGCCGGGGATTTCGGGGATATCCCATAGCGTCGGTTAATTACTACGGGCCGGACGACAAACGCGCGAGTAAAGTGGCGGTCTCAGTCGTGGCCTTCGATGGCGCCGAGCCAATCATGAAACGGCTCTTCACGGAAGACAGCGATGCCCGAACCGATCAGGCCATCACTTTCGAAGTTCTCCGCTTCATTCAGGAGCACGGGGCCAAGTCGGTGGCGATGATGAATCGCATCATCGGCTGCCCGCACGAAGAGGGCATCGATTATCCGGACGGGGAGGTCTGCCCGCAATGCCCCTTCTGGGCCTACCGCGACCGCTGGACCGGCGAAGTGATCCAGTAGTCGATTCTTTCTCGCCAAGCCGCCAAGCCGCAAAGGCGCAAAGCCGCAAAGAACCGCGTGTTTCCTTTGCGTCTTGGCGTCTTTGCGGCCTGGCGCGAGATTGCGCGGAACCTACTTCACCGCAAGCCATCGATTCTCCGGATGGGGAGGTCTGCCCGTAATGCCCGTTCTGGGCCCACCGCGACCGGTGGACCGGCGGAGTGATCCAGTAGCCGATTCTTTCTCGCCAAGCCGCAAAGGCGCAAAGCCGCAAAGAAAAAAGCCCGCGTGTTTTCTTGGCGTCTTGGCGTCTTTGCGGCCTGGCGCGAGATTGCGGAACCTACTTCACCGCAAGCCATCGATTCTCCGGATGGGGAGATCTGCCCGCAATGCCCGTTCTGGGCCCACCGCGACCGCTGGACCGGCGAAGTGATCCAGTAGCCGATTCTTTCTCGCCAAGGCGCAAAGGCGCAAAGCCGCAAAGAAAAAGCCCGAGTGTGGCGCGGAACCTACTTCACCGCAATGAACGATTTCGTCACCCCGCACAGCCGTTCGCGAACAATCCGTGCGCCGGGAAACAGCCTGCGGACTTCGCCGAACGCCAGCAGACGAACCTCCGTGAGGTAATGCTCGATGTAGAACCGGCGCCGGTCCGGAGTCACGCGCACCAGCAGGCTCCACAGATTGCAGCGCGGCACGAGGATCCGCTGCCAACTCTGCGGCAGCCAGTGAATGAACGGCGTGAGTAGATGCTGCTCCACCGGAAACCACCGATTGGGCNNAGCCACCTCGCGCGCGAACTGTTCCTGGCTGGCCGCGTCCCCCACGTGCTCGATCACCGAATTGCTGAACACCACGTCAAAGGCGCCGTCACGAAACGGCAGACTGCGTCCATCACCCGCAACCCAGGCCGCATCGCCCACGTCGGCGCGGGCCCGCGGCGTGTTCAGCAACGTCACCCGGGGACGCTCCCGCAGCCACTCCCAATACTCCGGAGTGCCGCCGAATACCAGGATGCGCGTCTCC
>OKRF01000147.1:0-7413 GCA_900290315.1 Candidatus Sulfopaludibacter sp. SbA3 | reverse complement strand
CCCGCAGCCACTCCCAATACTCCGGAGTGCCGCCGATATCCAGGATGCGCGTCTCCGCTGTGATCTTCAATTCCGCCGCGAAACGCCGTATGCGACGCCTTCGGAAATGCGCGGAGACTCTGGCGAACAGGGGCAAGCTAAAGCATACCCCACCAGCTTCACGCCACCGCTTCGGTGCCTCCGCTGACCACCCAGCCGTCGGCCAGTTGAATGATGCGGTGGCCGAACTTGGCGTTCTCCAGCGAATGCGTTACCTGCACGATGGTGGTGCCTTCGTCATTGAGCTTCTTGAACAGTTCCATGATCTCTTTGCCCTGGCTGGAATGCAGATTGCCCGTCGGTTCGTCGGCCAGAATCAGCTTAGGGTTGGCGATGACCGCGCGGGCCACCGCCACCAGTTGCTGCTGTCCGCCGGAGAGTTGGCTGGGGTAAAGGTCGCGTTTGCCCACAATGTGGAAGCGATCCAGCGTGTCGCACACGATGGCCGCCCGCTCAGAACCCTTCACGTTGCGGTACGAAAGCGGAATATCCAGATTCTCGTAGACCGTCAGATTGTCGATCAGGTGGTAGCTCTGGAACACGAATCCGATGTACTTCTTATTCAACTCCACGCGGTCTTTCGGCTTCATCCGGTGGACCATGTGGCCGAAGAATTCGAATTCGCCGGTCCAGGCGCCATCCAACATTCCGAGGATGCTCAAGAGCGTCGATTTGCCCGCGCCCGAGGGGCCCATGATGGTGACGAACTCGCCTTCCTTGATATCGATGTTGACCCGCCGGAGGACGTAACTGCGCCCGTAACCGCCTTCGTAAAACTTTTCAAGATTGCGAAGTGTAATCATCTTTTTGTCCTATTCGTTACGCAAAGCCACCATGGGGTCGACGGCCATGGCGCGGCGCGAGGGAAGGTAACTCGCCGCCAGCGCCACCACTGCCAGCGACAGCGCGATGCTTGCGAAGGTGTAGAAATCCGTACGTCCCACGCCATAAAGCATGGACACCATCAGGCGCGTCAGACGCAGCGCCGCCGCCAATCCGATCATGATCCCGAGCGCTGCCAGACGCGCTCCGTGTCCCACCACGAGGCGGAAGATGTCTCCGCGCTGCGCGCCCAGCGCCATCCGGATGCCCAGTTCGTGAGTCCGTTCGCTGACATCGTAGGAGATCACTCCGTAGATCCCCACCGCCGCCAGCACAAAGGCGACTGCGGCGAGGAAAGCCAGAATCGCCGTGTCGAAGCGCGGTTCGGACACGGCACTGTTCACCACCTCTTGCATAGTGCGCACGTCGGTCACCACCTGGTCCGGGTCGATCCGGTGAATCGCCTGCTCCGCCGCCAACCGCAGGGAGCCTGGCTCTCCCATAGCGCGCAAGGTCATAACGACATATGCGGGAGGCCACTGCGTGTATGGATTGTATATGGTCAGCCGTTCCTCATCGGCCATCTTCTCCTGCTTCACGTCCCCCACGACCCCCGCCACTTCAGCCTGGCCCGGAGTCATTGCGTCCAGAATCAGATGTTGGCCAATGGGATCTTCGCCGCCGAAGAAACGCCGCGCCAGAGACTGGCTCACCACCACGACGGGCGGCGACTGCGGCGTATCGGCATCGGAGAAGGTGCGCCCGGCCAGCAGCGGGATACCCATGGTGGAGAAGTAACTGCCGCTGATGTAGCGCACCAGGGTCAGCGGCCGCTGGTCGAGCGGCGGCGCGGGCTGGCCGGCTACCGAGATGGTGGTGCCGACTCCCAATCCCGCGAGGGGCAGCGAACTGACCACGGCCGCGCTTTGCACGCCGGGCAGTCCGGACAGGCTCTCCAGCGCCTGGTGGACAAACGGAGTGCTCCGTTCCCGCGAACCATTGCGCCCGCCTTGCAGGGGCACACGCAGAGTCAACACACCCTCCGGCCGGAAGCCCGGATTGACTGCCCGCAAACGAACGAAACTGCGCACCAGCAGGCCCGCGCCAATCAGCACCAGCACCGCCAGAGCCACCTCGCCGACCACCAGGGCGCCGCGGATCGCGCGCCCCTTGCGGCTGGCGGTACCCCCTCGCGAGGTTTCCGCAAGCACCGCATTGAGATCGATTCCAGAAGTAAGAATGGCTGGCAGAATCCCGAAAAGAATTCCAGTCGCCACCGAAACCAGCAGGGCGACCTGGAACAAATGTATATCCATGGCCACTTCGCGCAATTGCGGAATGCCGGCCGGCCCAAAGCGCTGCACCAGGGCGATACCCAACCACGCCACCGCCATCCCCAGCATTCCGCCGGCGAGTGAAAGACGCAGACTCTCCCAGATCAATTGCGCGACAACGCGTCCGCGCGTCGCTCCCAGGGCGAAACGGATGGCGATTTCCTTGCGCCGCGAAGCGCCGCGCGCCAGCAGCAGGCTGGCCACGTTGGCACACGCCATAACCAGCAGCAGGCCCACCGCGCCTGACAGCACCAGCAAGGGCTGCCGCGTCTTGCCCACCAGTTCTTCGCGGATGGGGAAGAGATTGGGCCGCCAACCGGAGTTGAGCGCGGGGTTGGCCTGCTCGAGGCGGCTGCCGATAGTGTCCATTTCAGTGCGAGCCTGCTCCAGGCTGCTTTCCGATTTGAGCCGCGCGATCACGTTCAGAGATCGCGCGCTGAAACTCCGCGGATCGTTAGGATTGAGAACTAACGGCACATACAAATCCACGTCCGGCTGCAGCACCGAAAAGCCCGCCGGCAGCACCCCCGCCACGGTGTAACTCTGGTCGCGCAGCCGTATCGTTTTCCCGGCGATGGCCGAATCGCCGCCGAACCGCCGCTGCCACAGGCTGTAGCTCAAGAGCGCGAAATTGGCGTGACCGGCCTGATCCTCTTCCGGCAGGAAAGTGCGACCCACCTTAGCTTGGACGCCGAGCAGCGAAAATAGGCCCGCCGAAACGCGTTCCGCCTTTAACTCCTCCGGTTCGATGCGGCCGTTGGGTCCGCCCATCAAGTTGATTTGGGCCTCCTGAATTGCGGCCATCCCGGACAACGTGGCGCTCTGCCGCCTCCATTCCCAAAAATTGCTGCGCGCCACGTACATACGATACAGGTTGTGCGCCGGGCTCTTTTCGAAGATCACCAGAATCTGTTGGGCATCGCGAAACGGCAGAGGCTTGAGTAACACTGCATCCACCACACTGAAGATCGCCGTAGTCGTGCCGATTCCGAGGGCAAGAGCCAGAAGCGCGGTCACCGTGAAAGCAGGCGTCTTCCCTAAGATCCGCGCTCCGTGCCGCACATCCTGACCAACCAGGTGCATGGCTTGTCAGGTTAACAGATTTCAGGGCGTCCTAGGTGCAGGGCTTCGCGGCCGGGCGGCGGCTCCAGGCGGAGTGGATGGAAATGCCGCCGTTCACGTTGTGCACTTGAATCGACGCGCCGCCATGGTTCACCACGGCGTGCAGGTTGTGGCCATCGTCGGCACGCATGACATGCCCCACATCGGAATCGATTCCGCCGCTCAGATTGTGCGCGTTCAAACTGGCGCCCGCACCGGCCGGAAGCGATAGCTTGATAGGCCCATTCACCGAACTCAGCGAGATGGGTTTGGACGGGCTCAGGCGGTTGAACGCCGCATCCAGCTTCCCATTGATGGTGGAAAGATCGGCTTCCCCTTCCAACTTGTCCGCGCGGATGCTTCCGTTCACCGAGGAAGCTTTGATAGGGCCGGCCACACCGCTGATCGAAAGACCGCCGTTCACCAGCTTCACCTGGTCCAGATTGGCGCGCCGCGGCACCATGATCCGGTACTCCACGCTGGCGGGATGCTCGGCATCCGAGCCGGTATAAACGGTGCGAATCGAGAGGACGCCGGAGGAGGGTGAGCCGGTATAAACGGTGCGAATCGAGAGGACGCCGGAGGAGGGTTCCACGATGATTCGGGCGTCATCCAGACGCCGCGGATCGGGCGAGCGCTTGATCGCCTCCACCAGCACATCGTCGCGGTCCCACGCGGTGATGCTTACATCTCCATAAAGATTTTGAATGACTACGCGGCCGCTGGGGCCGAGTGCAAATGTTTGGTGAAAATCAACGTGCGGGTTACCAATCACGTTGGCATACAAAGCCGTACCGCAAAGCAGCGGCAGCAGTCCCAGGGTCCCCGTCCACTGTCTTACCATAGCCCCCCCCTTCCTCATCCAAATACCCATTGCCGACACGTACAGCTCCACATAGAGCCGCGACCGTGAGGGAGCGGTTGTTGGGCAGAATGCGTAACCGTTTCACCGAGTGCGCTGACTAAGTCTTGGCAGACTCGATGCTCTCTTCCACGATGCGCCCGTCGAAGAGCCGGATGGTCCGGTCCGCGAACTCGGCATACCGTGGGTCGTGCGTCACCATGCAGATGGTGGAACCGGCCGCGTGCAATTCGCGCAACAGGTTCATGACCGCTTCGCCGTTGGCCGAATCCAGGTTTCCAGTCGGCTCGTCCGCCAGCAGGATGAGCGGGTCGCCGCTCAATGCGCGAGCCACGGCCACACGCTGCTGCTGACCGCCGGAGAGTTGCGAGGGATAGTGTTTCATGCGGTGCGACATTCCCACGCGCTCCAGCGCTTCCTGCACCCGGCGTTTCCGCTCCGCCGAGGGCATGCCGCGGTAAGTCAACGGCAGTTCCACATTCTCGTAGACTGTCAAATCGCCAATTAAGTTGAAAGCCTGGAAGATAAAACCGATCTCGCGGTTGCGGATGCGGGCGCGCTCGGAGAGCTTCAGACCGGTAACGGGCTTGCCGTTCAGGTAGTACGTGCCGTCGGTCGGGGTATCCAGCAGCCCCAGAATCGCCAGCAGTGTCGACTTGCCGCAACCGGAAGGCCCGGCGATCGACAGGTACTCCCCTTTCTTGACATCGAAGTGAATGCCCGAAAGCGCATGGGTCTCGACTTCGTCGGTCACAAAGACCTTGCTGACCTGTTCCAGACGAATCAACGGTTGGGAGCCATTATCCATATCCATCTTTACCCCTTTACGAAATGCGCAAAAGTTTAGTTCAACTTAATTCGGTCGTAGTTGTCGTACGTGGACATATCGGAGAGAATGACGCGGTCGCCCACATTCAATCCCGCCTTGATTTCGATTGTGTTCACAGAGCTGCGGCCAAAAGTCACTTTCACCGCGTTGGCATACTTGCCGTCGGGTTCGATCTTGAAGAGCCGCACGGTGCTGTCCTGCTGCCCGAATACCGGTCGTCCTACATATACTACGTCATCCAGCTTCATCAATTGAATCGTGCCGTCCACGCTCAAATCGGGGCGCGAACCCGGCGGCAGCGCTCCCTTCAGGGCGACATCCACCGTGACGGTGCCGTTTAACACCGAGGAATCGATTCTCGATACGGCTCCGTTGATCAGCCCATTGGATGCTCCCCCGGCAAGGCGCGTATCGATGGAGGCCGGCAGTCCAATGGTGATATCTTTGACTTGTGTTTCCGCGATCTTCAATTCCGCTTTCAAGTGCGTAGGCTGGGCCACTTTGCCGAGCGCCAGGCCCTGCGTGACGTTCTGGCCTTCTTCCACCGGGTTGGCCGTAGCCGAAGCGGCTTCCAGCATTCCGGCAAAGCGGGCCCGCACCTTCAACTGGTCCACTTGGTCCTTCTTCAGGTTGTACTCGCTGCGTAGTTGGTCCACCTTCACTTTGGCGGCAGCCAACTGGGCCTCATCGGATTGAGAGTTGATGGCGATACGCTGCTTCTGAATTTCCAGTTGCTCACCCAGGGACTTCACCTTCTGCGCGGAGATCTTGGCATCGATGTCCGAGGCCAGGCCATCTTTCAGCAGCGTAGCGTCCCGCTCTGCCTGCAGCTTGGCGTTGTTGTAATCGGCTTCGATCTGCGCGACCTGCGACCGCAAATCCAACAACTGTTTCTGCAGGGTGACCTTCAAGTTGGAGTAATCCGCCTCGGAGCCTTTCATGAGATACTCCGCAGTGACCAATTGCGTCTCCAGCGTCGGGTTGCTCATGATCATCACCACGGTATCCGCCTGCACGTTGTTCCCCGGCTTGACCAGAATGCGCTCTATGCGGCCGTCAGTGGTCGCGGTAATCAGCAACGTATCTTCCGGCACCAGCGTTCCCAACCCACGGACTTCCAAAACCATTGGGCCCCGCTTCACCTGATCCGGGTACAGGGTGGACATCTCGACGCTGGGAGCGGCCGGTTTCAGTTGCCTCAGTCCCAGCGTGCCCCCCACCAACAACCCGGCGAACAGCACGATTCCAATCGTCCAGCGGATGGCTTTCTTGCGGCCGACGTTTTTGCGTTGAATATCCATTTAGCGCTTCCGGGCCCCACTAGGGGCACGGCGCCTGCCAATCCGCGACTAGTCTAACATATGACGTTTCATGGGTTAAAAGGGATAGCGGCGTATCTGGAGTGTCCGCTTGTGGGACTCCCTGTGCAGGCATGGGACATATTTCGTTGGGAATGCGGAGCTTGTGAACTAGCGGCCAGGACCAACGTTGAGGTGGTGGCTAATCGAGTCGGGGATCACCAGATAAAGCAGGAAGCCGAGTATGGCGTGGGCCACACCGAGAAAGTAGAGGTTGCGATAGCGGCGATACAGGTGCGTGGCGGCGTACCCACCCACCAGGGTGATTGCCATGAGGAACCAGTTCGGCGAGTGGGCACCGGCGAAAAGGGCTGCCGAGAGAACCGGCGCCGTCCGCCGCGAAAGCACGGCATCGAAGCGTGTAAGGAAATAGCCATTGAGCATGTACTGCTGGAAGATGCCCCAGGGAACATAGGCGGCCAGGGCCAGCAGTCCCTGCTCGAAGGCGATCGGCCGCGTAGTTTGCAGCAGAAGGCCGCATGCCAGGCCGGCCAGCGCCAGAAACGATATGAGTGGGGCGAATTCGTCGAGGCCCTGGCGCAGGTTTTCGGACCGGAAGCCCAAGGCCTTCGGCCGCTCGCCGCGGGCAAAATGTGAGGGCAGCCAGAACAGCTTGTGGGTCCAACGCAGAGCCCAGATGTAATACTCGACCATCAGAAAGATCGCCAGCGGTTCGAAGATGGTCCAGGTGCGGGTGGCGGAGCGGGACATGGCGGCCTGCAACCATCATAGTGCAGTGTTACGAACTGATGAGGGATCGGCTACAAATGCGAGAAACGAAATGCAGGGGTTGGGGGCTGGGGGAGGATGCGCTTCGCGCGTCTTTTTTTGGGTAGTGCACCGGGTTGTCAAAGATCGGTTGCGGTGGACGGTGAAAAATGACTCTGGCGGCCTTAGGCAGCCCGGCGGAAGCCGTTTTTGGGGGCCGGGAGGTGCTTTTTGGCGTCGGCCAGGCGGCAATTGTGGGCGGCCCGGCGGGCGATTTCGGAGAGCGAAAAACCAAATTGCGGGGGTAGGGCTTCGGGCGGGAAGTCCGTCTCTATGTTGTAGGGTTCTCCCTGGCTGGCA
>OKRF01000086.1:18613-18816 GCA_900290315.1 Candidatus Sulfopaludibacter sp. SbA3 | reverse complement strand
CTTGCCTGATGGCGCAGCCGCCCGGCGGCCGCAGGGGTGGCCCTGGATTCGGGCCCGGACCCGGAGGACCGGGTGGCCCCGGTGGTCCCTTTGGCATGGAAATGCGCAACCCGGTCACCGGCGCTCCCTATTCGGGGGTGGAAGTGACTACGGAGCAACAGGCACTGGCTGGCGGCAATGTGATCCAGCGTCAGAATACGCGC
>OKRF01000086.1:14634-18603 GCA_900290315.1 Candidatus Sulfopaludibacter sp. SbA3 | reverse complement strand
GGCGGCAATGTGATCCAGCGTCAGAATACGCGCACGGTCTATCGCGATGGCCAGGGCCGCACGCGGGTCGAGTCAACGATGACCCATCCCGGTCCCGGCGGCACGGAGGCTGTTACCACCCACCGCATCACGATCTCGGACCCGGTGGGCGGATACGTCCACGAAGTCGACCCTCAGAACAAAGTGGTGAACTCCCGAGCCGTCCGCCCGATGAATGCTCAGGCTGGCATGCGGCCGCACAACGGTGGTGCACCCGGTACGCGCGCCGTGAATACCACGCGCAAGGCCGATCCCAACGTAACCACTGAAGATCTTGGCACGCAGAATATCAACGGCGTAATCGCCAAAGGAACTCGCGTGACGCACACGATTCCGGCGGGCACCATCGGCAATGCGCTGCCCATCCAGTCCGTGCATGAGACCTGGACGTCGGCGGACCTCAAGGTTCCGGTCCTGACCAAGGTCACTGATCCCCGCTTCGGCACACGGACCACGCAGTTGACACAAGTCAACCGCGGCGAGCCGGATGCCACCCTATTCCAGGTTCCCGCGGGCTATACCGTTCACACCGGCCCCGGCGGGCGCGGCCCACGGCCCGGCCCTGGCGGCCCCAGAAACTAACTCCGCACCAGATTTCCCCCTCGTATCCCCATGAGCCGCGGAACACGCTTCCGCGGCTCTTTTTATTTTTCGGAGCCACGCGCCAGCCGGGACTCCCTCAGTAGCTGGTGGTGTGATCGTGAATGATCTTCCAGCCGCCGGCCGTGCGGCGCACAATCAGGGTATAACGTCCCCACGCCGCACCACCTCCGGAGGCGGTGCGCTTGAGTTCGTACCTGCCGGTGACTAGCGCCACGCCTTCCGCGAGCGGCCGCACTTCGATCTCGGAGAACACCAGCGTCCCCATGGCTTCACGGCTGGGATACGCCTGGCGGTACCGTTCCAGAATGGCCTGCGTGCCGCCGCGCACAATGTCGCGCCCCATGAAGGTGGTTTGCGGGGAGTCGTCGTAGTAGGAGGCGAAAGCAGGCAGGTCGCCGCGATTCCAGGCCTCTGCGGAATCATCCATCATCTTGCGAATGGCGTCGCTCTGTGCAAACAAGAGCGGCGCGCAACAGAACAGCAGGAGCCAGCGCAGCATGCCATCGATTATAGGACAGCGGGGCAACTGGCCGGGACCCTACACCCGCCTGCGCGCCAATGAAATCGGGCTGACTCGGACTTTGCTGCTTCCCAATCAGACGATGCGCTATGCCGGCGTCATCGGCCACTGCCACCGGTCCTGCCGCCAGTGAGCGGCGCTCCGCCTGTCCTGCGCGAGAATGTCTTTGACGATCTCGCCGCGCACTTCGGTCAGGCGCTCTTTCCGGCTGAAGCGAGGAAGAACTCGATGCCTTACAAAAAACAGACGCGCGAAGCGCATCCATCCCCCGGCCCCCGGCCCCTGTCCCCGCTTCTTCCCCAAGCCCAGTCTTTCAGTGCCAGCCAAAGGCCGCCTGCTAAACTAGAAACAAAATGATCCAAACTCTATTCGGCTCCGTGGAGCAAGAGCCCTCCCTTCTGGAGAAACTGAAGAGCGGCGTGCAAAAAACGCGCGCCGGGCTGGTCAACGCACTGGAAGATGCGCTCCAGGGAAAGAAGGCCATCGACGCCGATCTGTTGGATGAACTGGAGTACACACTCATCGCCGCGGACATCGGCGTGCGGACCACGGAGGAGATTCTGGAGCGGATTCGCGAGCGCGCCAGCCGGCACCAATTGAACGACGCGGCCGAAGTGAAGGGCCTGATCCGCGAGCATCTGCTGGAGATTCTGGAGGCCAGCGAACGGGCGCCAGCGCACGTCAGCGAACCGCCGGCGGTGATCCTGGTGATCGGCGTGAACGGCGCGGGGAAGACTACCACCATCGGCAAGTTGAGCCATCGTTTCAAAGCCGAGCAGCGTTCGGTGCTGATGTGCGCGGCCGACACCTTCCGCGCCGCCGCTATTGAGCAACTGGAGATCTGGGGACAGCGCACCGGCACTCCGGTGATCCGGCAGAACCCCGGCAGCGACCCCAGCGCGGTGCTGTTCGACGCCTTGAACGCCGCCCGCGCGCGCAAGACCGACTACGTGATTGTGGACACGGCCGGCCGCCTGCAGACCAAGGAAAACCTGATGGCCGAACTGCAGAAAATGGACCGTACGGCAAAAAAAGTGATTCCCGATGCGCCGCACGAAGTGCTGCTGGTGCTGGATGCCACTACCGGGCAGAACGGCCTGGAGCAGGCGCGCAAGTTCACCGATACCAGCGGCGTGACCGGAATTGTTCTGACCAAGCTGGATGGCACCGCCAAGGGCGGCATCGTAGTGGCCATTGCGCGCGAGTTGAATCTGCCCATCCGCTACATTGGCGTGGGCGAGAAGGTGGACGACCTGCTGCCCTTCGACGCCGAAAAGTTTATCGCCTCCCTTTTCGAAAAATGAACCCCGCATACATGCGCGAAGCGCTGGACCTGGCTCGCAAGGGCCGGTCGCTGGCTAGTCCCAACCCCATGGTGGGGGCCGTGCTGGTGCGCGGCGGCGAAGTGGTGGGCCGCGGCTTTCACACCTACGCCGGTATGCATCACGCCGAGGTGATCGCGCTGGCGCAGGCGGGCGAAAAGGCGCCCGGTGCCACGCTGTATCTGAACCTGGAGCCGTGTGCGCATCAGGGGCGCACGCCGCCGTGCGCCGACGCGCTGATCGCGGCCGGTGTGGCGCGCGTGGTGGCTCCCATGCAGGACCCCAATCCGCTGGTCGCCGGCGAGGGTTTCCGCAAACTGAGCGCAGCCGGAATCGAAGTGGTCATGGCCACGGAGTTTGCGGCCGAGGCGGCGAAGCTCAACGAGCCCTTTCTGCATTTCATGCGCACCGGGCGTCCGCTGGTGACGCTCAAGGCGGCGATCACGCTGGACGGCCGAATCTCCGCGCCGGACGACAATCGCGGATGGATCACCAGCGAGCGCGCCCGCGGCCATGTGCAGGAACTGCGCCACGACCACGATGCCATCCTGACGGGAATCGGCACGGTGCTGGCGGACGATTGCGCGCTGACGGATCGCACCGGGATGGCGCGCTGCCGGCCGCTGCTGCGCATCGTGCTGGATTCGCAACTGCGCCTGCCTACGGATTCGAAAATGGTCCGCAGCGCGAATCACGATCTGCTGGTGGTTACCACGTCGGCATCTTCGGCGGAGCGCCGCAAGGCCCTGGAGGCGCGCGGCATCGAGGTGCTGGTGTTCGATGGTCCGGGCGGGCGTAGCGACCTGCGCAGCGTGGTGGATTGGCTGGGTCAGCGGCGGTACCTTTCGCTGATGATCGAAGCAGGCAGCAAAGTGAACTGGACGGCGCTGGAGACGGCCTGCGTGGATCGCATCTTTTTCTACTACGGCCCCAAGATTCTGGGCGGGCTGGAGGCGCTACCGCTGGCGGGAGGGATCGGCCGGCGCCGGCGCAGCGACGCCATCGGCATCCACGGCATCACGCTGCATCCGATTCCGCCGGACGAATTCGCCGTGGAAGGATACTTGAATGTTCACCGGGATTATTGAAGAGCTGGGCACCGTGGACGCAGTACAATCGCGCGCCGCCGGCGCCCGCCTGAAGGTGCGGTGCGCCACGGTGATGAGCGACATGAGCGAAGGCGCCAGCATCGCCGTGAATGGCGTGTGCCTGACGGGTGTGGATCCGCGGCCCGATTCGTTTTGCGCGGACCTGGCCCCGGAGACGTTGCGCCGCAGCAATCTGGGCGAACTGCGCGCCGGGTCGCGGGTCAATCTGGAGCGGCCCCTTTCCCCCAGCGGACGGCTGAGCGGCCACATCGTGCAGGGACATGTGGATGGCACGGGCGAGCTCCTCAGTCTGGAAGAGCTGGGCGGCGAGAACTGGTGGCTGCGCGTCCGCGTCCCGGCCGATCTGGATCCGTTCCTGGTATACAAAGGCTCCATC
>OKRF01000086.1:0-14624 GCA_900290315.1 Candidatus Sulfopaludibacter sp. SbA3 | reverse complement strand
CGTCCGCGTCCCGGCCGATCTGGATCCGTTCCTGGTATACAAAGGCTCCATCGCAATCGACGGCATCAGCCTGACGATCGCCAAGCTGGAGTCGGATGTGTTGAGTGTCACTATCATTCCTCATACCTATCGGCACACCACGCTGGCGGGCTATCGCACCGGGTCGCGGGTCAATCTGGAGTGCGACGTTTTAGCCAAGCACGTGGAAAAACTGCTGCGCAAGCTGGATGTGAAGAGTCCGCTCACGGTGGAAAAGCTGCGGGAGAACGGGTACTAGTCAAAAGGAGTCACCAAAGACATCTGACGGCGCAGCAGAAAGCAGCGCCTTCCCCACAAAGAGCTATTTCCGTGGCCGCCCGGCGGGGCTAGAATCGGGGCGTGAAGACATTTATTCTGGCGATTGTTTCGATGCTGGCCGGCACGCTTCACGGCCAGGATGTGGATTGGGCGCGCGATCTTTACGAGCACGGGCTCAAGGGCCGTGCCCTGGAAATGTACGTCGGGATCCTGCATACGGCGTCCTACCCGCCGGCAGCCAAGGCGGAGGCACTGTACTACATGGGGCAAATGTCGTTCGAGGACGGATCTTTCGCCACGGCCATGAACGATTGGCAGAAGCTGGTATCGGAGTATCCGGAGTCGCCGCGGGCGGTGGAACTGAAGGACCGGTTTACGCAGTTACAAGAGGTCTACAGCAAGGTCGCCGATCCGCCTATCGATTCGGTGGTGGCGCGCTCGTATATCAAGAACGGCGATTTTTGGGCGCGCACCGAGAAGAAGTTCGAAGTGAACACTTCGCTGCTGCCCAACCTCGACTTGGGGGCGGCGTGGTATGACCGGGTGATCGCGGAGTTTCCCGGCACCGAAGCGGCCGACTTGGCGATGCAGCGGAAGGTGTTCCTGTGGCTGGGGTCGGTGGATGCCGATTACCCCAGAAACGTGGCTGGGATGCTGGAAGCGTTTGTGGCCTACGAAGCGGCATTTCCCAAGGATGAGAATCTGCAGGCGTTTCGCTACCAGATCTCGCAGGCATACTGGCGGCACGGCGACTGGCTCACCACAACTACGTGGCTGAACAAGATCATTCAGGCGGCGGGAGACAAGAGCACGTTCTATAGCGATATGGCTCGGGCGCGGCTGGACAATATGCACCAGTGAAGGCGGGGGTTGGGGATAGGGGTTGGGGGAGGATCCGCTTCAGCCAGGGTTGTGCTAGCGAATTCTCATCCCACCGGGTGAGGCATCGCCTCGTGAGCGGCTCTCTCGAAAATCCTGAGCCGCGTGTCAGCCGCAAATCCGTGCCAGGCTCGAAATTCGCCGTCTTTTGGCGAATCTTCGTGCCTGGCTCGAATTTGCCCCTTCGCGAAATCCCGACGCGTTTTCCAGCCATTTTCATCCCGCCGGGCGAGCCTTCGCCTCATCAGCCGACTCTCGCGAAAATCCCGAGCCGCGGCCCCGCCGCAAACCCGCGCTACCCTCGAAAATCTCCCCCATTTTCATACCCATCGTTGCCCGCGAGCGGGCCCCCTAACAGGCCCGAAATTTGCCGCCTTTGCGAATCTTCGTGCCTGGCACTGGGTTGCCCTTCACGACATCCCGCCATTTTCATCCTTACGGTGAGGCATCGCCTCCTGATCCGACTGGCGCCGTTTCGCGTTTTTCGAGAGTGTCATCTTCAGCTACCATCTGCTTCCCAGGATGACCATCGAGCCCAAGTTCCCGCGAATGCGGGAGTGTAATATGCCAAACTCACATTGTAGGAGGCCACTTGAATCGCCGTTCGTTCCTGATTGCATCCACCGCCGCCGCGCTGGCCGACGCCCAAACCGCTCCGCCCGCGGTGCCTGTCCGCCGGGTCTATTCGCTGAATCGCAACTGGCTGTTCGGCGGCAAGATGACCGCCGGCGCCGATGCTCCCGCCTTTGACGACTCGCGCTTTCGCCGCGTCACCCTGCCGCACACCAACGTGGACCTGCCCTGGCACAGCTTCAACGACAAGGCTTACGAATTCGTTTCCATCTACCGGCGTCACTTCCGCGCGCCCGCGGCGTGGAACGGCAAGCGCGTCTTCGTGGATTTCGGCGGCGCCATGACGGCCTCCAAAGTCACCGTCAACGGTCACCACTTCCCGGAATATCGCGGCGGATACACCCCCTTCTCCTTCGAACTCACGCCGCACCTGAAGTTCGCTGCGGACAACCTGCTGGCCGTCGAGCTCGATTCCACCGAACGCGCCGATATTCCGCCTTTCGGTGGCAGCATCGACTACCTCACCTTCGGCGGCATCTATCGCGACGTGGAACTGCGCGTGGTCCCCCAAACGCACCTCTCGAATCTGTTCGCCAAGCCCGTTCGCGTGATGGAGAACGGCCGGGCTGTAGTCGTCCGCTGCTACCTCGAAGGGCCCGCGCCGGGAGCCAGGCCCGTCACCATCACCGCCGAATTGCGCGATGGCAATCGCGTCGTGAAATCCGGATCGACCACTGTCAGCAATACCGCCGAGTACCACGACATCACCCTGGAAGATCTCGGCGACATCCAACTCTGGAGCCTGAGCCATCCCAAGCTCTACCAGGTGGCCGCGCGGCTCGATAACGGCGACCGGCTCTCCACCCGCATCGGATTTCGCGAGGTGCGCTTCACCGAGAAGGGCTTCCACCTGAACGGCGAACACATCAAACTGCGCGGCCTGAATCGCCACCAGACCTATCCCTACACCGGCGGTGCCATGCCGGCGCGCGTGCAGGCGGCCGATGCCCGTGTGCTCCGGCAGGAACTGCACTGCAACATCGTGCGTACGTCCCACTACCCGCAATCGCCGGCGTTCCTCGACGCCTGCGATGAAATGGGCCTGCTGGTGCTGGAAGAAATCCCCGGCTGGCAGCACATCGGCGATCAGGCGTGGCAGGATCTGGCGGTGGACAACACGACGCGCATGATCAGCCGCGATTGGAACCATCCATCCGTCGTCTTATGGGGCGTCCGCATCAACGAATCGCCCGACAATCATGCCTTCTACACGCGCACCAACGAAGTGGCGCACCGCCTGGACGATTCGCGGCAGACCGGCGGAATCCGCAACCGCTACGACTCCGAACTGCTCGAAGACGTTTTCACCATGAACGATTTCGGCTTCCCCCTGCGCCCGCCTAACCACCCCGCCTTTCTCAACACCGAGTTCAACGGTCACATGTTTTCCACCAAGCGCTTCGACCAGGTGGATCGCGTGGCCGAGCACGTCATCCGTCACGTGCGCGTGCACAATCAGCTCGCAGGGGACGATCGCTACGCCGGTGGCATCGCGTGGTGCGCGTTCGACTACGCCTCACACCGCTACTTCGGGTCGGGCGACCGCATCTGCTATCACGGGGTCAGCGACATTTTCCGCCTGCCCAAGCCGGCCGCGGGCTTCTACAAATCGCAGTGCGATCCCGCGGAGGAAGTGGTGATCGAGCCCGGCTTCTTCTACGCCTGGGGCGATCGCGGCGGCGGCAATGGGCCGGGTGTGGTGCCCATCTGCTCCAATTGCGATCACCTCAAGATCTACTACAACGGCAAGATGCGCATGGAGGCCGACCCCGACCGCGCCACCTTTCCGAACTTGAAATATCCTCCCTTCATGGTGAGTTTGACCAACCTTTCGTTCGCTTCGTGGGGCGATTTGAAGATCGAGGGATACATCCAGGGTAAGCTGGCCGCTACCAAATCGATTTCCGGTGAGGGCACCGACGATCGCCTGGTGGTCAAGCCCGACGACCTGGAGTTGGATGGCGACGGGCGCGACGCCACGCGTGTCGTATTGGCGGTGACGGACGCGTTCGGGAATCTGCGCCCCTTCGCCACCGGCGCCATTCAGTTGAGCGTCACCGGTCCCGGCGAGATCGTCGGAGAGAATCCGTTTTCGCTCAGCGGCGGTGCAGGCGCGGTTTGGGTGAAAGCCAAGGAATCGCCCGGGACCATCCGTCTGGAGACCCGCCACCAGTATCTGGGTAAGCAGTCGGTGGAGATTCGCGTTCGCAAAGCGGAGCAGGAATGGATATGAGGCTCGGCGTTCCGGAAGACCACTCCTTAACGGTCGTGGCTCTGATCCGAGCCGCGCGCGTGAGCAAGCGGCTGGCCTGCAGTCCCATTCTCGCCCTATTCCTCGGCCTCCTGCCCGCGCACGCCGCGGTATTCGATGTGGCCGCGTTCGGCGCGAAGGGCGACGGCAAGACGCTCGACCGCGATGCAATTCGCAAGGCGGTGGATGCGGCCGCGGCGGCGGGCGGCGGGACGGTCTACTTTCCCGCCGGAACGTATCTCACCGGCTCCATCCAACTGCGCAGCAACCTCACTTTGCAACTGGAGCGCGGCGCCACGCTGGAGGCGTCGGGCGATGCTTCCGCGTACGACCCGCCGGAGCCCAACCAGTTCACCCAGTTTCAGGATTTCGGACACAGCCACTGGCACAACAGCCTGATTTGGGGCGATGGCATCGAAAACGTCGCCATCGTGGGCGGGGGCTTGATCTTCGGCAAGGGACTCGGCCGCGGCAACCCGCAAGGCGCCGGTGACAAAGCCATCGCTCTGAAGCTGTGCCGCAACGTGACGCTGCGCGATTTCTCCATTCTCAACGGCGGCCACTTCGGCATTCTAGCCACGGGCGTCGACAACCTGACCATCGACAACTTGAAGATCGACACCAACCGCGACGGCATCGATCTGGATGCCTGCCGTAACGTGCGCGTCTCCAATACCAGCGTGAATTCTCCCAACGATGACGCCATCGTGCTGAAGACCACCTACGCGCTGGGCGCCGCGCGGCCCGTAGAGTCCGTGACCATCACCAACTGCCTGGTGAGCGGATACGATATCGGTTCTCTCCTGGACGGCACTTACAAGCGCACGGTGAAGCAGGCGCCAGATCGCGACGGGCCCACCGGACGCATCAAGATCGGAACCGAAACCGGCGGCGACTTCCGCAACATCACCATCAGCAACGTGGTGTTCGACCGGTCGCGCGGCCTGGCCTTGGAGGCCGTGGATGGCGGGCGTATCGAAGACGTCGCCATTTCCAATCTCATCATGCGCGACGTGTCCAACGCCCCCATATTCATCCGCCTGGGCAGCCGCCAGAGAGCGCCAGAAGGCGCGCCCGTGAGTGCGATCCGGCGCGTCTCCATCAGTAACGTGGTGGCGTCCGACGTCGACCCGCGCTACGGTTCCATCATCAGCGGAGTTCCCGGCCACGATGTGGAGGACGTGAAGCTGAGCGGCATCCGCATTCTGTATCGCGGCGGACTTTCGCTGGATCAGGTGGCGAAGCAGCCGGCCGATGTGGTGAACGCCTTCTTCTTCCGCGGCGGCGTGCCGGCTCGCGAACCCTACGCGACACCGGAGCGGGAAAAAGAGTACCCCGAGCCATCCATGTTCGGCCTGGTGCCGGCCTACGGATTTTTCATTCGCCACGCCGCCGGTGTAGAGCTGAGCAACATCAATGTCGCGTACATGAAGGAAGACACGCGGCCCGCATTCGTGCTGGAAGACGTGAAAGACATCGTCCTCTCTCACATCAAAGCGCAAAAAGCGGAAGGCGTCCCGGAGTTTAAGTTGATCAGCGTGACGGGCCTGTCCATCGACCCACCCCAGTAGCCATCTTGGTAACGCCGGCGGTATTCGTCGCCAGCCTTCGGAACAGTTGTCCCAGGCGTAGCGGACGGCCTCGGGCATGTTGACATCGCCGCGGCTCACTACGATGGTGTCGCCGTCGATTTTGGCATCGGCATCGACGAATTTGGGTCGGCGCCCGCAATCTGAAACCACTTCAGCGGACCGCCCATGGCCGTCAGGCCGCCTCCCAGGTGCGCGAACTTGATGCGGATGGCGCTGCCTTCGATGGCCATCGATTGGTACGCCAGGCCGAAGTATTCCACGTCGCGGTGGACGTCTTCGGGGGCGCCAATATCGATGGTGGCAGCGAGCCCGGTACGGGAAGTTGTAACGCTGCCGCCTGCCCTTCGCGGACGCGTGGATTATTGCTGATGTTCTGCAAGCGTCGGGAGTTGCACCACGTAGAACGGCAAGTCGGGGTTATCGGCCAGCGCCAAGCCGGCGCAGGCTGGCCGACGATTCCACTCGAGTTGGTGATTCAGCCGAACCCGCCCACGGGAACTGCCGCGGCGGTGAAGGTGGAGGTGGCCACCGGATTGCCCGAGGAAGGTCCGGGAGATCGCGTGCTGCCAGCGATAGACGTAGCGAGATCGCGCTGCCCAGCGCGTGACTATTCCTCGTATCGCGGGGATTTCATCGGATTTGGCGGCGGCGTGCATCCGTCTAAAGTAGGACAGACGGACCGGCGATAGGATCGCCGGCGTTACCGCGGAACAAACCGTCCCCAATCCACGTACACTCGATTTGAGACCCGCGTGACTGAACTGCTCGAACCCGCTCTCGCCCTCTGGCGGGAATGTCCTTCCACCCTGCCTCCTTTCGACCATGCGTTTACCCCTGCACAGCAGGCGGAAAGGGAGGCGCGGATGGATCATTTTCTGAAGCTTCTGGAGCGGGAACTCCACCATCCGCCGTGCACCCGAAGCGAGCGGATGGCCATGCACGAGCGGCTCACAGCGGCCTTTGCCGAATTCGGCCGGACCGCACTGAATCTGAACGATCGTCACCTGCAGATGCTGCTCGCGGGAGGCTTTTCCACCATCGGCACCTCCATGGCGCGCGATGCCCGGCGCTTCGACCCCACAGTGACGGTGGCCGATATCTTCCAGGCCAGCCGCAACGCATGGACGGCGTGTGGGCTGCAGGTTCTGTTCGGCGGCGCCATGTGCCTCTCGCCCGCTATCTTCGCTTACAGCATGCTGTACCCCTACACTGACAATTATCTGGACGATCCCGACACGCCCGCCGAGACCAAGCGCGGCTTCAATCGCCGCTTCAGCCGCCGCCTGCAAGGCGATGGAATCGCCCCCGCCGGCACAGGCGAGGCCATCATCTGGCGCCTGGTGGACCTGATCGAATCTCAATACGATCGCGGCCGGTATCCACAGGTATTTGAGAGCCTCCTGTTGATTCAGGCGGCTCAGGAGAAGAGCCTGCGCCTGATGTCCGCAGGCGCCGATGTGCTGGCCCTCAGCTTCGAAAAAGGCGGTACCAGCGTGCTGGCCGATGGCTATCTGGCCGCCGGCAACCTTTCGCCCGAGCAGGCCCGCTTCGTTTTCAACTGGGGCGTGTTCCTGCAACTGGCCGACGACCTGCAAGACGTGCAGGAGGACCGCAGCGGAGGGGTCCGCACCATCTTCTCGCAAACCGCCGGGCGCGAACCCCTGGACGCTCTAACCAACCGCTTGATGCAGTTCGGCGGCTGCGTCATGATGCAGATGCACGATCTGCCGGGTGTGGATTGCCTGCCCCTGCGCCAACTGATTTCGCGAAGCTGCCTCTCCTTCCTGGTGCGCTCCGCCGGCGAGGCGGGCGACCTATATAACGCTGCGTACGTGGCCGCCATCGAGTCCCTGTCGCCCTTCCGTTTTGCGTTCCTCAACGACCGCCGCCGCCGCTTCGCCCGTCATAGCGGAAAGCTGGCGAAGCTCTTCGAAGCATTTCTGGCCGGAGACCCCGACGAGCCAGCCTTCCCCCTGCTGCCCAGTTCCCTGATGCCAAGGTTTTAGCGCGGGTTGGGGATGGGGGCTGAGACGAATCGGTTTTCAGGAGCCGGATGCCGGGAAATCCGCTCGTCCGGTTCGAAGAGGGGAGGGTCGGTCGCACCGCAAAGTGTCGCCCTCTCTCCTTCTCTACCGAGAGTGTAGCTGGAACGGTGAAAGGCCCGCGGATTATCTCACAGCTTCTCGGCCTCTGGAGCGGTTGTCGGTGGTGGTCCGCTCTCCTTCTTCGCGGGCACCAGGGAGGTAACTCTTGCAGGCACCTTTTCGCGAAATGCCTGCCACCAGATGAACAGGCACATCAAGTCCACTAGGGTGACCACCACACTGCCTGTCAGCGATATCGGCGTCGATCGAAGCCGGTACGCCACTTGACGAATAGAGTCTCCAATGGCTTCCCCGGTGAAGCGAATTCCCAATCCTCCGCTGATCAGGAGCAACCGCGGGTCGCGGTCGCGCGACGAGATCAGCAAAAACCACAAACCCAAATCTAAAAATGCCGAGCAGAAGTTTAGATCGCGCGTCCAGGGAGTAAGCCAGGCTCCGATGGCGTCTGGATCGGAGGGATGGATCGAGTAGTGGATGAAGAAGGAAACCAGGGCGAACACAACTGCACTAACCACCACTCCGCCTGCCACGACCCCGCGCGACTTCAGGCGGGCCGTAGCCTGGTAGATCAGACTGATCACCACGGCGTAAACCAAGACCTGCAGTACGACTTCGTCCAGACTGTAAAGCCAGGATCTTTGCGTGGTGGCGTGTTTAACCTTTTGATAGACGGCCCAGTAAGCCGGAATCTCTGCCGCAACAGTCAAGAACTCCGCGACTACGAAGGCAAGAATGAACGGGTACTTCCGATAGTGGCCCCGCAGGAGCGTTGCGATCACCATGAGCTCCATTGGGAGCCAGATGATCGTGGTAACGACTTCTATGACAAGACGCACTGATTCAATTCTAACGGGGAGTGCGCTTCATTACAAAAATATTATGCGACAGCGACTGTCTCCCACGGATCGGGCGGCAGCAGCGGACCGTGGCCTACGCGCACCGCAGCAACTGTCTCCCACGGATCCGGCGGCAGCAGCGGGCCGTGGCCTACGCGCACCGCAGCGACTGTCTCCCACGGATCGGGCGGCAGCAGCGGGCCATGTCCTACGCGCACCGCAGCGACTGTCTCCCACGGATCGGGCGGCAGCAACGGGCCATGTCCTACCCGCACCGCAGCGACTGTCTCCCACGGATCGGGCGGCAGCAACGGGCCATGTCCTACGCGCACCGCAGCGACTGTCTCCCACGGATCAGGCGGCAGCAGCGGGCCGTGGCCTACGCGCACCGAAGCGACTGTCTCCCACGGATCCGGCGGCAGCAGCGGACCGTGGCCTACGCGCACCGCAGCGACTGTCTCCCACGGATCGGGCGGCAGCAGCGGACCGTGGCCTACGCGCACCGCAGCGACTGTCTCCCACGGATCCGGCGGCAGCAGCGGGCCGTGCGCCACAGTAATCACATCCGGGCTCAAGAGAATGTGCGAAGCAGCGGGGACAGCAGCCCCATTCAAAGCGTTCCACGCCGTGGCCAGCGAGAACAGCGAAAGAATCGCGGCAGCCGCGAATCTGTTTTCAAAAAATTTGCGCATTTTAGTTTTTGAACTCCTCTTTCTTTGCCTTCGGTGTTTTTTTATACAACCCGGATTCGATTTGGCTCAACGGCCTGAGACAAAATAGCTAGGGGATTCACTCCTCTAAATCCGAAGTTTATCCTAACCGCTCGCAGAAAGGTAGCCGCTGGTCTCGGGACACCTAGTACTATTGGGAAACTTTTTGCACGTTAGCGGTATAGGGGAAACCCCCTACACCAATGCCATGTGGTTGGTTATGGAACTCGTGTGGAGCGGAATTCACGCTCCGCAAATCCCTCTGCGACCTTGAAGGGACGCTCGGCCGGATAGTCTAACCGCATGTCCCCGGTCACTTCGTCAAGCATCTCGAGATCGGTGGTACGGCTCTCCATGGCGAAAGCCGTCAGAAGCAGGTTGTCGCAAATCGCATTGATCAAGCGGGGAATGCCCTGAGAACGGTGGTGGATCTCTCGGATCATCTCCGGGGAAATGATGGCTTGGTCCCTGACGCCGGCTGTTGCCATGCGGGAATTGATGTAGGCGGCCGCCTCAGAGACGTCAAAACCGCGCAGGGTACAGCGCAGAGCAATGCGTTGTTTAAGCTGCCGGAAATCGGGACCTTCCATCTTCCCGTCCAGTTCCTGTTGGCCGGCCAGAATAATCTGAAGCAGCTTGCCCCGCCGGTTCTCCAGGTTTCCCAGTAGACGGATTTCCTCTAGTACGTCCCAATCCAGATTGTGCGCCTCGTCCACGATCAAGACGGTTGTCCGCCCGGCGGACGCCCGCTCCATCAGCATGTTGTTGAGCGAGAGGAGCACCTCGGTCTTGGAATGATGATTACAGCGCAGGTCGAGATCATAGGAGAGCATTTCAAAAAACTGCTCCACGGTCAGCCGCGAATTAAAGAGAGATGCGAAGGCAATCTGCTGGGAAGCCAGGAAATCCCGCAGGCACTCCAGCATGGTCGTCTTGCCGGTGCCCACCTCGCCGGTCAGAAGGATGAATCCTTTGCGGCTCTGAACCCCATATACGAGATTCGCCAGGGCCTCTTCGTGTTGCCGGCTCCGGTAAAGAAACGCCGGGTCGGGGCTCATATTGAACGGGTTTTGTGTGAAGCCGAAGAAGGCGTTGTACATACTCAGCGGCTAAACGGCAGGACTTCTCGCATGGTAACATGCACCGCCCTTGCGGGGCCAACGCAGCGGCGGGTGTACTGTACCAGAAGGCCCACGGATGGAGTGGGAACCCGACAGACCACNNCAGGCGACGGCTTGCCGGCAACCTTGACGGGACTGATCAGAATATGGGCGTTTCGGCCCTCGAGGCGCGGCTGGCTTTCCACCGTGCCGTAACTGGACAGATCGGCCGCGAAGCGAATGAGCAGTTTCTTGCCGAGATCGGCGTGGGCGATTTCCCGCCCCCGGAACTGGACCACTGCCTTCACGCGGTTGCCTTCCTGCAAGAATCGAATGGCATGATTCTTCTTGAAGTCGTAATCGTGATCGTCGGTGTTGGGGCGGAACTTGAGTTCCTTCACCTGGACCACGTGCTGCTTCTTCTTGGCATCATGCTGTTTCTTCTTCTGCTCGTAGGTGTAGTGGCCGAAGTCTACGGCCTTGGCAACAGGGGGAACCGCTGTGGGAGCTACCAGAACAAGATCCAGCCCGAGCTCTTGCGCCTTGCGTAAGGCGGCAGCAGTGGGCATGACCTCCGTAGTGCCATCCGGAAACACCGCGCGCACTTCTCGCGCACGAATGCTCTCGTTCACGTTCTCTCGGCGATTCTGCCTGCGAGGAGGAAAGTTTCTACCTGGATACATTTTTGGTTTTGCGTTGAGATGAAAAATTGCGAAGGAAAGGGGACAACGACCGGCCGGCCGGGAAAACTCTCGCGTCGAGAATCGGAATGAGAAGCTGAGACAAGCGCAATATACGTCAGACCTAGTGTACACCAAAACAGCCTCTTCGTGGAGCCGCAAAAATTCAGGCTCGTTCTTCGCCCTGCTGACGACGTTCGCCCTCCGCTAGTCTAACTACCCATCAATTGTTCGAGTGAGTCCTCCCCCCACTGGCAATCAGTCCCTTTGGGGCACACAAGATCGCCGGCGCTGCCGGCCCAGCGAAGGTAACGCCGGCGATCTTGTCGCCGGTCGGCCAGTGCAGCGGGCGGCGTTACCAACCGCATGGGGACACACTTCAGCCCACGGCCCTGGTTCACGAAGCGTGAGCAGGATCACGCCGACTGGAAAAATCGCGCCCATTTCCTGGGGGCGGCCGCGCAAATGATGCGCCGGATTCTGGTGACTACGCGCGCGTGCGGAGGACCTTAAAGCGATCCGGGCTGGCCGTCAGGGTGGATCTCGCAAATTTCGAACGGGGGATCGACGGGGCGCAAGGCGAGGCGCCGCGGATAGCGGATTTGGCCCGCAGCCATATTTCGCCATGGAGTTCATTCACGGCACGTCGCTCCTGCGGTATGCCGAGGCGCATCAACTGAGCACGCGGCAGCGGCTGGAGCTTATGGCCAAGGTCTGCGAAGCCGTGCACCATGCGCACCAGCGGGGCATCATCGATCACGATCTGAAACCGGGCAATATCCTGGTAGATGAGACCGGCCAGAGACGATTCGCGAGGAGACGTGGAGACGATCGCCGCCACAGTGCTCTGATGGCCGGCGTGGCTGTAAACTTCGCCGTGCTGATCGCGAGCATCATCGTCACTTCATCGGAAGCGGCGAACGGAGCAGGAGGTCTTGCGGCAGAGGGACTGGGCCGCGGCCGCCCGGCACGCAGCCCGGAAGGAGCGTGACCGTGCGGTGAGTGCGGAAACCACAGCCGCCGCTGAGCGGAATCGGTGCGTTGCCGAAAAGCAACACGCCGATACGGAATCCGCGACCGCCGTGGGGCTGCGCTGCCGCATAGACACCCAAATCCTTGTAACTCTGACCGCTCGTCTGGCGAATGGCAGCCCCGCATTGGCTCGAGCCGACCAAGGAGCTATTGCGGTCTCGTCTGAATCCGCCGCCTGACATTTCGAACGGCCCGCCTGGCAGGAGTGCACCCGCGCACCTGTCACGCGCCGTTCGACAATTTACGGAAATGGCAATGGGGACCTGGCGGAGATCCTGGACACATCCACTCAAGGCCAGACTGGCGCGAATGCCGGGCATACAATTATGAAGGAGATGAGTTCATGAGAAAGATCGTTCTAAGAGTCTGGATCGCCTGCTCGGTGTTGGGATCGTCGAGCGTCTTCGCACAGATCAAGCAGACGAAGGAACAAATTACGTTCTACACCTCGGCGTGGCAGGGCGACCGCTTCCCGGACGGGCGCCCGAAAGTACAAGACAATTTGCTCGAACGCGCGCTGGACGTTTCGATCGAGGACGTATGGGACTATCTGCGCGGCCAAGGCTACGTCAGCCAGTTTGAGGGTGGTTGGCAGGCTCTCCACATCGAGAAGCCCTTTGCGGGCCGTGCGCTCACGGCCCAATTCATGCCGCGGCGGCCCGACATGGCTACCGCAGTGGCTGCCGAGGGTAAGGCGGAGGGACGCGTCAGCGGGACCAATAGCTGGGTCATCAATGAGCTTCAGATGGGTGACACCATGGTCGCGGACGGCTATGGAAAAATCATCGAAGGCACCCTCATCGGCTCCAACCTTGGGAGCGGCATCGCCGCACACACCCACTCGGGCTTCATATTCGACGCCGGCATCAGGGACGCGGAAGAAAACCGGCAAATCGCGAACCTCAATGGGTTTTATCGGGGCTACGATCCTTCGGCATGGGCTCAAATGCAGCTAGTGGGGATCAATGTTCCCGTCCGTATCGGACGGGCCACCGTGTTGCCGGGGGACTTGGTTCTGGCCAAGCACGACGGCGTTATTTTTATTCCTGCCACGCTGGCAGCGGCAGCCATCGGCAAGGCTGAGTTTACCAACCTGCAAGATGCTTTCAACTTTGAATTGAATAGTCAAGGGAAGAACGGCGCGGAATTCGAAGGCGGTTGGACGACACAAAAATATGCCGCTTTCGAAAAGTGGGTGGACGCTCATCCCGAGAAACTAAAGATGACTCGGGCAGAATTTGCCGCATTGCTCGTGCAGGCGCAAAGGCCATCCGGGGGCACTGGAGGCCGAGGCCGTGGCGGCCAGTAGACGGAGATATCTACGCGCGTAAGAAAAGGTGCACTCCCGTCGGATCGTCCGGCGGGACCGGCGGCGGACCGGCCGGCTGAGCGCGATCCCCCATCAGGCGCCGAATCCGCTCCCTGGCAAACGCCATATCGGTGAGGTAGCTCCGCCGCGCCGCCGTCACCCAGCCGTGCCCGAGGACAACGTCGAGAATCTGCTCGCCTGGCAGAAAATCGGATGCCTGCACCTGGCGCACCGACCGCATCGCGTTCATATTTATCGCTTTCGCGAACGCCGTCGTCGTGATGTCGCTGATCCACTGCGCGATGCCGCTTTCCTGCCAGGCTTCACCAGCCAGCCCATTCACCGTTGCGGCAGGCAAATACATCAGCAAGCCCTCCGTGATCATGAGCCCCGGCGCTGCGCCTGCGGCCGCGTAGATCGAGCGCCGTTGCGCAGCGTCGTTCAGGTCCACCGTAATACGCTCCCGGCGGCATCGGGGTGTTTCCGCCGACATCAGCGCGTCCTTGTAATCCAGCAGGTCCGCGAAATCGACTTCGATCCACCGCAGGCGCGGCGGGAGTTGGAGCCGCCATGGCCGTGTATCGAGACCGCAGCCCACGTTGAGAACCGTCGCGATCGGTTTTGATACCAGCGCCTCCAACAGCAGCTCATCCAGAAAACGGCTGCGCACGCCAATCCCGAAGCGCATCATTTCGGGTTGTGGCAATGCCCGGAGCATCGCCAGACCGCGCTCACCCGCCAACCGGGCCGCGAATGGATCATGCACGAAGCCGTCCTGGCACTCGGCATCGAGCGCCCGGCACGCAGCTACCATGAGGGCTGTGTCGCTGACGTGGGTAATTTCGCCGTGCGATAAGGACATGGCATCCATTATGAACTGTTGCCGCGGCACACAAACAGCAGAGGTCGCAGCCCTCCGAGATAGCTTAGGGTGGGATGAAAATGGGGCCGGGGGAAACGCTCGGGATTTCGTAAAGGGGCAAACTCGAGCCAGGCACGGAGATTCGCCAAAAGGCGGCGAATTTCAGCTCATGGGGCGATGCCTCACCCGCCCGGATGAGAATTCGTTGACCGAGTGGGACAGACGATCGTTTTTTGTCGTCTGTCAATTAGGGGCGAACCGCCCCGCAAAACGGGATGAAAAACCGGAGTCGGTAACGCCGGCGGTCTTGCCGCCGGTGCGGCGAGCGAAGCGCGCCG
>OKRF01000324.1:3298-11586 GCA_900290315.1 Candidatus Sulfopaludibacter sp. SbA3 | reverse complement strand
GCTGGCGCGATCGATTACCTCCTTAAGCCGGTCAACGAAGCGCGGTTGCGCACGGCGGTGGAACGTGCGAGGAATATGCAAAGCCACCCACTGGAAATTGCCAACCTAGTTGCGAAGATTTCCGCGGCGAGCGACGCGCCCCAGTCGACTCATCGACGCAAGGTTGTGGCACGCAACGGCGCAGACTATTTCCTCCTGGACGCAGATGAGATTCTGGCATTCCAAGCGGAACGAGAATTGGTGTGGATCGTCACGGCAAAGCAACGCCTCCTCGCCACCCAGTCGCTGCGCGCCATCCAGGAGCGCCTCGGCGAGGAGCAGTTTCAACGAGTGCACCGGAACGCTATCGTGAATGTCAACCACGTGCGCAAGATGAGCGCGCTCAGCAGTCAGCGGTGGCTCATCACGTTGAGCAATTCGCTGCAATTGATCGTCAGCAAGCGGCAGGCGCATAGCATTCGGCAAATCCTACAGTGGTGAGCAGTAGTCCATTCACGGCTGTTTTCAGTTCGCTCCCGCTAAGATGGTGTCCACCAGCAAGAATTAGCTTGGCTCCCGGGGCCTCCTTACTAATACTTGAGTGATGAAAACTCTCGCTGTCTGTGCTTTAGGTGTGTTGTTCTTAACTGCAAGCGGCGCGTTCGGGCAGTCCCTCGGTAATGCTGGAACGATTCAAGGTACCATCCTGGATCCCTCCGGCGCCGCCATTGCCCACGCCCAAGTCAGCATTCATAACGCCCTGACCGACCACCGGCAGTCCACGGTGACGGATACGAATGGGTCGTTTAAGCTGAGCAATATTCCGCCTAATCCGTATCATATGGAAGTGACAGCTACAGGTTTCAACGTCCATGCGGAGGATGTTGACGTCCGCAACTCCGTGCCACTGCAGGTCAAAATCCAGATGGACTTGGCGGGCTCGAAAACCTCGGTCACGGTCGAAGGCGCCGGCGCAGACTTGCTGGAGGTGGATCCCTCGGCGCACGTGGATACCGACCGGAACCTGATCATGAAGCTACCCACAATCGACCCGGGCGCCGGTCTGAGTCAGGCAATCGTCTATAGCACCGGCGGCGTTGCTGCCGACGGCAACGGCTTCTTCCATCCGCTCGGCGATCACGCCCAAGTGAGCTTCGTGATTGACGGACAGCCTATCAGCGATCAGCAGAGTAAGGTTTTCTCTACGCAGCTTCCCGCCAGCGCCATCCAGAGCATGGAAATCGTCACCGGATCGCCGCAGGCCGAATTCGGCGACAAGACCAGCTTGACGGCGAATATCACGACGCGCTCCGGGCTGGGCGCAGGACGGGTTTTCGGAAACATCGATGCCAACTACGGCTCGTTCGGCACCGCTGGAGGCAGTCTCGGCCTGGGTTACGGCACCGCGACCTTCGGCAACTTTCTGGCAGTCGACGGCGTTCGTAGCGGCCGTTTTCTGGACACTCCCGAGTTTCGACCGTTTCACGACATCGGGAATAATCAAACTCTGTTCGACCGCCTCGATTTTCAGCCAACCGGTAAAGACGTAATCCATCTCAACCTTTTCCTGGCGCGGAATAACCTGGAAATCCCAAATAATCTCGATCAGCAGGCTGATGGCCAGGCACAAAGCCAGCGCGTGCTCACCTGGAGCTTCGCGCCTGGCTACCAGCACACTCTCAGCTCGCACACGCTGATCACCATCAATCCTTACATCCGGAAGGACCAGTTCAATTACTACCCCAGTTCAGATCCCACCAATGATCTACCCACCACCCAGTCTCAGCAGCGCCAGCTTCTGAACTGGGGGGTGAAGGCTGACGTCTCCACCACTACTGGCCATCACACTATCAAATACGGAATTGACGCCAAGCAAACCCGGCTGCTGGAGAATTTCCAATTCGGAATTGAGGACTTCACGTTCAACCCGGTCTGCGTGGACTCCGACGGCAATGCTGCCGGCCCTGCCACTGTCACGAACCCGAACAATTGCGCCAAGTTCGGGCTTACGGCAAACGACGGTTTGAATCCTGGCCTGGTTCCCTATGACCTCACTCGTGGCGGTAGCCTGTTCAACTACCACGCGACCGGAAACGTCAATCAGTTCGCGGCTTACATCCAGGATACGATTACCGCTGGAAACTTTGTCTTCACCCCGGGCTTCAGATTCGATCATTACGGCGGACCCGCGACCGCGACCAGTCCGCAACCACGGCTGGGAATCGCATACAACATCAAAGGGACCGGAACGGTTCTGCGCGTTGCCTACTCCAGGACGATGGAGACTCCGTTCAATGAAAACCTTCTGCTGTCGAGCGCGACGGGACTCGGCGGGCTAGCGCAAAATGTGTTCGGTTCGGTGGCAACTCCTCTGCAACCGGGCAACCGGAATCAGTTCAATGGCGGCTTTCAGCAGGCGCTCGGCAAGTACTTGCTGATCGACGCCGACTATTTCTGGAAGTATACGCACGGCGCTTACGATTTCAATACGTTGGGAGCGACAACGATTACATTTCCGATCGTATGGCACAACTCCAAGCTGGATGGAGTCACGGGCCGTGTGACCACCACCAACATGAAGGGCTTTCAGGCTTACTGGACGTTTGGCCACACACGCGCCCGGTACTATCCTCCGGAAGACGGTGGACTCATCACTCAGGGCGCGCCGTTGGCTGCGGGCGTGTTCCGCATCGACCACGATCAGGCTTTTCAATCCACAGGAGTATTCCGTTATCAACACAAGAGCGCCGAATGGATCGCGTTCACCTGGCGGTATGACAGCGGACTGGTGGTGAGCGGCGTGCCCGATGCCGGCTCTGCCATGATCGGCGGATCGGCTGGTATGACGCCGAATCAGCAGGTATCCATCGGCTTGGCCTGCAATGGCGTGTTCGCCACGGTGGCCAGCCCGATTTCCGACTGTCTGGGCCCAAAGGGCGCCATGGGTGTCGTGACCTCGACACTGCTCACCCTGCCCCAGGGCGGGTACGATAACTTCGACAGCCTGGAAAACGACGACCACAATCCGGATCGCGTGAAGCCGCGCAATACCTTCAACCTCGGGCTCGGCACGGACAACATGTTCCACAAGGAAGGCCACACCCGCGTCACGGCGTCGGTGGACATCGCCAACCTGGCCAACAAGGTGGCGCTGTACAACTTCCTGTCGACTTTCAGCGGCACGCACTTCCTCCAGCCCCGTAGTGTGAGCGTCCGCATAGGCCTGGTGTTCTGAGAAGAGGGGCAGACGACAGGCTTGTATCGTCTGCCCTTTCGAAAAACTCAACGCCGGTCGAGTCTGAAATGGCCCGTTTGCCCGGCAGTCCTGGTCGTGTTAACCCATCCGTCAGAGCTTCCAAGAATGCGGTTGCAGCGCCCGCCTTAGGGAAAATGCTGCCCCTCACCGCAGGAGCCCACAGGATCTGCGACTCGATACGTCAGGCGAACAAAGCCCTATTTAATTTTGAAACTGCCCGGTGATCCTTCCCGGTTGGCCGTGTGGCAGCCGCCGCATGTACCGCCGATTGCCTGCATCGATGATTGGACCTTGGCGTCATCCCCAGCCTTCGCGGCGGCTGCGAGATCGCCAGCCGCCGTTTCGCCCTTCTTGGTTTCGGCATCATCGACTTTTCGCCCCGCCCAGAAGGCGCCCACCTGCTTGAACAGATCGGCAAGATGGGCGACGTCTGTGGCGGCATCGGCGTTCTGCTTGGCTGCAATCTCCTTCGTGACTTTGCCTCTCGTGGCGGCAACGTCCTTCATCCAGCCGGAATAGTCGGCTTCGCTCTGGGCAACCAGGCAGACTGCAAAGCCTAATGCCAGCAAATGCCAGCAAACAAGGTAAAGCAATCGTCTTTGTCATCGCGGTACTCCTCTCTTCAAAAGTCTTGCTCCCGCAGCAGGTACTCATTTGGCCAAATCTTCATAGCGGGCGGTCACGAAGTCCCAGTTGATCACCTTCACAATCGCCTTCAGATAGTCGGCGCGACGGTTCTGGTATTTCAAGTAGTAGGCGTGCTCCCAGACGTCGATGCCCAGTAGGGGGCGCTTGCCGGAGAGCAGCGGACTGTCCTGGTTAGGCGCGGAATCCAGAACAAGATTCTTTCCGGAATCCACGGACAGCCACGCCCATCCGCTACCGAATACCCCGAGCGCCGACGCCTGCAGCTTCTCCTCGAACTTATCCTGGCCGCCGAAGGAGCGGTCTAAGGCAGCCGTGAGACGTCCCGCCGGCTTGCCGCTTTTGGATGACGTACAAAGGGTCTGCCAGAACAGTGAGTGATTGGCGTGGCCGCCGCCCTGGTTTCTGACTGCTGTTCGAACGGCCGCCGGCAATGCGTCCAGCCTCTGCAGCAGTTCCTCGACGCTTAGACGGGACAGGGCAGCGTCGCCGCTAATCGCTTTATTCAGGTTGTCGACGTACGCCTGGTGATGCTTGTCGTGATGAATCTGCATCGTCTGCGCGTCGATGTAGGGCTCCAGCGCGTCATAGGCGTAAGGCAGCTTCGGTAATACGAATGGAGGTTCGGCGGCCTGTGCCGCGGGAGACGCGGCGCTCAGGGCTGCCAGTTCGAGTAACGTTCGTCGGGTCATCATTGTATCTTCCCTTCCTTGTCTCCTAGTTCTTTCCGCTTCTGAGCCGCAAACTGCCGGGCCTGGCCGAGTTGAGCGGGAGTCATCTCCTTGGCGAGAGCGTCTCGCACCATCGCTGCGTTCGGTAGATCGGCCGCGGCGAGGTCGAGCCAGGCGTATGCCTTGACGTAGTCGCGCTTGACGGATTCGCCATTGGCATACATCAATGCGAGGTTATTCTGGGCTACGCTGTAGCCGCGTTGGGCAGCCTTCGTGAAAAGTTGAAATGCCCGCGCAGTGTCGCGCGCGACGCCTCGCGCTTGCAGGTACATGGAAGCCAGGTTCGCCGTGCCTTCCAGATCCTCCTGCGCCGCCGCCAGACTATACAGCCGCACGGCTTCGGTAAAGTCCAGCGGCACGCCCTTTCCAGTGGTATAGAGAACGCCCAGATTATTCTGAGACTCCGGGTCACCCTGATCCGCGGCTTTGCGATACCATGCTGCAGCCTCGGCAAAGTCTTGTTTGACACCCAGCCCGTTCTCGTAGAGAAAGGCCAGATTGTACTGCGCGGCGATGTGACCGCATTCGGCGGCCTTTCGATAGTATTTCGCCGCCGCCGTATAGTCTTGCGGCACACCAATTCCATCGGCCGCGCGCACGCCCCGCTGGTAGTCTTCCTCCGCCTCGCGCAACTCGACGGTGGACTGCGACACCGCCGGATGTTGTGGCTGGTCCGCCCATCCGGCGGCTGTTGCGGCTAACAAGACCAGGATCATCGGCATTTTCTTCGCGTGAATTCGTGTCATCGTTTCCCCTTCCTTGTCGGGTCGGTGGACGGCGACGCCCGCAAATCCTCCAGAACGTAATCGGCCCCCTGCCGCCGCACGGACGCGGCGATCGTTTGTCCGGCCCTCAGCTTCTTCAGGCTCTCCCTGTCGGGCACCAGAAACTCCATGGCATACGGCGCCTTCATGGCGCGGATCAATCCCGGAACTTCGTCGTGGTATAGAGTGATTGCACCAGCATCGAGGTAGACGTGGACCACCTGGCCGTGCAGAACATAACGAGGCGGCTGCGGTGCGGACCGCGCCGAAACGGTGACGAAGGGATCGGAAAGGCTGGGGTCCGTCAGGATCGTGCGATCCGTCAGCGACCGCAGGAAGGCCAGCACGTCGGCTCTCTCCTGAGGGCTAAGATCGAAACGCTTGACGAACTCGCTCTTGTTGGGATTCTCCGAACCCACTCCGGCGTTGGGGCCGGTCTTGATGGTGCGGCCGCCGGAGCGGTAGTGGTCCACCGCTTCCTCCAGTGTCTTGATGCTGCCATCGTGCATGTAGGGCGCGGTGACGGCGATGTTCCGCAGTGTGGGCGCCTTGAACTTCCCGATGTCTTCCTCGCTGTGGGTGAATTCGTAGAGTCCCAGGTTCGGCGGCGGGTAGGAGAGTTTTCCGTTCAGGTTGTAGAGGCCGGTATTGTGGAATTCGACTTCGGCAAAACCCTTGTCGAGATAGTCCACCGTGCCGGTAAAGTTGAAACCGCCGTGGCAGTGGAAGCACTCCAGGCGCTCGCTGAAGAAGAGCGCTTCGCCCCGCTTGGCGGACTCGGGAATGGCGTTGGGATCGTCGCCGTTACGGTAGCGGTCATACGGCGAATCTCCCGAGAGAATGGTGCGCTCGAAGCTGGCGATGGCCTGCGTGACGGCTCGAACAGTGAACGGGTCCGCCTCCGAGGGAAATGCCGCGGCGAATAGCTTGCGATAACGTGCGTCGCTCTTGAGGCGCTGGACCAGCAGATCCTCCTTGCCGGTCATCCCAAGCTCAATCGGGTTCTCGCCGAACAGCGGGACGAGCGCCTGCATCTCGAGCGTTCGCGCCAGGGGGTTGGCCCAGGTGAGCACGGGGGCGTAGGCCACATTCACCAGGCTCATAGGTCCACGAGGGTGAACTTGGCCGGTCGAGCCCACGCCGCGCGAGCGCCCATCGGTAAATGCCCGTTCCTGGCGATGGCAAGTGGCGCAAGCTTGCGTCTGGTTGAGAGACAGCCGCTTATCGTAGAAGAGGTACCGGCCCAGTGCCACCTTCTCTTTGGTCATGGGATCATCGAGCGGCACGTTCGGCAGCGGAAAGCCGGGCGGCAGGTTCCACTCATAAGGCCCCAGCTTCTCCCTCTCGGCATTTCTTTGATGCAGCCGGAGCAAGCGGACATACTGGACCACTTGCCAGCGCTGCGTCTCGTCGAGTTGGGCGGCGAAGGCGGGCATGTTCTGCCCGATGCCGTTGCCGATCACCCAGAAGATTTCGCCGTCGCGCATGGACTCCATCAGGTATTCCGCAAGGTTCGTAGGGCGCACCGGAAGCTTGCCGGCAACGGGAGTGCGGGCCTTGCCGTCGGCGCCGTGGCATCCCGCGCAGAGACGGTCGTAGGCTGGCTGCGCAACGGCAGCCTGCGCGTCAGTCACCGGGATTGGCGATTTCAGCAGCCGTGCTTCGGGCGGCGCGGTGGAGTGTCCATGCGCATCGTGGGCGTGGCACACAGTCAGCGCGAAGCAGAGCAAGGCTAGCAGAGTGCGCATGGCCGATTCAGTTTCCAACTCCAGAAGAGGGCTTGGCGGCCGGAGAAGTGCTCTGCCGGAAAAACGACTGCTTGCCGGCAGGCTTTCCGGCGAAGGGCAGTCCCAAATTAGCGAACAACGGTGCACAATCGCTGTCATTCGGACTGGACATGCATCCCTCAGCGGTCTTCTCCTGGTTGGTGTCGATATTGGAGTCTTTGAGCAGCGCCGCCAGATCGGCAATTACGAAGTCGGCTTGTGCGTTGAAGCTCGTGAGTTCGACATCGACCCGGTTCGGCTCGCTGCACTGTGCCGGAGGAGCGGTCTTTGTCTGGTTCGGCGTGCATCCGGTGCTGCCCAGATGAACCGCGTACCCGCGAGGCATGCCCGTGCTGGAAAAATCTAGTCGCGCGAACTTGCGCCCCGCATTCCAGACCCAGGAGAGTGCGGTCAGGTTGAGCGGCGAAGGCTGTGTCGTCAGATCGGTGTGGTTCTTGTTGAACGGAACGCCGAGCGTGAACCGCACGCCGGTATAGTGGCCCTCGGGAACGCTGCCGGTCACCCGGTCGTTGGTGTCAGGGGTGCCATTCACGCAGCCGCTGGTGGCGTCCTCAAAATCGAGGAGCGCCACGTCGTCTAACTGCCACTTGCCATCCTGGTCAAGTTGCAGTGGGACGGCATTACCGCCGTCATCGATCAGTGCGACGTTGTGGACATAGAAACGGAAATCGCGCGGCGATAGAGTCGAAGCCGTGGCGCCGATTCCCGGATAGGAACGACCGCAAGCGAACTTCTCGCTGCCGACCATGGCTTGAAAGCGGACAGCCACCTTTTGGTCGGCCGCCCAGGCACCGCTCTCCACGATCAGGAGAGTCGCGAGCAATAACGGAAATCTCGTTCGTTTCATAAATCATCTCCTCTTGTCGAATGCTAGGGAAGCAGCCGAATCTGAACGGCGCCGTTGTCTTCCCAGGCCGCGAGCACTCCGCCACCAGGCAGAGTGGAGAGCGAAGGAAACGCCCCGGCGCTGGAGAGCAGTTCCACTTTGCCGTCGATCCATGCTTCCACCTTGGTTCCATTGACCCAGCTCACGTACGTCCGGTCGCCGCTTAGCGCCAGCGCGACGTCCTTACCCGTGCCCACTTGTTTTTCCGGTTGGCCCGGCTCGGAGAGGAAGACGTTCCCC
>OKRF01000324.1:0-3290 GCA_900290315.1 Candidatus Sulfopaludibacter sp. SbA3 | reverse complement strand
ACTTGTTTTTCCGGTTGGCCCGGCTCGGAGAGGAAGACGTTCCCCTCGCGCCGCCACGCGGTGAGGATCTTGGAGGCCGAAACCGCGAGGCCGCCGCCATCCATCGGGCAGGCGTTGAGCGGCCATGTGCCGCTGCCGAGCTTGCGCGGGGTCGTGAAAGTCACGCCATCCCGAGACGTTGCCAGGTACATATCGCGGGCGCCTGCCAGTGAATTGCGCCACATCACCACGAGGTTGCCTGCGCCGTCGATCGCCACCGAAGGGTGGCAGCACTCGCAGATGGAGCCACCGGGCGATTGATAGACAGCCACATTCCTGGACCACGTAGCGCCGTCATCGGTGGAGCGCGCGGCATACAACTTGGTGCCCTTGGCGCCGCGCTTGTCGAGCCACGCCGCGAAGAGCGCGCCTTTTCCATCGCTGGCGAGCGCGTGCAAGCCTTCGGTTGCCGAGGCGGGCACATCGTTGATCGCCTTTCCCTGGGACCACGTTTTTCCGCCGTCTTGTGAGCGCCAAACCAGCAGGTCTCCATCGGAGGGCAGGCCGTGCGCATGAGCGCCCTCCTCCGATTTGTTTCCGGCGACCGCAGTGATGACGATAGTTTTTCCGGAGAGTGCGATCCGGGGGCCGCGGTGTCGGCTCAAGGGGATGATGCCCGCCTCAGCGACCTTGGCAGGCGGCGAAAAGGTTCTACCGCGATCGTGCGAGGAACTGAAGTAGATCGCCTTGCCTGCTCCGAACGCAAGCACGACGGTGGACGAATTAGCGGCGATTTGCGGTTCGCGCGCAGGGGCATCCGGGCCCATGGGGCCCAGATGTACGCCGATTGCCGCCAAGAGAATGAGTGTCACCATACAATTTGCTCCTTAGAAACGCAGTCGCAACGCCAGTTGGAACGATCGGGAATCGTTGACCGCGGTGATCTGTCCAAAGGTCGAAGATGGATTGGTCGGGTATGCGCCTGTGCCGAACACGCCGTTCAGTGTCACGCCGTTCATGTGATTGGTGAGGTTGAACCCTTCCGTCAGGGCCTCCAGCCGGAGCCTTTCCGAAATCTGGAAGCTGCGGCTCAGGCGCGCCGTCAAGTTGAGAAAATCGAAGCCGGATCCGGCGTTGCGGCTGATGAAGGCGCCGTTGATGGTGGGCCGCCCGCCCGTGCCCTGGATGGTGTTAGCCCCAGTCGTGATGTTGAATGGCAGCGGCGAATAATACTGGAGCATGGTGGTGAGCTGGAAGCCATGGCTGATGTGCTCCCACGCGGACTTCCCCGAGCCAGTTGGCGAGTGGATCGTGCCGTCGAAGACGAAACGGTTTCGCTGATCGTCGTCGGAGCGGCTGTAATCCTGCCAGATGTTGAAGTTGTTGATCGGGGCGCTGAAGAAGAACTCGCTGACGTCATCCAGCGCTTTCGAATACGTGTAGGAAATGCGATAGCTGCCCCACTGAACGGGCCGCTGCACAAAAGAAACGTGCAGGCCGTCGTAGTGCGAATCGGCCAGCGAGGAGTATTGGCTATCGTTGCCGTAATTCGGATTGGGACGGCATCCGTTGTTTGTCCCGGCCGCAGTACAAGTGGGCACGTTCTGATTGACCGAGATGATGAGATGCAGCCCGCGCACGTGCTGATAGCCCACGCTCAAGGTGCTGTGTGCGCCGAGTTCCTGCTCGATCTCAAAACTGCCCTGCTCGGCGTACGCGTGATGCAGGTGCGGGTCCATCGTGCTGAAATTGAACAGGACTCCCGCCGGCAGCGTCAGGTTGCTGAGAATATTTGGAAAAACAGGAGCGCCCGCCTGAGTGGGCGACAGGCTACAGGCTGATGCTGATCTGGCTCAATTCGCTGACATTCGTCGTATTGACCGCCGACAGCAGCGCGTTGGCTAATGGACGAAGGGCGATGCGATCATAGAAGAGGCCGTAGCTGCCGCGAATCACCGTCTTGCGTGATGCGAATGGCGTCCAGGCGAAACCGCTGCGCGGCGAAACGTTATTCGTTTCCGTGGCGATGGTGCGCAGGAATTGCAGATCGTAGCGGAGGCCCAGGTTGAACGTCAGCCGCGGACTCGCCTTCCATTCGTCCTGCGCGTAAAAGCCGACGTTGGGATTGGTCTGAGAGACCACGCTGTTGGCAAAGGTCTGCGTGAAACCCGAGCTGTTATAGGTTCCCGCCAGGAAATTCGCCAGCGAGGAGAAGGCGTAGCTGCCACGATTCGTTCGGGGAAAAGTNNGGATGGCATGCCCGCCCGCCTGGTAGGAGAGATTGTCCACCACTTCACCGAGTTTGTTCAAGCGCGCCGTGGGAGATCCGGAAAGCGTGCCGAAAGACGCCACGCCGGAGATGCTGACCGCCGGACCGATCGGGTCGGAGGGCGGCGCCTTCAAGTTGCTATCCGAAAACTGGCCGCGGGTTTCGTTAACCAAATGCGGCGAAAGGGTCGCGATATTGCTAAGAGCCACAGTCTGGTCGGTGTCGTCCAAATTGGCGGACGCGGTGGGCGCGCTCAGCCCGCCGGCGCCGCGCGAGTTGGTGGCAGTCACGTGATACAGGCTGTAGCGGATATTGAATTGGTCGGTATCGCTGAACTGGTGATCGACCTTGGCGAACAGGTTCTCATTGTGAACCGGGTTGGAGTAAATACCGGTGGAAATTTGGGGGCCGGGATAGTTGACCGCGGCAAGCCTCGCATTAATGATCGCGACGTTCGCCGGTGAAATGGTAGTCAGGCCCGACTGGTTCAGTTCCCGCTGTTCGAAGTTGGCGAAATAGAACGTGCGGTTGTGAACGATGGGACCGCCCAGGCTCGCTCCGTATTGCGCCTGCGTGATGGGCAGCGCAATCTGGGCGATGGCATTGGCGGCATTGAAGCGCTGATTCTTGAAATAGCCGTACACGTCGCCGTGCAGAGTGTTGGTGCCGCTTTTGGTGACCACGTTGATGTATCCACCCAAGGCGCGGCCGAACTCGGCTTGGCCGCCCGAGGTGACGACCTGAAACTCGTTCACCACATCCAAACCATAAAATGCTCCCGTGAGACCCGCGGCATCGTCGTTATTGGAGAGGCCGTCGACGATGAAGCTGTTCGAGAAGTTCCGCTGGCTGCTCACGGAGATTCCCTGGCCAGGAACGGCCGACGTCTCGGCGAAAAGCTGGTTTGCCGCGGTGTTGGTAGGTGACACTCCGGGGATCAGCAGCGCCAGGTCCAGCAGGTTGCGACCGTTAAGTGGCAGGCTCCGCACCTCGGCTTGCGAGACCGTCCCGGCGATTTGGGTGCGCGCCGTCTCCAGCAAGC
>OKRF01000199.1:30499-41830 GCA_900290315.1 Candidatus Sulfopaludibacter sp. SbA3 | reverse complement strand
GTGGCGTGTGGGCGGGCGTGTCGGATTATCTGCTGTATCAGAGGGGCCGCGAGTTCGCCCGCCAGATTGAGGGCGAGCAGTTGACCGATCCCGACCAGATCTATGCGAAGTGGACGGAACTTTCCAAAGACAACTCTTCGTCTCTGCTTTTGTATGGACCTCGCAAGGCCGTGAAGAGGAAGCTGGTGGAAACGGCCGACCACACCATCGCCGCCTATCGCAATAGCGAAGCGCAGCCGGTGCTTCCGAAGGATTGGGAACGCGCCCGCACGCTGCTGGCGAACGCTCTGCAGATGGATCCCGACGATACGGTGCGCGGCAAACTGCGCATTGCCGAGGGCCACATCGCGCGCATCAATGGCACCGGACATCGCGACCCCAAGTCGCTGGAACAATCCGTGGAAGACTTCACGGAAGCGCAGCGCCTGCTGCCGCAATCGCCCGATCCGGAATTGGGCCTGGCGCGCGTGTACGTGTACGGATTGAAGGATATCGACAAGGCCTCACAGGCGTTTCAGGAAGCGGAGCATCGCGGATACCACCTGGGCCCCCGCGAGAAGCTGTTCCTGGCGGATGGCTACCTGGACCGCGCCGACCGCACCTTCTGGGATTCGCGCAACGTGCGCGGCTTGCCGCAGGAGAAGGACCAGATTCAGCGCGCGGCCGACGATTACAATCACGCCCTGGCGCTGTATCAGGAAATTGCTCCGTATGGCAACGCCAGCGCGAGAATCAGCCGCGTGCAAACCAGCCTGGAAAGTGTGAATTTCCGATTGAAAGAGATCGAAGCAGGCAACTCTCCTTTAGGCAAGCTGCTCCCCTTACTATGGCGGTTACGCGAAGCACGTCGGTAGACCGGTCGGAAGTGCGGCGTACCCCGCGGGGCGGGAGGCGCCAATTTCGCTGGCGTATTCAGGAACTGCTGACGCTCCTGGCCGCCGGCGCGGCGGTGGCTTACGGCTTGCACCTGGTGTACCTTGCCAAATCGCAAAGCCTCGCGGGAATCGATTCCGGCCTGGCCGCCAAGCAACTGCTCAACCTGAACGACCTGAGCGCGCGCGAAGATCTCCTGCCGGCGCTGACCTCGCTTTTCCCGCAAGCGGCCGAGCGCGATTTCGCGGCGCGGAAAATCTATTACATTGTGGGCGGCCTGCCCAACGTGGGAGCCATCGCGCGGATTCGTGTGACTGCCGATGAGGTAGCGCGCGAACGCGGCCTGGCGAGTTTCCGCACCCGCATGGGCGAGCGCGCATCCATCCCGCTGCTCACCGGCGAGCAGTTGCGCACGCTGAAGCCCCTCTTCGTGGTGCGCCGTCCGGATCTCTTCCGCCAGATGTTCGATCGCTGGACAATGCTGTTCTTCGCAGGCTTCCTGCTGGCCCACGTGGTGTGGACCGTACGTGGCCGCGGCGGCGACCAGTGGCTGCTGCCGGCGACCCTGCTGCTCAGCGGCATCGGGCTGATCCTCATGGTCAGCCTGCGGGATCCGGTGCGGGACACTCTGCTCTTCGCGGATTTCGCGCAAGGTGCGCTGGCGGGTTGCGTAGTGATGGCGGTGGCGGCGGAGTTGCCCTACGAACGCCTGTTCGGAAGCCTCAGCTTCGTGCCGCTACTGGCCAGTTTCGCGCTTTCGGCGCTGCTGATTCTCTTCGGCGTGGGACCCGGCACCAGCGATGCCAAGGTCAACCTGTTCGGCTTCCAACCGGTGGAGATTATCCGGATTCTGTTGGTGTTTTTCCTGGCGGGCTATTTCGCCAGGCGCTGGGATGTCTTGCGCCATGCGCGGGAAACGAGGGCTGCGCTGGCACCGCTCACCAAGCACTTCGATATTCCTCCGGTGGAATACACCCTGCCTGCGGCCGTGTGTGTGGCGCTCTCGCTGGTGTTTTTCTTCCTGCAAAAAGACATGGGACCGGCGCTGGTGTTTGCCTGCCTCTTCCTGGTGCTGTACGGCATGGCGCGGGGCAGCGCGTTTGTCCCGCTGGTGGGACTGTCACTGGTGTTCGCAGGCTTCCTGTTCGGTTATTACATCGGCGTGCCGCACACGGTAGGCGAGCGCGTCTCCATGTGGCTTTCCCCGTGGAATAACCTGGTGCATGGCGGCGATCAACTGGCCCATTCGCTGTGGGCCTTCGCCACCGGCGGCGCCACCGGCATGGGCATCGGCAAGGGCGATCCCCAGGTGGTGCCGGCTGGCCATACCGATCTGATCCTTTCCGTGCTGGGCGAAGAGTGGGGCTTTGCCGGAGTGGCGGCGGTCTTCGCACTGTATGCCGTCATCATCTGGCGTGCCCTCGCCATCGCGCGCCGTGCGCGCAGCGATTACGAATTTTTCCTGGCGGCTGGCATGGCGGCGGCCACGGCGCTGCAGATATTCCTGATCGCCGGCGGCGCGCTGGGTGTGCTGCCGCTCTCCGGCGTAGTGACCCCATTCCTCAGCTACGGCCGCACGGCGTTGATCACCAACTTCCTGGTGATCGGAATTCTGGTAGGAATCTCGGGACGCGCGGACAAGGAGACCGCGCGATTTGTCATGCCGGTGCGGCTGACGGGTGCGCTCTTCGCCGCGGCCGGGGCGGTGGTATTGGCCAAGGCGGCGTACGTCCAGGTGCTGCACAGCGCCGCCGTGATGGGCGAAGGCACGCTGGTCATCCAGGCCGATGGCGCGCGGCGCTATCAGTACAACCCGCGCTTCCAGGAAGTGATGCGCGACATCCCCAAGGGCACCATCTACGACCGCAACGGCCTGCCACTGGCCACCAGCGATTGGGCCGAACTGGAAAAGCATCGCGCCGATTACAAGGAGCTTGGCATCGATATCGATCAGGCCTGCCCGCGCGCCGAGAGCCGTCATTATCCCTTCGGCGGGCTGACGTTCGACGTGCTGGGCGATCTGCGCACGCGCTTGCGCTGGGCCGCCAGCAATACTTCGTTCGTGGAGCGCGATTCCGCCCGCCGCCTGCGCGGCTATGACGACCGGCCCAGCATGGTTGAGGTCGGGAATCCCAAGACCGGCAAGATGGAGCGCGTGGTGCGCTACGATTATCGCGAACTGGTGCCCCTGCTGCGCCACCGCGACGACCCCAGGAATCCTGAAGTGCGGAAGATTCTGGACCGCCCGCGCGATGTGCACATGTCGTTGGACGCGCGGCTGCAGGTGCGCGTGAGTGAGATCCTGAAAAAGCAGTTGCAGGAGGCCAGGCAGGACAAGGGCGCGGCCGTAGTGATGGAATCGGCCACCGGCGATCTGCTCGCCGCGGTGAGCTACCCGCTGCCCGTGCTCATGGAAGAGGCCGGTAGCGCCGGCGGTGTCCCCGACCAGGAATCCAACCCCTATCTCGATCGCGCCCGCTACGGCCTCTACCCGCCCGGATCGACTTTCAAAGTCGTGACGGCCATGGCGGCGCTACGCAAGGATCCGCAACTCACCCACAAAACCTACGAGTGCATCCGCCTGCCGGATGGGCGCGTGGGCAACTACATCAAGGGCTCCAAGCGGCCCATTCGCGACGATGTGCAAGACACAGCGCCTCATGGCACCGAAGACATGGAGCGCGGCATCGTGGTCTCTTGCAACGCCTATTTCGCCCAGTTGGGGACGTACGATGTGGGCGCCAAGGCGCTGCTTGATACCGCCAATCTGCTGGGCATTGATGTCGCATCACCCAATACCGAAGCGCAATTGAAAAAGTCGTTGCCACAGTCCTCATACGGGCAGGGGCAGGTGGTGGTCTCGCCCTTCAATATGGCGCGCGTTGCGGCCACCGTGGCCAACGGGGGAGCTATACCGCAAGGGCGCTGGATCACCGATGAACGTGCCCCCGCAAATGGTGCTGGGCGCGGACGCCGCCCAGACGCTCGGCAAATTCATGCGCGAAGTGGTGACCGGCGGAACGGGCCGGCGCGCCGCCGCGGCCTCCGTCCCGATGGCCGGCAAGACCGGGACGGCGGAACTGGCGGATGCGCCGTCGCACGCGTGGTTCATCGGATTCGCACCGTATGGCGGCAGTTCGCGCAAGATCGCGCTCTCCGTCCTGGTGGAAAATGGAGTGTACGGCGGTACAGCCGCGGCACCGGCGGCGGCCGAAATCGTCACCGCCGCTGCGAAATTGGGTTTGATCCAGCCATGAGCCTGTTTTCCGAAATCGAAAAGACCATCGAGCGCGGCTTCCAACGGTGGACCGAAAAGATGTTCGGTCCCGCGGACTCCGACCAGCTTCTGCTGGTGCACCGCGCCATCCTGGAAGAAATCGAAGGCAAAGTGCAGGTGGTAGCGCACGGACGCCGCATCTTCCCATTCCCGCGCGTCACGGTGACTTTGATCTCGGCGGACGCCGAGCGGCGCACTCTCTATGAAGCGGCCTTCGGCGGCGAGGACCGGCTGGAGAAGGATATTCGCGAGTCGCTGGAAGGTTCCGAATGCGAAGTGCCGCGCGGCTTCAGCGTGCAGATCGCCACATCGGAAAGCGGCACGGGGAACTTCGATATCGAATATGGTGTCGAAGTCAAAGAGTCCCCGGCAAAGGCAGCGCTGGGACCCGGCCGCCTGGTGGTGGTGAAAGGCAAGACCGCGCAATCCGAGTATGCGCTAGAGAAGGCGCGCACCAATCTGGGCCGCATGGAAGAGTTGATGGACGCCGACCAGCGCGTGCTGCGGCGCAACGATATCGTCTTCGAAGAAGGCGCCGATGAGGCCACTGGCACAGTATCGCGCAAGCACGCCCACATCCGCCGCGAAGCGGGTGAGTATCGCATCTGCGACGATGGCAGCGAGTTCGGCACCCGCGTCTTCCGCGACGGCCGCTCCATCGAAGTCCCCGCCGGCAATCGCCGCGGCGAAAAACTCCGCGGCGGCGACGAAATCTACTTGGGACGGGCCTGCTTGCGTTTTGAGCAGTAAAGCGGCCCCGTGGGACAGACGATCGTTTTTGGTCGGCTGTCACCCAACGGGAAGAAGACAGACGACAAAAAACGATCGTCTGTCCTACGGGGCGGGTCAATCTTCTTGCAAGGGGAAAGTGAAGGTGTCATGATTTTCGGAAGAGCGTTCCTATTGACCATCGCTGCCGCCAATCTATTACTGGCGCGCGGGCCTTCAAGCCGTCGACGCTTTCCAAAAGGCTGTCCAGTCCGACCCGACTTTCGCGACTGCCGCCTGTACCTGGCCACCGCCTACATGCAGCAATACATTCCCGGAGCTGAGTCGCCCGAGAACATTGCCTTCGCGGAATCAGCATGGGCTTGAAGCGGGAGGATCCCGGGCCTATGCCTGCCGGGGACGTAAAGTCCAATCTCAAAATCACGTACCTGCCCGTCATCGAGCAGGGGTTGCGGAATCTGGAAAAGGCGCTGGCGATCAATCCGCAATATGACGACGCCATGGCCTACAGGCAGAGACAAAGGAGGCACAAATGGGAATTCATGGAGGCGGCGGTGGCGGTGGCGACCGCCTTCCCCCGGAACGCATCCGGTTAGCCGAGGACCCACAGTGGCCGAGACTCATCAGCAGGGTCGCTCCGGTTCCTCCAACCGATGCCCAGGTTACCGGACAAGTGGTTCTGACGGTGGTCATCGGAAAAGACGGACACATCCAGCAAATCAAAGTGGAAAGCGGCCATCCCCTGCTCGACCCGCAGCGGTCGACGCCGTGAAGCAACGGCTTTATGAGCCCGTCCTGCTCAATGGGCGGCCTGTAGAGGTGGTGACTCCGGTTACTGTGAGCTTTCCGTAGGGCCGCCAGAGGCTAAAACGTGATCCCCACCATCACTTCAGCCTGATTCTGATTGCTGCTCAGAACGTTGGCGAGGTTGAAGTGCTGGCTGGTCCACCGCGTGTATCGCACTTCGGGGAGAAGATGAATGATCAGGACGTGCACGTCCAGGCCGCCACCCAACACTGCGCCCATCGTGGTGCCCTTTTCCGGACTGCCTTGGACTGTGCTGGTGAGGCCGCTCAGCCTGTCGAATGCCACGCCTCCATCCACATACGGCCTGACTACCTTGGCTGGAAAGCGATATTTCAGCAGCAGGGGAAACTCCCAATCGCCCACGCCGGCCACACTGCCCACAGCACCGAGGGTGGAACCGACGACATTCTTATAATCGAAGTGGCGATAGAGCGCGTCGACTTCCACGCCGAATCCCCACCACAGGTGCAATTCGGCCGTCGGACCAACCAGGTAGCGATTCGTTGTCGTGCTAGTAACGCCCTGGACCGTGTTCACGAAGTCCGTCAGGGGCAGACCTACTTTGATTCCCGCGGAGAAGGGCTGAGCAAAAGCCGAAGCGGCTAAGAGCAACGGGAGTACGAGTTTCGTCATCACACTCTCAGGGTAAACGATTCGCCCAAATAGATGCGCTTGACTTCCGGGTCGCGCTCCAGCGCTTCGGGACTTCCCGCACGAAAAATGCGCCCCTCGTTGATTATGTACGCGCGATCCGTCACCGCCAGGGTCTCGCGCACATTGTGATCTGTGATCAGAATTCCAATTCCCGTGCGCTTGAGGTCGAAAATGATGCGCTGGAGTTCCAGCACCTGGATCGGATCGATGCCGCTGAAAGGTTCGTCCAGCAGCAGGAAACTGGCACTGATCACCAAGCTCCGGGCGATCTCCACGCGCCGCCGCTCGCCGCCAGAGAGCATGTACCCCCGGCTGCGCCGCACCTTTTCCAGGCCGAGTTCATCCACCAGTTGTTCCATCCGTGCGCGCCGCTCCTGAGAACGCATCGGCAGCGTTTCCAGAATGGCCAACAGGTTCTCTTCCACGGTGAGTTTGCGGAAGACCGAGGCCTCCTGTGGAAGGTAGCTGATGCCGCGGCCAGCCCGCTTATACATGGGCAGACCCGTGATGTCCTGGTCGTCGATCAGGATCCGGCCGGAGTCGGGACTGATCAGCCCCACGATCATGTAGAAGGAAGTAGTCTTGCCGGCGCCGTTCGGGCCCAGCAGACCGACTACTTCGCCTTGCTGCAGGTGAACGCTGACATCATCCACCACGCGCCGGCCGCGATACGACTTCGAGATTTCATCCGTCTCCAGTTTGCTCATCGCGCCTATTTTGCTTTTCGATGGATTTGCGTCTCGACCGGTTGGCTGGGACTCCCGTTAACCAGCAGCCTATCATCGTTAGCGTAGTAGGTCAATTCCGTGCCCTGGGTATTGGCCCGTGGCGCTCCGTTCACAGTGTCGACCAACTTCGCCAGTTTCGGTTTCTCGCCTCTCACAATCACTTTTTGATCGACGGTGTAATATTCACTGTGTTCGCCGGTGCCGGTGCGTATGTGGCCCTTGCCGGTATTGACAATCTGGACGTTGCCATCGGCATACGCCTTATCGAGCCGCGAATCGGAGCCGGATTCCGCCAGAAACGCGCGCAATTCGGTGCTGGTGACGTGCATGCCCGGCCGGTTCAGATCCACGCCGCCACTGTAGTAGGCCAGGCGGTTGGTGTCTGTATAAATCAAGTGGGTCGCTTTCACCACGGTGAGCACGGCGGGCCCGGCCTTCTTCTTGCTATCGCCCTTGCCATCGTCCTTAGGGGTTTCCCAAAGACTGGTCACCACGTGGCCATCGGCAACCAGGCCTTTCTTGTCGGCCCGGTCCAGGTCCACCACGTCAGCGGTGAGGCGGTTCGCCCCCTGCCACATGACCACGCCGCCTTCGTAATGAATCGTCTTATTGTGATTGGTGGAGACCATACGGCGCGCCTGCGCCTGCAGCGGTTCGTCGCCGGACAGCATCTGCGAGTTCTTATTGGCGTCCTTGTCGGGCAGGCGGCTGGAGTTCACGTTGCCGTCCGCCGTGAAGTCCCCCGAGGCCTGGTCCATGCGGATGCGGTCGGCAGAAGTGGACCCTGTGGCGTCCCACATGCGCGCGGCCGCGTCGAGGACGATGAGGTTCTGCTTCTCATCCAGGGTGGCCTTCCGCGCCCGGGCATTGCGGTCAGCTTCCACGTAGCTGAAGTCGCCGTTCTGCTCCATCGAGGCCAACTTGCTGGTGTTGGGATCGAAGCGCGCCGTCAGTTCGCGGCTGCTGGTGAAAGACGTCACGCGGGGCGGCTGCTTCTTGGCGGCGCGCTCCTTGTTTTCGTCGGCGGTAGGCTCGGTCTGGGTCTTGACGCCGGTAGCGTGGAAGCTCTCGATGCGGTTTTGCGGTGCGTACCCAATCAGCAGGTCGTTGCCGTTGAGCAGGCGTTGGTGCTGCGACCCCAGGTTGGGCAGAAACTCCAGCGTTCCGGGCCCGTGCGTGACCACTGATTCCATTTCGTGTCCGCCGGGCCGCATCTTCATTTCCAGGTTCTCACTACGCAAAATGTGGGTCTGGCCCAGTTCGTGGCCGGGCACCGGAAGCGGGCGGGAGTTCACCACGCCATTGCCAGCCGCTGAGGCATGGTTTAACTGGCTCTCCTTCTTGCCATCCTTCTTGACGATGGTGAAATCCAGATCCACATGGTTTGCCGTGGTGGTGGTCTCCGCCGATGGGACCGCGGTGTCTCTCAGCAGGGTGGTCTCGACCAGGCGCGCATTGTTCTGGCCCGTGATCTTCTGAATCACGCCATCCTCGTCGAAGTCCACCAGCAGGTCGTCAGCTCCGTACTGCACCTTCCGGGTCGGATAACTGTCGGTACCGTGGCCGCGGACCGCATGAACCTGTTTCAACGTACGGTGGACTTTGTCATCGACCTTGGTCTCCGCCAGATGGATCACCACATCTTCGCCTTCCACCTGCATGTTGTCGCGCGTCAGCTTGCCCCAGGGACTCAGATCGATTTCGTTGGCGGTTTCGTGGTAATCCAGGCTGGAGGCTTCAATCTTCATGGGTTTGGCGTTGGGACCTTCGGGCGTATAATTCACTTCCACCGCGCTCTTGAGCCGTAGTTCCTTGGTGGGCGGGTCGTAGAACGCCCCCACGCTCTTGCCATCGCCGCGCTCGAAGGTGAACGTGGTCGGCCGGTCCGTTTCGGCTCGGCCGGTCATGGTGTCCACCGTGATGCCGGAGGACCGGACGGACACCGGGGTATGCTTCGGCGGCCCCGCGATGGGGAGATTGAGGGTGATTTCGGCATCGCCCTCCGAGTACATGCGGTTGTCGTTGGCGAAGAAAATGGCCGCTGCGCTACGGCTCAGGTCGTACCCGGTGCAAGTCTTGTTGTAGATCTTGAGTTCCACATTGCCCAGTTGGACGTGGGAGGAATCGCTGGATTGTTCGAATTTCTTGGCCCTGATGTAGAAAACAGGGCATGGCGCGTCCCCGTTTTTTTTCCACAATTCCCAATCGTCCGCGGCCGAATTCAGCGTTTCGGGCAGCGCCGTTGGCTTCGGAATCGCCTGCTTCGCGTTTACCTTCTGTTGGGCCCGGTATGTGATGACAACGCCGCCAAGGATGACGGCGATGGCCACCAGCAGGAGCCAGCGCGTGCCTCGCATGGGGGTACCACTAATATAACGCGAGGCGGGTCTAAAGCGTTTCAGCTCTTATTTGAGGCGTTGCTCAAGAGCTCGGGAAGGCCGGCCGAGATGCCGGCCGGCCGCGCACGCCGCTGGATCATGCGGTAGGCATCCTGCGGCCCCAGGTATCGTTCCAGATTATGTTTCTCCCCAGCCCGTAGGCGGGTTCAACCGGGACTATTCCATCGCGGTCATGGAAGGTAAGCCCAGATACCTTGGCCCACTCCCCACTCAGCCGGAGTACGGAGACGGACAACCGCAGATGTCCCCCCGGATGCTGGAGGCATGGAATTCGGTGGTTACGAAGGGATATCTGATGCACAACCCTGAACAGAGCCATCCAGATCTTTTCGTGACCACGGGTGCGGGAGGATTTGATAAAGTGTTTCAAGCAAGGGGCTATCCCCAGCGACAGAGTGACGCGAATGCTTCCGCGTGAGGCCCTTGACCCTAAAATCAGCGATACGCCTTGGCAGGACTCACAGCAGCAAGGTTGTCAGTAAGGCCCATTGCTCCACGGGCGTTACCCCGCTTCTTCGCTCGTATGGGCCTCTCCGGTTCCCGGCCAGATAGATCAGTCGAGGAACCTGGGAGACCCGGCAGGGCGGGGAAGGTAGTGAGCCCCAACGGCCCAAAGGAAGGCGTAACCAAGGGCGGCAGGCTTGGTCATCTTAGACAGACTGGCCCCCTCCATCAGCGTCACGAGGCCGAATCGGGTTCGCTTGCGCTACGGCTCGCAGGTTTGCTTCCCCGGTTTCCACCAAAGGATTACTGCGCCCCGCTCCGGTTCAGCTACATGCACGAACGACCCAATTTACATGGTGAACTCCTTTCAGTTCACAAGGTCAGCCAGGCTGGTATTCCCAAGGACGCAAAGGCGCAAAGGCGCAGACAAAAGCCTCTGGTTTCTTCTTAATCACGTTAGCGAGGTTCAGGGAGCCTATTCCGCTCTCAGTACGCGCATGGGGTCGAACTTAACGATGCGGCGGGTGGCGACCCACACCGCGAGCGCAGCGGTCAGGCCCAGTAGCAGCGCGGCTGTGGCGCAAGTTCCCGCGCCCACCGGCTGGGCGCTTTCCATGAGGTGCTGCAGGAAGCGGCTCAGCGCGATCGCGCCAGCGATGCCGGCCGCCACACCTGCCGCGACGGGCAGCAAGCTTTGCCGCAAGAGCATGGCGCGCAGCCGATCCCGCGACGCGCCGACCGCGAGCCGCACGCCGATCTCATGTGTGCGCTGCGCGATGGAGTAAGACGCCACGCCGTGAATGCCGAGCACCGCCAACAACATAGCGAAGGCCCCGAAGAAGAGCATAGCGTCGGTGTAGAAGCGAGGCCGCGCCAGGGCATCGCGGAACCACTGGTCCAGAGTCTTCACGTCGTAGATGGCCACTCCGGGGTCGATGCCGCGCAGCCTGTCGCGCGCCACGGCCAGGTAAGGCGCCGTATCTCCGTGCACCTTGGCCACGAAGGTCAGGAATTCGGGAATCCGCTGTTGAGCAGGCATATAGACTTGGGCTTGGCTCACGAAAGGCCGCTCCACATGGAATGACTCCGGTCCGGCGTTCCGTGCGGTCTCTGCAACGCCCACGACGGTGTACGGCGGATGCTTGTAGGATGGCGTCAACTGCCGGCCGATTAACGCGGCAGGGTCTCCCAAGCCGCGCGCGAACTCTGCATTCACAATCGCGACCGGCCGGGAAGTGTAACGGTCGGCGTCGGTGAAATCGCGGCCTGCCACCAGGCGGATGCCCGCGGTTCGAAAATAGTCCGGAGTGGCGGCGATGGGAACGGCCGAGTTCTGTGCGCCGCCATCCACGCGGAATATCCAACTGCCGTAGATGTTCTCCCGAAGAGGCAGGTATTCCACTGCACCCGCCGATTCCGC
>OKRF01000199.1:21805-30489 GCA_900290315.1 Candidatus Sulfopaludibacter sp. SbA3 | reverse complement strand
ACCGTAGATGTTCTCCCGAAGAGGCAGGTATTCCACTGCACCCGCCGATTCCGCGCCGGGGATGGAACGCAGGCGGCTCAGCGCTTCGTCGAAGTACTGCCTCCTGCGTTGGTTCATGGATGTCTGACTGCCCATGAGGGAACTGCTCAACGTGATAACGTGATCGGTCTGCATCCCCAGGTCGGTATGCATCAGCTTCAGAAAGCTCCTGGTCATGCTCATGGATCCGGCCACCAGCAGCAGGGCGAACGCGGCTTGCATGGCCAGCAGCGTACTGCGCATGCGGTGGACCGCGGTGACGCGCGTGCCGAGCTGGGCGTGCATAGGGCCGATCAGACTGGCCGGCAAGACACCGAAGAGCACGCCAGTGAGCGCGGCAATGCCGATGGCGAACGCCAGCACGCGCCAATCCAGTATGGTGTAGGTCTGAGCAGCCAACTGCGTGGGCTGGACGGCAGCGGCGAATCGCGACGCCCCATACGCCACCACCAGACCCGCGGCTGCGGCCAGGGAGGTGAGCAGGGTGCTTTCGGTGATGAGCTGCTGTACCAGGCGTCCGCGGCTGGCGCCGAGCGCGGTCCGCACCACCAGTTCCTGGCGCCGCTCGGTGGTGCGTGAGAGCAACAGGTGCGCCACATTGGCGCAAGCAATCAGGAGCACGAACAAAACTGTCCCTAGCAGCACCAGCGAAGCCTGCCGCACGGGCCCGGCCAGTTGATCGCGCAGCGATCTCAGGCTGTATCGCGACCGATCCTCCGGGTCCGAACTGCGACCTGACATATCGGCCAGGAACATGGCATTGGCCCGCGCCATGGAAATTCCCGGCTGCAGACGCGCCACGTTGGCAAAGAAGAAGGCGCCGATTTTCGGGATGCGGTCGAAATCGGAAGCCGTCGGAGTCCAGACCATGGTGTGCGCGGGAAAGTCGAAGGCTTGCGGCGCCACGCCCACGATCAGGGCCGGCACGCCATTCAGGCGGATCGCCGAGCCCAATGCGCGCGGGTCGCCGCCGAATACCTGCTGCCACAATGCGTAGCTGATCACGGCTACGCCGTCGTGGCCTTCCACGTCTTCTCCGGCGGCGAAGGCCCGGCCGAACTGCGGTTCGCTCCCCAGTACGCTGAAGAAGTTGACGGTGGTCTCGGCCACCTTGACGCGCAGCGCTTCTCCCGTGGTGCTCAGGTTTACCTGGTTGTCGCTGTAGAGCGCGACGTCGGTCAGGTAGCGACTGGTGGTGCGCCACTGATGGAAGTCCGCATTGGGCATGCGATAGAAGCGCTGCAGTTCCACCAGGCGCTCGGGATCGCGGAACGGCAGGCCGCGCAACAGGAGGCCATTTACTACGCTGAAGACGCCGGTGGTGACTCCAATGGCGAGCGCCAGGGTGGCCATCGCCAGGGTTGTGATTACGGCGTGGCGGCGATAGATTCGCACGGCGAAGGCAACGTCGCGCCTGAGTTCACGCGCCAGTTCCAGCGGAATGGAGATGGCGAGGTCCGCCAGGGCATGCAGCCAGAAGAAGATGCGGCCGCCCACGCCTTGCGCGTCCCGATAGTCATCCAGAAACTGGCGCTCCAGCGGAGCTTCGTACTCTTCGCGGAAGCGCGCCGGGTACAGCTTCAACAGCCATCGGTAGACTCTGCGAGCGCCGGCCATGGCGACTCCTCACGCCAGCCCGGGAAGGCCCAGGCTGTCTTCGGCCAGACGCACCAATTGCTGAAGGCGCACCGCTTCCGCCTGCGCCACGCGGTGGCCCAGCGGCGTGATGCGGTAGTAGCGGCGGCGTTCGTCATCGAGGTGCGAATCGGGCCGCTCTTCGGATTCTTCAATCAGTCCCTGGTCGATCATCTTGTTGATGGAGCCATAGAGCGCGCCGGAAGCCAGGTTCAGCTTGCCGCCGGTGCGGCGCAGAATCTCGCGTTTCAGAGCGTAGCCGTGGCGCTCGCCTTCGGTGAGGGCCAGAAGCATGTGAAAGATGGGAAGCGGCAGGGGCAGGAGCGCTTCCATAGTGCCGGTCGATTTTGCCATATTGAGTCAAACTCTGACTCAGTATGACAAGAGACTGGGCAATATGTCAAGGGGATGTTGTCAGTCAGGCACTGCCGATCTCTCGCTTGGACGCCACGTAGGCTTCTGGAAGGAACTCAGCCGGTGGCAGTTCGTCTGCCAGTGCATCAGATGCACGTGCAAGGGGGGCCTCTCGCGATCGATCTGGCAGCCCTCCGTGTCGCTCCTTCCGTTACGTGCCGGTCACGATGAAAGACTGCGTCAGCGGGCTGGCGGGGCTGGCGGGCAGGACGCTGTAGAGCGTGTTGGCGGTCTCTCCCGTTAAGACCTTCGCGGGGCAGCAGGAGGGCTCTTTGTTCACCGCCGAAAGGGGGGTGGAGGCGGAGTAAGTGAAGCTGCCGGCGCCGGATGAGAGGACGGCGCTTTCTCCGTTATATGGCCCGACAAAATCCAGTTCGAAAGCGACGATGGGGGCTACCAGCGGTGTCGCCAGCCCCGTAGGCACCGTCTGCGTGGTACTGGCTTGCGTTTTGCCCGTGTTGTCGATCACGACGTAGGTCGCCGAAGTGATGTTGCCGCTGGAGTCATTGGTGAGCGAGATCCTGATCTTATAACCCGCCGGCAGCTTGACGCTCGGCATGGCGATCAAGGTGTTTTGAGCAAGATAAGCACCTTTCGAGCCGCTGTAGAAATTGATTCCCCAGGTAAGGTTCGCGCCCAGAAAACCGATCACATATTGCTGGTAAGTGGTGGAATATCCCGTCGGGGAGTAACAGTTCAACTGGAAACTGAAACCCTGATAAGAACCGCTGGCGGAAGAGAAGACGATATCCTCGGTAACATCGATGGTCAAGGAAACGCCTTGCAGCGGGTTGCAATCGCTGTACAAGAAGTAGTTGTAGCGGCTGCCAAGCCCCCCGGAAGGGGCGGGCACGGTCTTCACAATCGAAGGGAAACCGCCATCGGTTGGCGCCCAGAGCTGGTTGTCATAGCTGTTCACCTTCAGCGGATAGGCATCGAGGAGAGCTCCGGCGGCGGTGGAGGCTCCCTGGATATCGATCACGTATCCGTTGAGTTTATTCACGATGAAGCAGTAGCCGGAGCCAGCGGGGTCGGAGACGAACTCCCAGAGCTGGTTATCATTGTCCTTGGCCTTCTGCGGCCAGGAATCGAGAAGTAAGGACGAAGCGTCCAAGTCGATTACATTGCCGTTCAACTTACTCTTGATGAAGTAATCACCGGACCCCGCGGGATCCTGGACGAACTCCCAGAGCTGGTTGTCGTTGCCGCTGGTCTTCAGGGAATAGGCGTCCAGACCGGCGCCCGATTTGGTGGAGGCGTTCTGAATGTCGATCACGTTGCCACTCAGTTTGCTGCCGATGGTGCAGTAAGGTCCGGCGACTTTGATGTTGACCGGGACGCTGAAGCTATACGCGTTGTCGAACGCCCACACGGCCAGGCTCCAGCTATACACGCCGGTGGCCAGCGTAGATCCCGCGGACACCGTAAGTTTAGTGGAAGCGGACTTGCCTTTGTCGACCTTGAAAGAAGCAGGATTCAAGGTAGCGGTCACGTTGGCAGCCTCAGCGGAACCTCCCGCGCTGAGGATCAGTTTGGCAGTGGTGTCAGGGCCGGCCACCGAAGTTACGGTGACATCGGCCGTGAGGGTGGCGCCCTGGCGCACGGTGATGGCAGGAACGTCAACCGTGAGTTCGCCGACGACGGCCACGATGGGAATGGAAACGGGGTCCCAGGTATCGCCTTTGATGACCAGCGTGGCCTTACTGGTGGCGGGAGTGGACGGGGTGGGCGCGAATTGCACGGAGGCCCCGACGTACTGTCCGCTGGCGACGGCAAGAGCGGTGATGCCATTAGACTGGGCCACCTGCTCCGGAACCGTTATCCTGACCGGCACGACTCTGCCTCCGCCGAGCACTTCGCCGGGACCGGCGGTTTCTATTTCAGTTTGCTGGACGAAGCTGGCGACACTGGCGAGGGTAATGGCGCCGCCGGAGGTGTCGCCAGTGATGCTGGCGGTTACGTTTACGGACGCGGAGAGGACCGCGCATTGGGTGGATTGCGTAGTTTGCGCGCCGGGCTGGATGACGCCGCAGTTGATTGGCGACGGACTGAAAGTGACCGGAATTCCCATAACTTCCTCCTGGTTCCGTAGTAAGTTGGCGCGGAGATCACACCGCGCGGAAGTAATTCTAGGGGTTAGGACAATTGATGTTGGTGGTAACCGTGGGACCTCCGGCGATGGATGTCACATGGATGGTCCAGTATTGGCCCGGATTGTCACAGGAGATGCTGATGCGGATCCCTTTAGTGATGTCGCCGCGGTACGGCCCGGGATGCACAAACCCTTCCGAATCGACCGTGAGGTTANNAAGCCGGCTCGACATTCCCGGCCCAGACCTTGGGCGTCGGATCTACCACCGCCACGTTCAACAGAGAGTCCTTGTATGCGGGCCCACCGGCCACAAGAGCGGAGGCGACGGAATCGTTTATGCCCGGCGTGTATTTGAAGGGCGTGCCGGTAACGCCGTGAATGGGAGGCCAGGTGATGGGATTCAGGCCGTTGAACCCGGCGGAGGCAATGATCTGGAGGCCGTTGAGCGGCTTGCCCGTGGCTTGATCGGCGGCGTTGATGAGCCACTCATTTAGCTGGAGCCGCAACAGTTCCTTCGGGGTCCAGGTCAACTGAAGGTTGCCTAAGACGATGGGCGCGGTGACTTTTACGTCAACAGGGACGCTGAAACTGACCGTATTGTCGAAAGACCAGACGGACAGATACCAGGAGTAAGTGCCGGTGGCGAGCGAGGCATCGGCGGTAACGGTCAGCTTGCTCGAAGCTTGCTCGAGCCCGGCTTTCCCTGGCTGACCGGTACGGAGGGAGGACTGAGCGACATCGTCACATTGGGAGAGTCGGCCGAACCGGTTGCAGAGATGATGAGGCTGGCGGTGGTTGCCGGGCCGGCGGCGGAGGTGACGGTTATTTCCACCGACGTCGATGTGCCCTGGGTGACGGAGATAGACGGAACAGTAACGGAAACCTGGCCAACCTCCGCCGTGATGGGAATCGATATCGGGTTCCAGGTATCTCCGTTGATGAGAAGAGTGGCTTGACACTGAACGGAGGTTGAAGCGCGGGGAGAGAATTCAACATCGACCTCGACAAACTGTCCGGCGGCTACGGCTAGGGGCGTGACGCCGTTCGATTCCGCGACCTGTTGCGGCACTTCTGTAACAAAGCCTTTGACAGGGACGGGTTTCGCACCCGCGCCGCCGAGGGTTTCGCCCGCCAGCGGTGGGTTCACCTGCTTCACATCAATGAAGCTTCTGACAGCGGCAACTTTCAGAGCGCCGCCGGAGGTATCGGTGGACAGGCTCGCGGTCACATTGACCGGCGCAGACAAAACAGCGCAACTCGCGGTTTGGGTACTGGTGGCGCCAGGCGCAAGTACTCCGAAGGCAATGGCTGGCGGATCAAACGTAACGGTAGTCCCCATGGGTTCCCTCCTTTTCCCCGGTTATTTGCACCGAGACCGTTGACCTCACAAAATCATAGTGCGAAAGAGCGAGTATCGTTTCAGGGAATTTCGATTTTGCGACTTGGTCAGTACGCAGGAGGGCTGAAGAGGGTGCGATTGCGTACCGTTGACGACGGTAGAACATCGGATCGGTGGCTTGTGATGGCCGGCATCACGAAGACGTCGACATTGCCGCCGTACTCGCCGGTGAACGCGATGCGCGGTCCCTCCCGCGAAAAAAACCGGGCCCGATTCGTCACCCATTCCGGTGGTCAGGCGCACCCTCTCCGCGTTCGCGGTTGACGCTCCAAAGGCCATTCGCAAACGCGAAGACCTGGGTCCGGCTGATCGCAGGATGGTGCAGCAGTGACGGTCTTTCCGCGGAAGCATCGCACCAGCCAACTGTGCGAAAGCGGCAAGCGACAAGAACGCGAGTGGCTTCACAGGCGCTTTCCCCTCGCCCAACTACAAGTGACGGCGCAAACCGGTGCCACCGTGGCTGCTTCGTCCGAAGTCTGCGAACGGGCGCGGCGATTCTCCCTAAAACTCGAACCGGAACGAGACTTGCGCCCGCCGGGCCGTGCTGCCATAGGGGTATGCCGACGACGCAATGGGGGCTCCGATGCCGCTCACCGGCCTCAGTACGCCCGCCGTTGCCACAAAGGCCACGTTGTTCACGCTCGTAGTGTTTTGGCTGTTCAGGACGTTGTAGGCTTCAAACGCAAGACTGGCGCGGATGCGCTCCGTGAATGCCAGAGTCTTACCCACTCGCGCATTCACGTTGTATAGATACCCCAGTTTCAGCGAGCTCACGGCATCGAAGGGAACCCGGTTCCATCCGCCCGAACCGTTCAGGGAGTTGAGATACTCCATGGCCACCCCGGTGAACTGCTGGCCGCTGACAAGCACAATCGGAGTCACCGATTGTGGCGATGCCACCGTCGCGATGCCCGAGATCTGCCAACCGTTCGCCAGAATCCGCTCCGCTGCCGACGGGCTCTTGAATACCGTAGGTGTCCACACCCAGTTGAGCACCCCGCGGTGCCGCTGGTCGGCGGCTGAGTTGCCCTTATCTCCGGCGTAGTTGCCGGGCGCATAGGGAATCGGCACACCTGGAACAATCGATGGGCCGCCGACATCGTCGATGGAATGCGAGAAGGTATACGAAAGCTGCACACTCANNAGGAGGAGCCGTTGTTATCCACCTGGTACACATGTTCGTGGTTGGGATCGCTGGTGTGCTGGGAACTGGTGGTGGAGGTGTTGGTCGAGCTCAGGTTGGTGGTCCAGAGCTGCGTGGTGTAGGTGCCTGCGGATTGTCCGGCGGCGTTATCGATGGTGTAGGTTTCGCTGGTCGTGGTGGAAAACAGATTGGTATCCGTAGTGGTCCACAACCGGTAGCCGCGGCTGTTGATCAGGTTGAGGGTGACCGCAGTGTCCCGGCTCACCCGCCGTTCAATGGCTACGCTGGCCTGCTGGGAATAAGGGTTGCGGAACTTGCTGGCCGCGTACAGCACGTCCTGAAAGCCCACCGGTATGGAGGTGAACGAAGGCACGCTCTTGGGGAAGACCACCGCGTTGGACTGGTAGGATACTTCGGAAATCCTGGCCTGATCCAGACCATTGCCCAGCTTCAGCGCGTCCATCAGATCGCCCGGATAGGGGGCGAAGAACCAGCCGAAGCCGATGCGGACAACCGTGCGGGCTACCGGTTGCATGGCGATGCTCACGCGCGGCGAGAAATCCAGATTCCGGGTCGGGATCGATGCAGTCTGATAGTACGTCGCGTTTTGTCCGTCGGGCTGCTGAAACTTGGTCCTCTCCCAATTCACTCCGGCAGTGACGGTGAGTTCGCGCGTCACCTTCCAGTTGTCCTGCGCAAAGGCGTGCATCGATTTCTGTTGCACCGTGCGCGTGGGCGTTCCGAGAGTCTGTTCGAAGGTGGTGTAATTGCGTTGATTGTTGCCCACAATATCTGTCGCCAGGCCGGTGAGGGTGGGATAGGTATAGGCGCCGGCGGGATTGGTCAGGTCGTTGACGGAGTCGCGATTCACGAAGTACTCAAAGCCCAGCTTCAGGGAGTGCGAAAAAGTGGTCCAGTTAAAGTTGTCGATCGCCTGGTAGCGCCGCTCAACGAGTTGGCTGGGATCGGGATGCACCGAGCCTATAATGGCTCCCGCNNGTATCGCGTGTCCACAGTGGAATTGTTGATGCCGAGCAGACCGCCATTGGGCGCCACCGCCTGTACGTTGGGACCAATCGGCAGCCGCGAATTCATGGCGTTGCCTTCCACCCCGAACGTGTCCCGGTCACTGCGGCGGTAGTCCAGTTTGACCACCCCGGTGGTCCAGCGCTGCGAAAGCGCCGAGCTCACATTCATCTGCGGCGTGAACAGGGCGATGGCGGCAGTGCAGGCGACCACGGTGGATTTGCAATTCGATGCCGGTATGCTGGTGCCGGTGGAATCGGCCAGCAGCGGGCTGGTGATCCGGTTCAGGTCGTCGAATCGGCCATTGAGCACGTCGCCGTTGAGGAAGAAGAAGATTTTATCGTGCCAGATGGGGCCGCCTACACTGGCGCCGGCTTCCGTCTGCTTCTGGAACAGCTTCTGGCCCGGCGTAAAGCGGTCCGGAGCACTCCACGCATTACTGCTGTAGTAGCCATACGCATCGCCGTGGTAGCTGTTGCCGCCGGAGCGCGTGGCGGCGTTCACCAGGCCTCCGCCCGCGTGAGTGAACTCGGCGGAGTGGTCCGCCACCATCACCTGGACTTGGGCAATCGCGTCCGGAGATACCTGGTTGGCGATACCGGGCTGGTCCGGGTTAAAGCGGTTGGTGGTGAACAGGCCGTCCATCAGGAACCCGTTGACGAAAGGCGCGCCGCGGAACACCTGCACACCGGTCGCAGGGTCGGTCGTCACCGTGGGCGCCAGCAGCACCGGAGCATCCAGGCGCCGCATGTTGAACGGCAGGGCATCCAGTTGGGTGCGCGTGATCAGCGTGGAAACGCCCACCCGGCCGTTGTCCACGGGCGCCAGCGCGCGAGACGCTTCCACTTGCGTGGCCGGCTCCTCGGGCTTCATATCGATCTCGAAATACACCGTCTGGCCGACCGCCACATCGAACTCGTTGGATTGCCAGTTGG
>OKRF01000199.1:0-21795 GCA_900290315.1 Candidatus Sulfopaludibacter sp. SbA3 | reverse complement strand
TGCGTAGTGGTCATGGTCCGGTGGATGCCCATCGTCTCATTGGAAAGCACTACCTTGGTTTCCGGCAGACCGTCGCTGTACTGGTCGCGGACGATTCCGGTCACTGCCCCGGATCCCGCCACCGACTGCGCATAAACGCCCGTGGAACACACGAGCCCGAACAGACATAGTCCTACCGTTATTTTCATTCGCTGCTAAACCCCGAATGTATGATTGTAGCTAAACTAACGCCATCATAAGGCACGCCTTGGGCCAAATATCGGTTACACAAATGTCCGGCGGATGGTTCAATGAAAAGGTGAGCCGTTTTCTGTGGTTCCTGTTACTCAGTGTATGCGTAGCGGCCCAGCCAAACCGGCGCCAGCCCGCACCTGAGCCGCCCCCGCCGAAGACGCTCCAACTGGACGTGGTGGTCACCGATGCCGGGGGGCTTCCGGCACCCAATCTGGCGGTAGCCGATTTCCAATTGGCGGTGGATGGCAAGCCCGCGATCATCGACAGATTCAGCTACGTCCATCAGTCACCCCGCAGAGTGGTCCTCCTGGTGGATGACGCAGGACTCTCGGCCGATAGCGTGGAACGCGTGCGCACGGCTCTTGCCAGTTTCGTCGACCAGCAACTGCAACCGGACGATGAAGCGGCCATTCTGCGCACGCGGTCCGGCGAGGGAGTCCTGGAGACCATCACCGCCGACAGGCGGCTGCTGCACGACGCCATCGCCCGGATCCAGTTCGACCCTTCGCGCAGCCTGCCTGGCAAATCTCGCGACGAATTCCTGTTCGCGGGCGTGGCCACTCTGCTCCGCCGGACCCTGGCCGGCCTGACCGCCATTCCCGGCAGAAAAGCTGTCGTTCTGATCTGCGACAGCTTGCCGCTGGTGCTGCAGAATGCGGATCCGTTCGAGCCATTCGCCTCCCTGGCCGCCGATTCTTCGGCCGTGTTCTACATCGCGGCTTCAGGCGATTCTTCTGAAACGGCGGATGCCGGTCTTTGGAAGCTGAGCGCTTCTACCGGCGGGTTACGGTTGGGCGGTGAACTTTCGGCTGGACTAGCGCGCGTGCTGCAGGATCAGGCTGGCTACTATCTGCTGGGCTATCGCGAGCCGGACCCTGCTCCCGGCAATCCCGGGGTCACGGTGCAGGCCGCCAACACGGGCGTACAGGTGCGCTGGCGCAATCTGCCGTTAGGTACGGGCCCCGCGGATAGAGATTTCCGCAGCCGGACGCCGAATCAGGAACTGGCCAGCGCCCTGAACTCGCCCTTTGTGGCGGGCGCCATCCACCTGCAGGCGACCCCAGTCTTCGGCCATAGCCCCACTACCGGCCCTATGGTGACCGCACTCGTCTGGATGGATGTGCGCGACTTGACTTTCACCCATCAATTGAATGGCCAGCATAAAGCCTCTGGACAGGTCCTGGCGGTGGCGTTTGACAGTACCGGGATGAGCGCAGGCCAGGCGGGTTATAACATAGCACTACAGTTGACCGGGGACGAATACCAGAACCTGCTGCACCATGGCTGGGTTTGCCAGTTGGAATTGCGTCTGCGTAATCCGGGAACCTACCAGGTGCGAGCGGCGGCGCGCGATGACACCTCCAGCCGGATGGGATCGGCCAGCCAGTTGGTGGAGGTGCCGGATTTCTCAAGCGGCCAGTTAATGCTGTCCGGCGTGGCCCTCCGCGCCAAGAACTCGACGACCATCGACTCCGGTCCCGCCCGCCGCATTTTCGCGCCGGGAGAGCGGCTGGTATACCTCTATCAGATTCTCAACCCGTCCAGCGACGTGGCGAAGCCCGTGGCATTGGAAGCCAGACTCCACTTGTTTCGGGGAGCGGTGGAAGTATTCACGGGTGTCGCGCAAACTCTGCCAGCCATCGTTTCGGGTGATCCCAGGCGCCGCGCCGTGTCGGGAGAAGTTTCGCTGGGAGAAAAGTTGCCGCCCGGACATTACTACTTGCAGACGGTGGTGACTGACCGGCAATCGGCAAAGCCACGCCAGGCGCAGCAGTGGATCGATTTCCAGGTCCGGTAACGCCGGCGGTCTTGCCGCCGGTACGCTGCCCGACCGGCGACAAGATCGCCGGCGTTACCCGCTTGCTGGATCGGTTTTTCGACCCCGCCATGTTTCGTATCGACCCCGCCATGTTTCGTACTGTGCGTCTTCGCGCTGGGAGCGTTCACCCAGGCGAAGTTCGAATTCTGGCCGGGGGCTTCGTTCGACTCCGCCGTGCCCACTCCCCAAAAGGTGCTGGGATACGATTTCGGCGACCGCATCAGCAGCCACGGAATTTCGGCGACCGCATCAGCAGCCACGCCAACATCGTCCGTTGCTTGAATGCCGATCAACGCCGTGACATTCTGATCAGCGAGTCGCACCGATCCGATGGAAACATGCGAATTAGGTCCTGTTTTGACGGCTATCTGATTGTACAGTTGCAATCTGGTGACTGCTCCAGACTCCCTGCGGGAACCGATGCCGCCGCCTTGCAACGGCGCAAGCGTCGCCTTGTGGCGCGCCTCCGCATTCCCGCCGGCGCTCTCCCGGGATCTCTGGTGCTCTTCCATCGACCGTGCGGCAAACCGGGTTGCCATTGCGCCTCGGGGGACTCTCATCCCTTCTACACACTCACTTTCATCGACGGCAACAAGCACGTACGGCGCCTGTCTCTGCCAGAAGCGGGGCACCACCGCTACGGCCCCGGCTAGCTGATCGGCCGTCGCGTTTTGTTTTGCGGGAGCGCGAAGTGGAGTCGGAGTACAGACCACCGCTGTTGGAGGCCCTATTTAACCTAAAAAGGGCATTGATATACTTGACACAACCAGCTTTCACCGTTAAAATGGTTGTATGGAGAGCGCCCCATCCGCCCAAATCGCTGAACCGACCACACTTTTAGAGGCAATCCGCTACTATTCCGACGTGGACGTGGCGACGAAGGCGTTTTCCGCACTGCGTTGGCCGGATGGCGTCACCTGTCCGTACTGCCTTTCCAAGGAGAACTACTACGCCCCAAGTCGCCGGATCTGGAAATGCAAAGTCTGTCGGAAGCAGTTTTCTCCGAAGGTTGGGACGGTGTGCGAAGACTCTCCAATCGGCTTTGACAAGTGGCTGACGGCCATGTGGATGATTGCCAGCGACAAGAACGGCATCAGTTCATGGGAATTGCATCGTGGGATAGGCGTGACACAGAAGACGGCTTGGTTCATGCTTCAGCGAATCCGGCTGGCGATGCAGACCGGAACTTTCGAGAAGGCGTCCGGTCAGGTCGAAGTAGATGAAACTTTCATTGGCGGCAAAGCACGCAACATGCACAAGCACATCCGGCAACAGAAGATCACCGGGACTGGCGGTAGCGACAAGACGATGGTGGTTGGCGTTCTCCAGCGTGGCGGCAAGGTCCGTGCCAACGTAGTCCACAACCGGAGAAAGACAACACTTCAAGCTCACGTCAAGGCGTATGTAGAACCCGGAGCGGAGCTATTCACGGACGCTTTGAAATCGTATGAAGGATTGAATCCTGAGTTCGTCCATCAGGTTGTCGATCACGCCGTAGAATACGTCAAGGGTCATGTCCACACGAACGGCATGGAGAACTTCTGGAGCCTGTTGAAGCTAACGCTGAACGGAACGTATGTTTCCGTGGAGCCTTTTCATCTGTTCCGATACTTGGATGAACAGACTTTCCGATTCAATGAACGGAAGGATGAGGAAGGCGACGGTGGACGGTTCAAATCGGTTGTCCGTGGTTGCGGTGGAAAGCGACTGACGTTGCGGTGGAAAGCGACTGACGTACAAACGCTTGACCGGGAAAACCAGTGCTGAAGGTTCCCCGGTTTGAAGATCACGCCAGCAATGGCGGCGGGGCTTACCGATCATGCGTGGACCATCAGGGAGTTGATGACGGCGTGACCTTATTACATTTTTGTGGACAATTGCAACAGAGACCTCTGTAATTCCTTAAGAGGCACGGAGTACAATATAATTTCAGGTCTGTTAATCCTATTTGTAAGATTGAACACCGTCAGTATTCTTTTCCCGATTGACATCGCCTCCTACTAAAGCGTACAGTTCTAGCTGATCTAGTACGGAGGCATGCAATTGAGAATCACGCTCAACTGGACGAGTCTTGTGCTCGTCCTTTCTGCATCGCTGTACGCACAACCTGAAATGAAATCTCTGCCGCCATTGCAGAACACACACAGGATCACCTTCAAGGGCCTTGTCAAACCCGCTCAGATTGCTCATATACCAAATGGTACGGGAGCGGTCACATCGGTCAATGTACCAGACCTTTGCAATTTTGAGATGATGTTAAAACCCGGACAGAATCATGTGGAAGCCAGGATGGTAGGACCCGTCCGTCAGTCCAACACTGGCTGCGAAGCCGATTTCGACGTTGGAATTCCCACCGTCATACAGCCGCCGCCACAATCGCTTGGCGCTCCTGTTTCGACTTTGAGTCAGGCTAGTTCTTCCACAACATCCACGCTCACCACAATCACTGGCGATCAGATAAGCATCGGCCATAGTAATGGAAACGCCCCCGACCTTTCGGCGGTCTTCGACAGTTCCAATCTCGCCGTAAGTCTCGCCGTAAGCCCACTTGATGCATCCCCACAGTTCTCATCGGGATACATCAACGGCATCGTGTATGACCTTATTAAGATCCAAGTTACATACGTTAACCTCTACGTCGGTTGGGTCTGGACACAGACAGGAACGTGTGTAACCAATGGGTCCTACTCGCAATACTTAACGGATTACTGGCCTACGGGCTGGTTTCTCGCCAGCAACTCGCCTTCTGAATATACAAACTGCAACGGTGTAGTAAACTACACCTATGCTCTCTTCGACAATCCGACATTTTGCGCTCAGACACCAACGCTTGTGTATTACTGGCCTATCCAGGTACAGGGATGGCAAGACGGCACACTGTACGGAAACTTCAATTGGATCATCGGCGGATTATGTACGGGCTTGTTGACACCAGCATATCAGTTGAATCGCTCCGTAAACTAAAGGAATCGTGCGACCGCTCTTTAAGTTTATTCCGGCTTTGGTGGCGGCGGCGAATGGTATTGCCGTCGCCATCGGCTTCTTCGTAGGCCGAGTAGACCAATACCCAATCAGGCTGCTGGCAGTTCAAATCTTCATAGTGTTGGTGGCTCTCTTAATGGCCTCTACCAAGCTATCTGTGCGGAGGGCTGGTTTCATTCTGACCATCTTGGGCATCTTCCTGACGTTCTCAGGCATGGTCCTGTACATCCCTACGCTTGCTGTTGCTGTCTGGAGAACCACTTCGGCTTCACAATAAGACTGCCGATTGTAATTTCGGTCTTCCGTTTGAGCGTGTCACAAGCAGATATGCTGAAGTGTATGATATCGTCACGGAGTCCGGGCTACGCAACGTGACGTAATTTGCGCCTTCGATATCGTGAAGAGTTTGACTACGAGCGGTGGGCAGGCGGAGCGATCTGAAAAGTTTGAGAAGTTCTGCGGACTCGCTTACAGTGCTGGTGGAAGTGATTGTCTTAGTACGGTGAATATTTTAGACTTGGCCTTCATATCCTTCTCTTCCAGAGCGGAAAAATCACGATCACCGCTAGATGCCGCTCCGGTTGCTATCTCATCATCTAGTTCGATCAGAAGTTGACGTATCTTCTCAAGTCGCTCATTCATCTATGAGCGATATTGTAGCTCTCAGATGGCATCTGGCAAGCTGAATGCCCCTACGAAGACCGCTTCCGACGAATCGCCTTGCGCTTCGCCAATTCCTGCCGCACGTCTGCCAGCTTGTTGTCGATCCGTTGCTTTTGGGCTTCGAGTTTCGCCAAGGCTTCTTCGGGCGGCGTGATTTCGGACTTCGGAACGGCAAGGACGGCCTTGGCGAACCGTTTGAATCGGGCCTGTGCGGAGTCGCCCAAGGCTTCAGGCAGGGGTTGGATCATCTTTCGGTGCATAACTACATTTAGCGTGAATCGAAACGGCGGCGGTGTCAATGGGGCGGATCTAAATATCGGCATGACAGAAACCATTGTTACACCCAATACCGATCTCTACGGAGAAGCGGTAGCCGCCCATGAACAATCGAAAGCCGCCATACAATCTGCGATCTTGATGTTGGAATCCGATGATGAACTCATCGGTTCAGTATGTCGAGTGCTTTCCGAATCTCTTCAAGCGAAGAGTTGGTGGAATGAGGCTTGGCAAGACCTTGAATCCCGGCATAACGATGATCGTACTTCTCTTTGAACGCTGGCAGGACTTCATTCAGAGCGCCTTCGGTTGCAACTGCTCTTGCGCTGGTATTGTCCAGCGTGAAGGAGACGCCGGTGCAGACGGGAAACTGCTCTTGCGCTGGTATTGTCCAGCGTGAAGGAGACGCCGGTGCAGACGGGATTCGAGTTGTTCAAGATTCCTTAAAATCAGTTGAAGTACTTGTTTGGTTTCGCTGTCCATTCCTACAGCATACCAGAATGGTTGCGTCAAGTATATCAATGCCCTAAAAAGAGCCTACCGCCGTTCTTAGGTTTAAGCGTTGATCTGGGCCAGCGGGTGTATTATCGGTCACTCGGTAAGAACTCCCTTCCGGGGGAGCGATCGTGAACCTCATGGGCGATGGCTGTATTGTCGGCTCATCGATGCGTTGTTTCCGCCGCGCCCTCAGTATCTTTCCGGTGAGCTGAAGGCGGACGGATCACACGCGCGGCCCTCTCAACTCTTGCAATCGCGCGTACCCGGTGCAGTCTATCTGCGCCGGAAGATTTGCGAATCCANNCGGAAATATGATCTTGCCAGGCGAGACTTTCCTCGTCGGCCAACGACCAGAGCATACCCACCACGGTGCACAGACTCAGGCACGAACCGGCGAAACGCGCGAGGCGCTGCAGGCCGTCGGGGCGGAATCCGTCGAAGGTGGTGAGGCGCAGGTGAGCCCACTGCATGCCCAGGGTCTCCGCATTGACGATCGTCCAGAACAGTCCATAGGTCATGGCGATCAGGAGCAGCGCGCCGCCAAACACCATTAGATTGAGCTTATCCAGCACAAATTCGCCGCCGCACAGGGAATAAGTCGCCAGGAACACCCCATAGGCAATCAGCACCATGATCCAATCCAGGGCGGCCGCTACAGCCCGGTGGAGTGCCGTGGCTACGGGGGCTTCGCAATAGATTACGGAGTCCACTGTGCTACCGAGGGTACCAGGTTTGGCCGGTGCCGGCGGCAGAAAGTCCAGTCTGCCCTGGCCTTCCACCACTTTCGAGACGCGGCGCTGCGCGGTTTTGCTGGCCGTCTTTGCCGCACTTGCCTTGGCGCGCGGCTTGGGCGGAGGCGGCGGGGTAAACGATTCGAACGGGATTACGTTAGACGCGCCCCGCTCCTGGAACAGCGGCCGCTGCACCGCGCCCGAAAAATTGGGCCGCGGTCCCGGGACAGGCCGTTCCGCCGGCTGGTAATGCGCGGCAGGCTGCGTCTTGGTAGCCAGTGCGCCATCGGTGCGGTAATTGTTATTCAGGGTGTCTGAGGGTCTCCGGCCGCATCGCTGGCAGCGGTGCTCCCCATCGCCGTTTCGTGAACCACAGTAGCTACAGGTCATTTTCGAACACAGAGTTCCGGAAATTCACAGGCGAAGTCGGCGCCACAAGTATGCTAACTTCAGCCTTTGAGGCCTCTCCTGAAAACCTCTCTCATCCTTCTTAACATGAAACCGGGGTGTTGTCACGAAAAATCTTCTAGTATTACGTACGCTTTCTTTCCTAGCCTGTTGGGCTGGCTGATCTTAGCCTCTAGTGCCGTAGCGCAGCAGACGGCCCCCGCCCCGGCTCCGCCGCCGGATCCCACGCAGACCATCAAACCGGCTTGGCCCCCCATCAAGGACTATAAGACCATTCCCGCGGGTGACTGGAATTTCACAGCCCTGGACAACATGGAGTCCGACGGTCCCCTGCGGATCTTGCGCAACCACGCACAAGTCCAAAGCGCGGGCATGCTGGTTCGCGCCGACGAGATCGTGTACAACGTGGACACCACCGACGTGGCCGCCAAAGGTAACGTATACTTCCACTCGTTCGAAAAAGGCGAGCAGATCTGGTGCGACCACATGGAGTACAACCAGGAGGAGCAGCGCGGGAAGTTCTACGAGGTGCGCGGCGAATCCATGCCGCGGCTGGTAGTGCGCAAGGGCATTCTCAGCGGCACCAGCCCGTACCACTTCGAAGGCGTATGGGCCGAGCGGATGGGCGAGCAGTACATTCTCCATGACGGCTGGGTGACCAACTGCAAAATGCCGAATCCGTGGTGGAAGATGGTCGGTCCCAAGTTCGATATCATCCCCCTGGACCGCGCCAAAGCGTACAAGAGCTGGTTCGTGCTGCGGAAGATTCCCCTGTTTTATTTCCCTTACTTCTATCACGCGCTGCAAAAAGAGCCGCGCCACAGCGGCTTTCTGATTCCCAACCTGGTGCCGCGTTCGCAGCGCGGTTTCATGGTGGGACTGGGATACTTCTGGGCCATCAATCGCAGCTACGACCTGACTTACCGGTTTCAGGATTACAACACCAACGCCTTCGGCCATCACGTGGATTTCCGCGGCAAGCCAAACTCCACTACCGATTTCGATTTCATCGCCTACGGCGTGCAGGATCGCGCCGGCGACCCCAACAACGCCAACCAGCGCTTCAGCGGCCTGAACCTCTACTTCGTAGGACGCAGCGACCTGGGCGACGGCTGGCATGCCAACGGCTACATGAACTACGTCAGCTCGTTCCGCTTCCGCCAGGAGTGGTCCGAGTCCTTCAACGAAGCCATCGGCTCGGAAATCCATTCGGTCGGATATCTGGAGAAGAACTGGTCGAACTACACCTTCGACCTGGTGGCTTCGCGCCTGGAGAATTTCCAGACCACCGAAGTGCAGGAGCCGGGGCAAACCAATTTCACCCGTAACGCCGTGTTGTTGCACAAGCTGCCGGAAGGGGAGTTCAGCGGGCGCGATCAGCAGCTCTTTGGCAACGTCCCCATCTGGTTTTCGTTCTACTCGGCGGCCGGTCTGTTATATCGCTCCCAGCCCATCTTCGACAGCAACAACAACCTGATCGACAATTTCCAGACGGCCCAATTCACCACGCGCGTCCACCTGGCGCCGCACTTCACCAGCGCCTTGCACCTGGGCCCTATCAACTTTGTGCCGAGCATCGGTCTCGACGAATCATTCTACGCGCAAAGCCAGACGCCGTCCTCGGCGGGGCAGAACCTGTTCCAGGTGGCCGATACCGACGTGGTGCGCAGCGCTCGCGATTTCTCGCTGGACATCATCCTCCCCTCTCTGGCGCGCGTCTTCAATAAGAAGACGATTTTCGGCGACAAGCTGAAGCACGTGATCGAAACTCGCGGTACATACCGGTACGTGTCGGGTGTGGGCGACGATTTCAACCGGTTCATCCGCTTCGATGAAACCGACCTGCTGGCCAACACCAACGAACTGGAGATTTCCCTCACCAACCGGCTGTTCGCCAAGCGCGGCGATTCGGTGCTGGAGATCTTCACATGGGAACTGGCGCAGAAACGGTATTTCGACCCGACCTTCGGCGGCGCCCTGGTGCCCGGCCGGCCCAACGTGTTCACGGCGACTGCCGACCTTTCGGCGTACAGCTTCCTGCTGGGGCCGCGGAATTATTCGCCCGTGGTTTCGGTGCTGCGTACCAGTCCAGTGAATGGACTGAGTTTCAACTGGCAGGCGGATTACGATCCGTATTACCACCGGTTAGTGGACAGCAGCGTTTCGGTGGACTACCACTTCTTGCAGAAATACCTGATATCGGCGGGCAACAACGAGGTGCACACCGATCCCCTGCTTACGCCGGCGGCGAATCAATACCGGATGCGGCTGCAGGTGGGCGATCCGCAGCATCGCGGCTGGAATGCGGGCATCGATGCGGTTTACGATTACCGGCAGCATGTTCTGGAGTATTCCACCACGCAGGTGACTTACAACACCGACTGCTGCGGATTCAGCGTGCAGTACCGCCGGTATAACATCGGCGTGCGCGATGAGTCGCGCCTCACGGTGGCGTTCGCCATCGCCAACGTCGGGACGTTTGGAACGTTGAAGAAGCAGGATCGATTGTTCTAAAGCGAAATGGGCCACGGATGGACACGGATAAACACGGATAAGAAAAGAATTAGCTTTATCCGTGTGTATCCGTGTCCATCCGTGGCCTAAACCCGCAGTTCACGCGGGCGTTTCGCTATGCGGCCGGGGTCGACCGGCCCAAAACCATCTTACCTAATCAGTTTTGTCCCACAGGCATGCTCCGCCCACTGAGGGCTGATAACATGGTGATCCGATGCTCGAACTGGCGCCCAACGACCCTATCGTTAAGGCATACCTGAAGGACCTCCAATACCTCAAGGAGCAGCAGATCGTCCACGAACTGGGCCTCAAGGCGCCGTTTCAGACACTCCTGGACAAGGCAGCCAAACGGCGTGGCTGGACCCTGGTGCCCGAACTATCCACCTATTCGGGCGGCAGGCGCGTGGTGCCCGACGGCACAGTGCGCGACGAGTTCCGGCTGGCGCGCGGGTGGTGGGAAGCTAAGGATACGGCGGATCGTCTGGCGGCGGAAATCCAGAAGAAGCTCAAGGCCGGCTACCCGGCACGGAATACCATCTTTGAGGATACGCAGGTGGCGGTCCTCTACCAGGACCGGGGCGAAGCTGGCGAATTCGCGCTTGGCGAGCCGGTAAAAGTGGCGGACCTGCTGAACCGCTTCTTTTCTCACGACGAATCCGATGAGCGCGAATTCGAGCGCGCCATGCAGGAGTTCAAGAGCCGGATTCCAGACTTGGCGCAGTCGCTGAGCGAACACATCGCTGAGGCGCATAAGAAGAACCGCAAATTCCGGGAAGCCTTTGCCGGCTTTGTTACTATTTGCCGTGCATCGCTCAATCCCGATCTCTCGGACGGAAATGTGGATGAGATGCTGATCCAGCATCTGCTAACCGAGCGTCTCATGCGGAACCTCTTCCAGAACCCGGAGTTCACCACGCGCAACGTGATCGCCGCCCAGGTGCAGTACGTGATCGATGCGCTCGCATCCAGCAGCTTTTCCTCGGCGGAGTTTCTCAAAAAGCTCGACCCCTACTACAACGCCATCGAGCGGCAGGGCGCCAACCTCAGCCACTTTACCGAAAAGCAGGATTTTCTAAATTCCGTCTACGAGCAGTTCTTTCAGCATTACTCTCCCAATGTTGCCGATACGCATGGCATCGTCTACACGCCGCGCGAGATTGTCGACTATATGTGCAATGCCGTCGAGCAGGCGTTGCGGGAGGAATTCGGGTACATGTTGGCCTCACCGGAAGTGGTGATTCTCGACCCGTGTACGGGGACGGGAAACTTCATCGTGAACCTGATCGAACGGATGCCCGGCAGGTCGCTGGCCGAAGCCTATCGGGAGAGGTTATTCGCGAACGAAGTCATGTTGTTGCCGTACTACGTCGCCAGCCTGAATATTGAGCACGCCTATTACGAGCGGATGAAAGAGTATGAACCTTTCCCTGGTCTCTGTTTCGTGGACACGTTGGATATGGCAGAAGCGCAGCAAATCGGCCTGTTCACCGCCGCCAACACGGAACGTGTCGATCGGGAGAAGGAAGCAGCCATCACGGTGATTGTCGGCAACCCGCCGTACAACGTGGGGCNNGACTCGAAAGCCAGCAGCAAGAGCAAACTGGATGACGCGTATGTCAAGTTCTTCCGCTGGGCCACCGACCGATTGCAGGGGCGGGATGGAATTGTCTGCTTCGTCTCCAACAACGGTTTTATAGATCAGACCGCTTTCGACGGAATGCGCAAGCATCTCTTGCGGGACTTCAACCGAATCGATCACATCGACCTGCACGGCAACGTTCGCCGCAATCCAAAGCTCTCGGGAACCACCCATAACGTGTTCGGCATACAGGTCGGTGTGGGTATCACTCTGGCCGTCAGAAAGAGGGGCGCCAGTGCCCGCCTCCGCTACCATCGCGTACCCGAGATGTGGCGCAAAGGCGAGAAGTTGGAGTCCCTGGAGAAGGGTCGGGTGGAGTGGGAGACGTTGACGCCCGACGCGAATCACACATGGCTGGTGCCGGAAAACGCCGAGGAATACGCGAAGTTCACCGCCATCACAGACATGTTCGATCTGTGGACCCTTGGCGTGGGCACTAACCGCGACAGCGTCGTCTACGATTGGAACCAGGAGAAACTCCAGCCGCGAATCATGCGGTTCATCGCGGCCTATAACACCGAAGTTCATCGCCATAATGCGAGCCCGGAAGCGGATTGGCCCGATCATGTGAAGTGGAGCCGCGATCTGAAGCAGGACGCCCTCCGCGGTAGACTGGCCGAGTTTGACAAAGCAAAGCTTCGGCTCGCCATCTACCGGCCGTTCGCGAAGCAATTCCTATTCTTCGACCGCATCCTCAACGAAGAGGTCTACCAGTGGCCCCGCGTTTCAGGCAGATGCATTGCTGTCACCGACTTCACCTCGGAAAAGCCGTTCATGGTCCTAGCGACGAACGAAGTCACTGATAAGCATGTAGTCGGCGGTGGAGCGAGTTGTCAGTGCTTTCCCCTGTCCCATCTCAAGGACTCCGCTGTCGAACAATTTCGCCAGCACTACTCCAACAACTGCATCAACAACGAAGACGTCTTCCACTACCTATACGCGCTGCTGCACCATCCCGAATACCGCGAGCGCTACGCGGCCAACCTAAAGCATGAACTGCCGCGAATTCCCTTCGCTCCCGCCTTCACCGATTTCGCGGCGGCTGGAAAAGAACTGGCGCGTCTCCATGTGGAATACGAGTCGCTCGCTCCCTGGCCGCTGGAATTCGTCGAGAACAAGAACGTCCCCTACTCCGAGTACGTCACCAAGATGAAGTTGAGCCAGGATCGGCAGTCGCTGAAGGTGAACGAATCACTCACGCTGGCCGGCGTCCCGCCAGAGACCTTCGAGTATCGCCTTGGGTCGCGCTCGGCGCTCGAGTGGGTGATCGACCAATACCAGGTCAAAGGGGAATCCGACCCGAACCGTGAAGACGATCCGGGCTATATCGTCCGACTGATTGGTCAGGTCGTGCGCGTCAGCATGGAAACAATAAGGATCGTGCGGGGCCTCCCGGAGTACCGGTAGCACTGGTCCCGCGCCGCCAACTCCGGACGGGCGATCGCACGTGAGAGTCGGGCCCAGCCAAATTCGAAGGCCGATACGGGGACCCTAACGGTCCAAGCAGTCGCATCCATCTGTGCATATCCCGCGCGAAATTCTGCGATCCCAGAGTTGGGATTTGCTCTTTGGCACCCTTTTGTGCGGGAATAAAGAGTCGACCAGGAGCTTTCCATGAAACGCAAGTTTGCCCGCTGTTTATCGTTAAAAATCGCTGCCGCTGCCATGGCTGCCTGCTTCGCCGCCACCGCTGCCGCGCCGCCTCCGCCGCCGGCCAAAACCATGACCCAGGATGAGCGCATGAAGTGGTTCCGCGAGGCCAAGTTCGGCCTCTTCATCCATTGGGGCCTCTACTGCATCCCCGCCGGCGAATGGAAAGGGAAGCCCATTCCCGGCATCGGCGAGTGGATCATGAACCGCGCCCAGATCCCCGTGACCGAGTACGAACAACTCGCCAGGCAGTTCAACCCCGTCAAGTTCAATGCTGAAGAGTGGGTCAAAATGGCCGAGGACGCGGGTATGAAGTACATCGTGATCACCAGCAAGCATCACGATGGCTTCGCCATGTACCACTCCCTGGTGAGCAAGTACAACATCTACGACGCCACGCCCTTCCACCGCGATCCGCTCAAGGAACTGGCCGCCGCCTGCAAGCGCCATCACATCCGCTTCGGCTTCTACTATTCGCAGGCGCAGGATTGGCACGAGCCCAACGGCGCCGGCAACACCTGGGATTTCGGCCCCGACGATAAGAAGGACTTCGACCAATACCTGCGCAGCAAAGCCGAGCCCCAGGTGAAGGAAATTCTCACCAACTACGGACCCGTCTGCCTCATCTGGTTCGATACGCCGCGCATGATGAACGTGGGCGACCGCGCCCAGCGCTTCGTCGACATCCTGCACTCGCTGGCGCCCGCCACCTTGATCGATGGCCGCCTCGGCAAGGAGGGCGACTATCGTTCCATGGGCGACAACAGCATTCCCAACCAGGTGGTCACCGGCGATTGGGAGGTGCCCGCCACGCTCAATCACACCTGGGGCTTCAAAAAGGACGACACCGATTGGAAGACCCCCGAAGACCTCACCTTCAAACTGGTGGACATCGCCAGCAAAGGCGGCAACTACCTGCTCAATGTCGGTCCCACATCGGAAGGCCTGATCCCGCAGGCCAGTCAGGATAATCTCCGCACCGTGGGCCGCTGGCTCAAGATCAACGGCGAAGCGGTGTACGGCGCCGGTCCCACGCCCTTCGGCGAGGAACTGGGCGCCGTGGACAACACCACGCACGACAAGAAAGGCAATCCCGGTTTCAAGATAGCCACCGACTGGCGCTGCACCACCAAGCCCGGCAAACTCTACATCACTTTCTTCAAGTGGCCTAATGGCGCCTTCGAATTGAATAAGGTGAAGGGACAGGTGGTGAAGGCCTACCTGCTGGCGGACTCTGCGCACAAGAGCCTGACCGTGAAGCAGGAGGGCGATCGCATCACCGTGACTCTGCCCGATAAAGCCCCCGGCCAGATCGCGTCGGTGTTGGCCCTGCAGACGAAGTAGGAAACATTTTGGACCGCCGAGGAAAGCAGAGGAACACGGATAAGACAAGATCTCTTTCCTATCGGCGTTAATCCAAGAAACGGCAGTTGCCAACGCCGGGGATCGCAATCCCATGCAGACGTGGGCGCCTGCAAGCAAACCGGTTCTCACCCAAATGGTGCAACTGCACAGCAGTTGGAAGCAATCTTGGGCGCGAGGAATGGACGCTCCGGAAAACCGGCGGCAAGAACGCCGGCGTTACCCAAACGGTGAAACTGCGGAGCGGTTGGAGATCGTCACAAAGGAACCGGAACTGCCGGATCCAGGTAAATCTACGCTCATCTGCTGCCAATTGATTTGGGTGTGGCTACTTTACGCTCGACGCGTTGAAAAGTCCGGTGACAACTCAGGGTCGCCACTGTGTTTTGCCGGCGCGATTGGCGCTTGAACGCCCGCGCGCATCCAGGCCCGTACCTCTCGCTTGCCCGAGGGATATGTTGATCCCGGCTCTTGTACCGCGCCAGCGTCCGGCCGGGACCGCAACTCCATGTTTTCGCGTGGGAGTTCTCAGCGGAAGGCGGGGGCCACATGCGACAACGCAGGCTTATTGCGTTTCGACTGGCGGTGCTACGCGAATACCTCGAAGCGGTTTAGTCCAAGGCCGGATTTGTGACTGATTTACCGGCCAGCTCACCGCGGAGCGGTGGGATGAAAATGGCGGGAGAACGCGTCGGGATTTCGCAAGGGGCAAACTTGAGCCAGGCACGGGTTTGCGGCGGCTCGCGGCCCAGGATTTTCGAGAGAGGATTTCGACCGTCGACCCCAAGGGCGAGCCTGGCGCCTGATATACTCTCCGTAAAGCACTCTGGAGGGAAAATGCCAGCAGTCAAGTTCACTTTGAACGGCAAGGCGCAAAGTGTCGATGCCGTTTCTGCCATGCCGCTGCTCTGGGTTCTGCGAGATACGCTGGGGCTGACCGGCACCAAGTTCGGATGCGGAATGGCGCTGTGCGGCGCCTGCACGGTACACGTCAACGGTCAGCCCATGCGATCCTGCGTGACGCCCATTTCGAGCGTGGCCGGTAAGAGTGTCACCACCATTGAAGGCCTTTCGCCGGATCACAGCACGGCGACGCAACTCGCCTGGATCGCAGAAGACGTGCCGCAATGCGGCTACTGCCAGTCGGGCCAGATCATGACAGCGGCGGCGCTGCTGGCGAAGACGAAGGACCCCACCGACGCCGACATCGATGAGGCGCTGCGCGGCAATATCTGCCGGTGCGGCGCGTATGACGGCATCCGCAAGGCGATCCATCGCGCGGCGGCCATGATGCGCGAAGGAGGTGCCAGGTGAGCGTACAACTGAATCGTCGAAACTTCCTGCGCAGCACGGCAGCGGCGGCGGGCGGCCTGCTGGTGGGTTTTTACATCCCCGAGCGTTCCCGGCTGGCGGCCGACACCCCGGCGCCCGATTCCAAGCTGAACGCGTTTGTCCACGTGGGCACCGACGATCACGTGACCCTGTTCATTCACAAGGCCGAGATGGGGCAGGGCACGGTGACTTCGCTTTCCATGCTGCTGGCCGAGGAACTGGAATGCGACTGGAAAAAGATCCGCACGGAATTCCCCGGTGTGAACCGGGAGTTCGGCGGGAACCAGGGCGTGGTGGGCAGCCAGAGCATCCGCAGTTCGTGGCAACCCCTGCGGCAGGCGGGCGCCAATGCGCGCGAGATGCTGGTGCAGGCGGCGGCGCAGAAATGGGGCGTGGATAAAGCGCAGTGCCGCGCCGAAAACAACACGGTGATCAACGCGGCTACCAATGCCCGGTTGAGTTATGGCAGTTTGGCCGAAGCCGCTTCGAAGCTGCCGGGTCCTACCGGCGTGACGCTCAAGGACCCGGCGCAGTTCCGCATCGTGGGGAAACCGATGAAGCGGCTGGACACGCCGTCGAAAGTGGACGGCAGCGCGTCTTTCGGAATCGACGTGCGTTTGCCCAACATGCTGTATGCGGTGGTGGCGCGGTGTCCGGTGTTCGGCGGCAAGGTGGCCAGTTTCGACGCCACGAAAGCCAAGGCCGTTCCCGGCGTGAAGAGCGTGGTGCAGATTCCGAACGGCGTGGCGGTGGTGGCCGACAATACCTGGTCGGCAATGCAAGGCCGCCGCGGGCTGGATATCAAATGGGACGAAGGCAAGACCGCGGCGTTCAGTACACCTGGCATCAGCCAGAGTTTCGCCGACGCCACGCTTCAACCCGGCCAGCCGCAGCGCCAGGTGGGCGACGCACCGGCCGCACTGGCATCCGCCGCCAAGAGGATCGATGCCACCTACGAAGTGCCGTTCCTGGCGCACGCGCCGATGGAGCCGCTGAATTGCGTGGCCGACGTGCGCAGCGACCGCTGCGACGTGTATGCCTCCACGCAGGGCCAGAGCGCCGCGCGCAACGAAGCGGTAAGAATCACCGGTCTGAAGCCGGATGGCGTAGAGGTGCACTCCAAGTACATGGGCGGCGGATTCGGCCGCCGCGCAAGGGCCGACTATATCGGCGAGGCGGTGGAAGTCTCCAAAGCGATTGGCGCGCCGGTGAAGCTCACCTGGTCGCGGGAAGACGATCTGCAGCAGGATTGGTACCGTCCGGCTTCGCTCACGCGCTTTGGGGCGGGTCTGGATGCCGGGGGGTGGCCGGTGGCTTTCACTTCGCAGACCGCCTGCCCGTACTTCGGCGGGCCGCGCACCGCGGTGGAGGGCATTGCCGATACGCCGTACGCCATCCCCAATATCCTGGTGGGCTCGCATAACGTGGATCCCGGAATTCCCGTGAGCTATTGGCGGAGCGTGGGATATTCGCAAAACACGTTCTTCCACGAATCGTTCATCGACGAAATCGCCGCGGCGGGCGGCAAGGATCCGCTGGAGTTGCGGCGGCGCCTGCTGGCCAATACGCCGCGGCTGAAAGCGGTGCTGGAACTGGCGGCGGAGAAGTTCGATTGGGGCAGGACTCTGCCGGCCGGCCATGGCAAGGGCATTTCCATCGCCAACAATATCGGCAGCAACACGGTGCAGATTGCCGAAGTGTCCGTGAATAAGGGCAAGGTGACGGTGCATCGCGTGGTGTGCGCGGTGGATTGCGGACACGTGGTCAACCCCGCGGGCGTGGAGCAGCAGATTCAGAGCGGCATTGTCTTCGGCCTTTCGGCGGCGCTGAAAGGCGGCATCACGATCGATCGCGGCCGCGTGGTGCAAACCAACTTCCATCAGTACGACGTGCTGCGCATCGATGAGATGCCGAAAGTGGAAGTGCACATTGTGCCCAGCACGGCGGCGCCGGGTGGAATCGGCGAAGCGAGTCCTCCCGGAATCGCTCCGGCGGTTTGCAATGCGATCTTTGCCGCTACAGGCAAGCGGATTCGGCGGCTGCCGATTCGGCCCGAAGATTTGGTGTAGTACAAAAGGGGCAAATTCGAGCCAGGCACGAAGATTCGCCAAGACGATTGGGTAGAGTTGCAAGTTCCTTCGCCTCTCTCGAAAATGCCCGCATAGCCTGAAGAAGACAGACGACAAAAAACGATCGTCTGTCCCACGGGGCTAACGAATTCTCATCCGGGGATTTTTGACCCTGTCGTCTTCGCGTGACCGACCCCTCGCAAAGAAAGACTCCTGCTTCCCCCTGCCAGGTTAGATAATGAGAGTTCCGTGAATCAGATGGAGATCTCCTATATGAAGCCTTTCCGTTATGTAGCTGTGCTGGGCCTGGCAGCCGTTGGCGCGTACTTCGCGTCCCAGCAGATGATTTCCGCGGCCCCACCCGCCAAGCCGCTCTCCTCCTTCGACCCTCAGGCGAAGGCCCTTCTGGCGCAGATGACGCTGGACGAAAAGATCGGCCAGATGACCCAGCCCGATCAGGAATCCATCAAAGACCTCTCCGACATCGAACGTTATTTCGTTGGGTCGATCCTCAGCGGCGGCTCCTCCGACCCCAAGGAGGGCAACAGCCTCCAAGCCTGGACCGATCTGTACGATCGCCTCCAGCAGCACACCACCCTCACCCGTCTGAAAATCCCGATCCTTTACGGCATAGACGCGGTGCACGGCCACAACAACATTCTGGGCGCGGTCATCTTCCCGCACAATATCGGATTGGGCTGCACGCGCAACCCGGCGCTGGTCGAAAAGGTGGAGCGCGTCACCGCCGAAGAGGTTCGCGCGACGGGCATCCAGTGGGCCTTTGCCCCGTGTGTCACCGTGCCCCAGGATATCCGCTGGGGCCGCACCTACGAAGGCTTCTCGGAAGACCCGGCAGTGGTGAAGGAACTTGCGGGGCCGGCCGTGCGTGGATTCCAGGGCACGGACCTGGCGAGCCCCCTCTCCGTTCTGGCGTGCGCCAAACACTACATTGGTGATGGCGGCACCTCCTTCGGTTCCACGCGCCGCGGCCAGGGCCTCGACCAGGGCGATACGCGCGTCGACGAAGCCACCCTGCGACGCATCCATTTGCAAGGCTACATCAGCGCGGTCCGCGAGGGCGCCGCTTCCATCATGCCCTCCTACAGCAGTTGGAACGGCGTCAAGGTATCGGGCGATAAGCACCTGCTCACCGAAATCCTGAAACAGGAACTGGGATTCCAGGGTTTCCTCATCTCCGACTACAACGCCATCGACCAGATCAACCCGAATTACAAGACGGCCATCGGAATCTCCATCAACGCCGGAATGGACATGGCCATGGTGCCGGCCCGCTACAAAGAGTACATCGCCGACCTCAAGCAACTCGTCGAAGAAGGTGTAGTTCCGATGGCGCGCATCGACGACGCGGTCGTCCGCATCCTGCGCGTGAAATTCGCCATGGGCATGCTGGACACGAAGCGGTCGCAACTGGCCGACCGCACCCTGCAAAAGAGCTTCGGATCGCCCGAGCATCGCGCGGTCGCCCGTCAGGCGGTGCGGGAATCACTGGTGCTGCTGAAGAACCAGAACAAGGTCCTGCCCCTGAAGAAAACGGCTGCGCGCATCCACGTGGGTGGCAAGAGCGCGGATGACCTCGGCAACCAGTGCGGCGGCTGGACTATCGACTGGCAGGGCAAAAGCGGCGAGGTGACCCCGGGCGGCACTACCGTGCTGGCCGCCATCAAGAAAGCGGTCTCCGGCAAGACCGAAGTCACCTTCTCCAAGGACGGCACCGGCGCCGCCGGAGCGACGCTCGGTGTGGTGGTGATCGGCGAGAAGCCTTACGCCGAAGGCAACGGCGACCGCGCCGACCTCAAAGTGGCGCAGGAAGACGTGGACGCCGTCGCCAACATGAAGTCCGCCGGCATTCCCGTCGTCGTGATCCTGTTCTCGGGCCGGCCCATGATCCTGGGTACGGTGCTGGACCAAGCTGACGCCGTCGTCGCTGCCTGGCTTCCAGGCACCGAAGGCGCGGGCATCACCGACGTCCTCTTCGGTGACTTCAAGCCCAAAGGGAAGCTTTCCTACGCCTGGCCGCGTTCTATGGAGCAAGTCGCCAAACACCCCGGCGACAAGGACTACGCCCCGCTCTTCCCCCTGGGATACGGATTGACTTTTTGAGGACCTTACCAGTGAGCAACTCCAGCCCCGTGAGTATCGTCGGAACAACGCCGGCGGTCTCGCCGCCGGTTGCACTGGCCGACCGGCGACAAGATCGCCGGCGTTACCCGTCGAGCGTGAGGCAGGGCTGGTTATTCGACCCTGTCTTCTTGCTACTTGGTGGCATGCGCCTGCCTGACGCTTCGGGTTTTCTATTCCATCGAGAAAACTCGATACGTCGCCGGAGCCACCGGTATATCGAACACCATCTTGTCGCCGCGCAACTGCCCGGAGAACTGCTGTCCCGAGACCACGTCGATCAGCTTGCTGAACTTTTTGTTCACCAGCGCCCGAACGGTTACGGCGCTCCCACCAGGAGCCGCAAAGTTCTCCGCAATGAACTTGCCGTTATCGTAAGCGAACAAGCCCACCTGACTGGGACCCTCCAGCCGCACCGGCAAATCCCCCGCGATCGCCGTGCGAATCGGATTCAGCACTTGTGGCGGCAGATTGTATAAGTCGCCGAAATTATCCGGGATCGTCAGCACATACAACACACCCTTCCCGTAACTTGCCTGCAGAAGAATCGGGTAACCGAGTCCCTTAGTGGCGCTGGTGACAATCTCCCAAGCGTCATTGGTGGGATAGCGAATTTCCGGAATGAGGATGTCGCTATCGAGGTGCGCGCCGCCACCACCGAAGCCGCCGGGAAAGTCGCGAATCGCCGCCTTCCGCTCCGTGCACTCGATCTCTGAAATCTCCTCGAAGCCCTTGCCTTGCAGGGTTTTCAGCAGGCCCGACGTGATCACCACTTTTCTGCCATCCCGCAACTGCTTTTTCATCTTGCTCACGATCGCGGGGTCGCTCTTAGCCGACTCGGTGAGAAGCACCGTGGGCGCATCCGAAGGAAACGTGGGAGTCATCTCCACGGGAATCCCCAGCATGCCGAGGAAGTCGTGCAGGAAATCCTCCCCCGAAGAGTGGAACGGCTTGTAGCTCTCGACGCCGATGGGTTTGCCCAGCTTGCCGATGAACCCATCCACCTGTTCGAAAACGCTGCCGGCATATCCCGGTATCGTGGCCGGCCCGGAACCCGGCGCACCGCCGCGCATTGGCGCCAGCAACTGCCGGAAGTCGAAAAGCGTCATCTCCGGCGCTTTCGAAACAGCGCCAGCCATAGCTGTTCGCCGTAGCGTTCCTTGTCGCGCCACCCGCCGGTATCCACCCAGCCGCCGCCGTTGCCGGAGGGCTTGATGTTCTCCAGGTAGCGGAACAGCCCATAGCCCAGGTACTGCTGCAGATGCTGATTGCCCCTCACCGGATCGCGCGTTTCCGCGCCGGTGTAGACACCGTCGAAGATGCGTGGCTCACTCTCCAGGTTGTAGCCCAGGTACTGAAAGTGCTCGTACCAATTCGGATACTTGATCACCATCTTCACCCGCGGATTCACTTTTTTGGCGGGACCCACCAGGAGATTCCGCGACACTTCCGCCATCAGGTCGAGCCGGAACTGCGTCC
>OKRF01000115.1 GCA_900290315.1 Candidatus Sulfopaludibacter sp. SbA3 | reverse complement strand
GTGGCGAAGACCTTGCGGTTGAAAGGCAGGATGCCGCCGGATTGCGCCAGGGCATCTGCCATGGTGACGTAGGGCCCGTCCTCCACGGAGTACCATTCCAGCACCGCGCGGCTCTGCAGCAGGTTTCTTACGCGGGTGGGGTCGGTGACTCCCGGAAGTTGCACGAGGAGTTCGTTGCCGCGGCTGCCATACGGCTGGACGGGCGCTTCGGAAAGGCCATAGGCGTTGATGCGGCGCTCCAGGATCTGGCGCGTCTGCTCCACCACGTCGCGCTGCTGCGTGGGCGAGCCGCCTTCCACCTTCACGCGCAGAATCAGGCTGGCGCCGCCGCGCAGGTCGAGCCCCAGTTGCAAGGGCGCGCGGACCACGGCGAAGACGCTGGCTAGCACGATCGCCAGAATGAGCACGGTCTTGCGGATGAGGATGCGATTCATCGCACACCTCCGGCGCGCACGCGCTCCCAGGCCAGCAGAATGGGGCTGGCAATGAAGACCGAGGAAAAGGTGCCCACCACGATCCCGATCACCAGCGCCAGGGAGAATCCGCGCAATACGGGTCCGCCGAAAAGCAACAGTGACAGGGCCGTGAGCAAAGTCAAGCCGGAGGTCAGGACGGTGCGGCTCAGGGTCTGGTTGATGCTGCGATTGATGGTCTCCGCCAGAGGCTCACGCGCGCCGCGGCGGCGATTTTCGCGAATGCGATCGAACACCACGATGGTGTCGTTCATGGAGTAGCCGATCAGGGTGAGCAGGGCGGCCACCACCGTCAGGGAGATTTCCTGATTGAGCACCGAGAAGAGTCCGATGGTGATGAACGCATCGTGGGCCATGGCCACCACCGCGGCCACGCCATACACCAGGCGGAAGCGCCATCCCAGGTAGAGCAGCATACCGGCGGAAGCGCCCGCCGTCGCCATGAGGGCTTGCCGGCGGAGGTCCGCGCCAATTTGCGGGCCGATCACTTCAAAGCTGCGTATGGCGTAGTTCGCGTGGAACGTGGACAGGGCCTGGGCGATGGTCTGCCGCAGTCCGGTGAGGTCCCTCGTGGCGGGGAGTTGGGTAGAGACGAGGACCTCGCTGGAGCCGGTGAGATCGTGCGCCGCCACCACGGAAACGCCCTTGAGACGGGTTGAGACGGCGTCACGAATGTTGGCGACGGGAGGCGCGCCCGGCCAGCGGACCTCCATCACTGCGCCACCCAGGAAATCCATGCTGTATCGCGGACCGCCTTTGGCGACGAGGCTGGCGAGTCCGGCAAGAATAAGAAAAAACGATGGCAGGATGAACCACCACTTCCTGCCAAGGAAATCAAAGCGCGTATCTTTAAACAGTTCCATATGAAAGCTTCTCCTTGAAGACAAACGTGCAGACACACACACAGAGATGTCGGAAACAACTTAGGAGAAGCGCGGTGGAGGGCGGCGGTGAAGGGGAACGTAGTCCTGCGCAATGGGGGCGGCGACGTGTGTTGCTCCCTCGCGCCTGTGAGGGGCGATGAGCGCTGGCGCGAGATTCGCCGGTCGGAGAATCTGTCCGCTCCAGTCGAAATGCGATGGCAGGAGTTTGGCGAAGGGCGCGGATTCGACCGAGACTCTGGGCGCCGGCGGTGCCGACATTCCGGCCGCGGAGTCCTTCAGCGCTACGGGATGCCAGACGCCGGCCAGGACGGCGACGAGCGCGATACAGCAGGCGAGTGCCCACCCGTGACTGGTTCGCCAACGCATCAATTTGAGGTTAGCAGAAAACTCGAGCAACGCCGGCGGTCTTGTCGCCGGTCCGCAACACGAAACACCGGCGGCCAGACCGCCGGCGCCACCAACGCTACTCGTGACGCAGGGTCACGACGGGATCGAGCACGGCGGCGCGGCGCGCCGGCAGAAAGCTGGCGGCCAAAGCGGCGAATGCCAGTCCAACGATCACCACGGCGTACGTGGCCGGGTCGTTTGCTGTGACACCGTAGAGTAAGGTGCTGACGTAGCGCGTCAGGAAGAGCGCTCCGCCCACGCCCGCCAGGGCGCCCACCATCACCAGCACCGCGCCTTCTTTCATTACCAGGGCGGCCACGGCGCGCGGGGACGCGCCCAGCGCCATGCGGATGCCGATCTCGGCGCGGCGCTGCGTTACGGAAAACGCCAGCACGCCGTAGACGCCCACAATGGCCATCAGGAATGCCACTGCGGCGAAGGTGGAAAGTAGCACGGTGTTGAATCGCGGCGTGGCGGTCATCTGGCCCATTGTCTGGTCCAGCGTCACGACTTTGCTGAAGAGCCCGGGATGATCGGCGCGCAGCTCGTCGCGCAACGCGCGGCCTACTACGCCTTCACCTGCCAGCGTACGCACCAGGAAGGTCAGGTCGAGCGAGCCATCCGGGGCGGGTTCGTTGAGGAGCGCTTGGGGGAGGGCGGGGTGGTTCAATCCCTGGTTCTTGGTATCGGCCGCCACGCCCACTACGGTCTTCCACGTGTTGCCGCTGCCGAGGACTTGTTTGCCGAGCGGGTCCTCGCCGGGAAAATAGGCGCGCGCAGCGGCTTCGTTGAGGACCACGAGCGTGCCGGGATGCTGGAAGTCGTCGTCGGTGAAGAAGCGGCCTTTCACCAGGCGGATGCCGGCGGCCTTGAGATAGTCCGAACCTGCGCCGCAGATGCCGATGAGTTCGGCGGTATGGTATGCCGGCGGCGCCGGCCGGTCGGAGCGCGAAAACGTTCTGGTCCCGACTCCGGCGGTAACCGGGGAACACTGGCTCAGCGCCGCGGCTTCCGTGCCGGGAATGCGCCGCAGATCCGCGAGGACCTGTGCCGCCACGGCGTCACGCGTCGGTTGATCGGCGCCCGCACCCCGCAAGGGTATGGTGACGGTGAGAACGTGCTCCGGCCGGAAGCCGAGATGATCGTTCTGCATGTGCCAAAGCGTTTCGAACAAGAGGGCCGCTCCGGAGAGCAGGACAACGGAGAGAGCCACTTCCACGGCGACCAGAGCGCGGCGCATCAGGCGATGTCCGCCGCTGGCTCCGCCGCGGCCTGCGCGCTGCAGGACGGATTGCAGGTCGATGTGCCCGGCGCGCAGAGCCGGAAGGCCGCCGAAGAGTAGCGCGGTGGCCAGCGAAAAGAGCAGGGCGATGCCGAAGACGCGGAAATCCGTAGTGATTTCGCTCAAGCGGGGCAGCGCACCCGCGGCGTAATAGACGAATCCACGAAGCGCAGCGGCCACCAAGACCATGCCGGCCGCCGTGCCCGCGGCGATAAGGAGCGCGATTTCGGTGAACAACTGGCGGGCCAGGCGTCCGCGTCCGGCGCCGATCGCGGCCCGCACCGCCAACTCGCGGGCGCGCGCCGACCAGCGGGCCAGCAGAAGACCGGCGACGTTGGCGCAGGCGATGGCAAGCAAGCAGGCTGCCGCGCCCATCAGGATGTACAAGAGCGTGCGGATGTTGCCGGCGCGGTGCTCGCGCAGCGGTTGGACCACGGTCGTGTTATTGCGGAACATTTGCGGAAAGTCGGCTTTGCTGGCGGCGAAGAGAGCGTCCACATCAGTCCGCGCCTGGACTGGCGTGACTCCACGCTTCAGGCGTCCGAAAATCGTGAAGGTCGACATGGTGCGATCGCGATGGCTGGCACTGGGCGAGATGCGCAGGGTGGTGAGGACGTCCACCGGTGCGTCCACGGGGTAGACGAATGATGGTGGGAGAATGCCTGCGATGGTATAGGGCTGCCCGTCGAGTATCATGGCCGAACCCAGAATGTCGCGCCGCGCGTGGAAGTGATTGCGCCAGAACTGGTCCATGAGCAGGACGACTGCGGGGCTGGTGGGGAGTTCTTCCTCTGGCCGGAAGCTGCGGCCCGCCGCGGGAGTGACACCAAAGGTATCCAGGAAATTGGCCGAAACACGGGTTACGTGCACTTCGGCTGGGTTAGAGCCGCTCAGCACCATGATGGGGTTGAAATAGGCCTGGGCGGCGATCTGCTGGAAGGCGCGGGTGTCGCGACGCCACGCCACGTAATCCGGCGAGGGCAGGAACTCCGTGCCGATATTGGGGAAGCGGATCGCCAGAAAGTGGAGCTGGGCGGAATCTTTGTAGGGCAACGGGCGCAGGAAGATGGTATCGGCGATGCTGAAGACGGCGGTGGTGGCGCCGATGCCCAGAGCGAGCGACAGAACTGCGGCGAAAGTGAAGGCGGGAGCGCGGCGCAGCACGCGGGCGGCATAGCGAATGTCCTGCCCGAACCGGGCGAACGCTCTGGGCCCGCGGACCTCGCGAGTCACTTCCAAAACGAGCGCCCGGCTGCCGAAGAGGCGCCGGGCTTCCAATTCGGCCTGCTCGCGCGGCACGCCGCGGTCCATCAGTTGCTTGGTTTCGATCGCGAGATGGGCTTGCAGTTCCTCTTCGAGATCGGCATCGGGTACAGGCTTTCTAAAGAAGCGCCGCCACATGATTTCGTACTATAGCAGATTGTCTACCAGAGAGAGGGCTTCGGTAGCCCCGTGGAACAGACGATCGTTCTTTGTCGTCTGTCTTCTTCGGGTATACGTCATATTCGAGAGAGGCGGCCAATCTCGCAAAAGCGGCGAAACTAGTCGCCTGCCACCGCGTTGCGCAACTACCGCTTTAGCTTCCGATCCAGAAATCTCACCGCTGCCTGGTAGGCGTCGCGCCAGCTTCGATATAGGAGAAAATCATGCACCTCGTCAGGGAAGATGAGCTCTTCCACTTCCACACTGCGGCGGCGGAGGGCGTCGGCGAGCATGACCGTGTTATTGAAAAGGACGTCCGGGTCGTCGTCGCCTTGAATCAGGAGCACGGGCGATTTCCAGGTGCTCAGGAAATTCATGGGCGACGATTCGAGAGCCACACGGTAATCGGGCGCGCCGGCGGGAATGCCCAGTTCCACAGCCCAATCGTGGACGCCGTGGAAGTCCACCCCGGCCTTGAACAGGTTGGACGCGCGGGCCAGCGCCATGGCGGTGAGATAGCCGCCGTACGATCCGCCCCAGGCTCCGATGCGCTCCGGGTCCACTTCCGGGCGCGCATGCAGGTAGACGCCGGCGCCTTGCACGTCGTTGTATTCGCTGCCGCCGGACGGGCCATAATCCGGGGCTTCGCGGAAGTTGAGGCCGTAGCCGATGCCGCTGCGGTAGTTCACGCTCAGCACCACGTAGCCGCAATTGGCCAGATACTGATTCATCGCATAAGCGTTGGAGTAGTAGTACATGGCGTGCCAGCCGAGCAGCATCTGGCGGCGCGAGCCACCGTGAAAGAAGACCACGGCGGGCGCCGGGCCAGCGCGATGCGGCGGCGATGCGGCGGCAGGAAAAGCTGGCCGTGCCGCGTGAGGCCATCGGCGGCGGGGAAAATCACTGGCTGAGGGGTCACCAGATGAGCCAGCGGAAAATCGGCAGGCAGGGAAGCGGTATCCAAGTCGCGCAGGGCTCGCCCGATCCGGATGGCTGGGTGCATGGGGTGCTGTGCGTCCGAGCGTAGCAGGGCGATAGCGCCTTCATCGCTGGTGGGCGCAGGTGCCAGTTCGATGGTCGCGCCGGAGGTGAGCGCCGAGGCCGCGCCGCCCGAGGCCGCGACCTTCCAAAGATGGCGGCGATCGATATCGCCCTGGTTGGAAGAGAAGATCACATCGCCGCGGTTGGCGGCGAGTGCGACGTCCTCCACTTCGAACTCGCCGGGCGTGAGCAGAGAGGCCGTGCCGCCTGCCACGGGGATAGCATAGAGGTGCGTCCAGCCATCGCCCTCCCACGGAAATACGATGCGGCTGTCGGCGGTCCAGAGTAGTTGATGGGTAGCGGTGACGCCGCGGAAGACGCTGCCGGGACCCTGGCGGGCGCGCCACAATTCGCGGCCCTCGCCGGTTTCCACGCTGGCGATGCGGATGGACCAGGGCTCACCGGCGCGGTGCGCTTCGCGTACGGCACGCTTCCCGGTGGAAGGCTCGCGTAGGAACGCGATGCTGCGGCTGTCGGGCAACCACGTGGGTTCCCTGTCGGAATCCGTGCTCGGGTCCAGGTAGCGGAGCGCGTCCGCGGCCACATCGTACACGCCGATGAAGCTGTGATCGCCGCGTGCGCTCACGAAGCTGATGCGCGCGCCGTCGGGCGACCAGGAGGGCCGCTGGCAGATGCCGCGGGCGTGAAACGCCGGAGCGGCGGACTTGCCATCGAGCGACGCCAACCAGATCTGGCCCCCGGCAACAAACGCCAGACGGTCGCCGCGCGGCGCGATGGCGGGTGCTGCGCCGCCAGCGATCTTGCGGGGTGCGGCGCCGCCGAGATCCGCAATCCAGATTTCCTCGGAGACACCCTTGGGGTTCAACGCGGGGTTGGCCGTGCCCCCGCGGCCGTAGACGATAGCCGATGCATCGGGTGTCCAGCGGAGGCTGCTGATTTCCTGGCCGTCGTCTCTCGTGTACGAGGTGATTTTGCGGCCCTGGTACGCGGGCGGTTCGGCGACCAGAATGTTTCGCACCCCTCGCGCATTGGAGACCCATGCGACTTTGGCGCCGCTTGGCGCCGCAGTCAGTTCGCTGGGGAAGGCCGCACCCAGCACCTGGTCGAGTGTGAATGGTGCCTGCTGGGCGGCGGCGCAAAAAACTGCCGCTAGCAGGACGAGCGATCGCATGCCTTCAATGGTAGCCCCGTCACGCGCCGGCCATGCGGGCCGGTGTGTTCCGGTGCTGCCTGCGTAGGTGTGCCGCGCTGACAACCCGGATCACTTCCGTAGGTTCGTAAGGCTTCGCCAGAACGTCATAGGCACCCAGGTTGAGCGCCTCCGCCCATAAGCGTTCGTCGGCATGGCGCGACGTCACGACTAAAAGGGGTGGATCGGGAAGATGGCTCAGGGCTTCGAGCATTTCGCGCCACGTTGCGCTCTCGCAAAGGACAACGGATACGTCCGCTGCTTGCAGGGAAGACAAGGCGGTCTGCACGCTGTGGCTGGTATCCAGTTCCCAGCTTGACGTGTCGAAGATGTTTCGCAGCGCGTCCTGGTCTTCGTCGGCGCGTCCCACAGACATCACGCTGACTGTCGCCGCCGCGAACTGCACTTCTCCTTGCAACATCGCATGCGCCATTGCCACCATCCTGGCACGTTCGAGCGGCCAGAGATATCCAACGAAAGTTAATATGGTAATGGCCGATTCAGTAACGCCGGCGATCTTGTCGCCGGTGAACCCGCACAACCGGCGGCAAGACCGCCGGCGTTACTGAATCGTTTCGTATTCCACTTTCTTGCGGGCGGGGTAGACGCATGGCACCACCAGGCTTTCGGTGCCGTCCAGGCCGATGGCCTTGACGCCGAAGCGGGCGTCGTCGATAGAGACGTCCTTGAGGGTGTACTCGGTGACCTTGCCGGCGAATACATCCTGCCTCGCTTGCTGGATTCCCGCACGAAGGGCATCGCACGTCGACCCCATCGTGGTGCTGCGGGAGGAGTAGCTTAGTTCGCCGGGGCCGCGGCTGTCTTCTTGGGGACCGCAATGTCACGCATGGTCGTGGTCACAGGCATCGCCAAGTCGACGAAGCCCGCCACCATCTCCTCCCAGGTTTGTTCGCCCCAGAATACTTCCTTCGTGGGATCGGGATTGAACCGGTTGTTTGGCGAATTATCAAAGTGCGCCACGCATTCAATCACCGTGCCCTTCGGCAGTAGCTTGGGTTGCTTCAGGTAGTAGCTCAACTGCCAGTTAAAGTCGTAGTTCGGCACGTCCAGCAGGGTTTCGGTTTCTCCCGTGGGATAGGTCACGCGATACTCGAACGATTTGCCGCGCACGTGCATGTGCGGGAAAAGTGACAGCACCGTCGCATCCTGATACAAGGTCACACGCGCGTGCACCGGGAAATCGGCCTCCTGTGGAGGAATCCGGAAATTCAGATTGGCGATGAACGTATTCGCCACGCGCTCCTTCGGCGGCTCTTTGGCGAAGATGAAACCGATGCGGCTCTGGTCCATGCCTGCTTTACCGTTGGCCGTGTAGTGCATCTGGAAGACCAGGTCCGACCCTTTCGGAATCATCCGCGCCTGTCCCGGTTGCAACTCATACGGGACTCCGCCCGGCACGTACACTCCCACCATCTCCACCGCGCCAGTGAATTGGAACACCCCGGCGCCGGTGTCGGGCTTGCGGTTGGGCTCCGAATGAGGCGGAACATACGGCAGGCCGGGCTTGGCGTCCGGCATGTACTTCACCCCTGGAGGACGCACCAGCATCACGATGTGATGGACCACCGATTTGTTGCCGGGCCGCACCTCCACCTGCTGCACCCATTTGTCTTCGGTGAACCCGGTGGGCACCACGAAATACGTGTAGTCCACCGTTCCGGATGCCGGCACTTCGAACGGAACCGGCATCTGGATCACCGCGTCCGGATGGCCCATGGCCCATCCTTCCGCGAAGGTCCGCGGCGGCGGAGCGTCCTTCAGGTCGCCCTCTTTGGCGCCGCTGTCCGCCCATGCCACCAGGGCATCCATCTCTGCTCTGGAAAGCCGGCGGTCGTTGCTGAAACTGCCGTGCGCCGGGTCGGCAAACCACGGCGGCATCTTGCGCAGCAGCACGGCGTCTTTGATGGCCTTGGCCCACGGGCGCGCTTCTTTGTAGCTCAACAGGGACATGGGCGCGGCTTCGCCCGGGCGATGACATTGCTGGCAGCGAGCCTGCAAGATGGGCTCGACGGTCTTGTGAAAGGTGACCTCTTGTTGCCCAGCGGACAAGAGGCTGGCACAGGCAGCAAATCCCCAAACAAACAGGCGCATCGTACACCCTCCGATTTAAGAAAAGAATAGCACTAAACGACCACTGATGATCTGGCAGCATTCCCGGGCAGTGTGTACGCCAGTGGGCGAGTAGCCGCTAAATGCCTGAGTAAGTCCCGGATGCACTGCTTCTATACGCACACCTTGAAGTAGCGCCTGACACGACTGCGGGTTAGGACGTAGAGAAAGGCGGCGGAGATCGCCATGCCTGAGGCACTCCTCAACCAATCTCGGGTCAGGATCAGGCTCACCACGTTTCCCGTGGCATCGATCGCGAACAACACTATGGCGAACCACCAGGCCCACCTTTTGCGTTGTAACAAACCCAGGGCAGCAGCGAAGGTCCCGGCGCCAAGCAGCAGTAACAGTACACCCGAGACTCTCCCCACAGTTCGAAAAGCCGCTGCTCCTGGCTTGTTGAGCTCCCACAACCAATTCAATAGCCTGTTAGGAAACAGTAGCGAGGCGCCGACGGCTGCCGCAACAGCCGTAGCGGCGAACAGGAAGACCGCCACGATGGAAACCGTTCTCGGACTTTCCTCCATTGCTCTGGACTCATTCGGAGTATAATCGACCGGATCATTAGCGCCAAATCACCTTCGGCGCGCTGGAGGGCTTTGAGCGCGAGGCATGCCGGCCTCTCTCGAAAAATCCTGAGCTGCGGGTCCGCCGCAAACCGTGCCACCCTCCCTCGAAAATCCCGAGCCGCGTATCCGCTGCAAATCCGTGCCAGGCTCGAAATTCGCCGCCTTTTGGCGAATCTTCGTGCCTGGCTCGAGTTTGCCCCTTCGCGATCGTGCCTGGCTCGAGTTTGCCCCTTCGCGAAATCCCGAAGCGTTTTCCCCGCCATTTTCATCCCGCCGGGCGAGCCTTCGCCTCACGAGCCGACTCGATGCGAGGTTTGCCGAATCCAAATGTTTCATCTGGACTTCACGCCCCACAACCGTGCCCGTGTATGCTCCAGCCCCGAGGCAATCGCCGCCATACACTACGGTTCCGAAGGAGATTTGATCCGGATTTTCTTCCACGCGCACCTCCATACGAGACCCCAAGACCAAAGAGAAGCGGCACATCTTTAGCGGTCGGGCGCGCTTCACTCCGACGAGACCATCTGGCGAATGGGCGCTGATTATGCAACCGTCCTGCATACCGACGCAGATCTGGACAAGGGCAACTGGAAGCTGATCCTCAACAAGCAAGTGATGAACCCGCGAGGCACGCGGGCGCAGTGGGGCATCATCGACGCCAAAGGCGCCACGACGGATGATCCGGCCAAGGAGGTGGGACGCGCCGATATGACGATGGGCAAACCTGCAGTTCTAGTAGAAACGCTCAACGTCGCACTCACGCCAGGCACGGCAAAGTGAACATCGCGTGGGAGAATGTGACGGCAAGTAAGCGTCACCCGCCGAGATCCCCTAATTCACAGCGGGGAGCCCGAACTCTTCCCCTGCAAGATGTTCCTGTGCTCGCCGATTGTGAGGTTGTCCAGAATCGGATTAGTCAAGTTGCCAATCTGACGCGCTCGCTGGCATTTGTCAGACGCTTACCTTCCAACGGAGGGCAGCAAGGTCAACAGGTAAGGCTACGCTCAGGTTCAATCCAGGAGAATCAGTGAGGTTCGCATAATACGGTGACAGTCGGCTCATGAGGCGAAGCCTCAGCCGGTGGGATGAAAATGGCGGCGACGTGGTCGGAGGTTGTCGCCGTTGGGCAAAGCGGTGACATGCAACTAAATGCGGGGCCTTGCGACAGTGAAGCCAGTCACCGTATTATGCGAGCCTCACGGTAGTAGTGCGCCTCCCCAACCCCGTTTGTCCTACTCCGCTTCCAGAGGCGTCACGGGATCGAGAAACACCCAACACACAATTCCCAGCAGGTAGATCGTAGCCGAGACGTAGAACGTTACGTTCCAGTTGTTGTTGGTCCAACTCAACACGTAGCCAATCGCCAGGGGACACAGCAGGCCGCCCACATTGCCCCACATGTTCATGGCGCCGGAGAGTGTGCCCGCATACTTGCCGCCTACGTCCATGGCCGCGGCCCACGTGCCGGGCATCACCAGGTCGTTGCAGAAGCTGGCGAGGCCAATCGAGATCATAGCCAGCAGCGGATCGTTCACGCGTGTGGAGAGCACCAGGAAGCCGGCCGCTCCGGTGAACCCGATGTACGCCATAATGCGCCGTGCCTGCGCGACACCCCTGCTGCGCGCCAGTACGCCGGTGACGAACGCGCTCGCGGGATTCCCCAGCCCGCCGAGAAACAGAGGAAGTACGCCGAGCCATGCCGAGTTAGTCAGCGTCGTGCCGCCCCACCCGCAGGTACTTGGGGAGCCATGTAATGTAAAAATACCAACCGTAGCTGAGGCAGAAGTATTGCCAGCAGAGCATCCAGACCTGGCGCGAGGCTAGAAACTTGTCCCATGGCACGTCGCCGTGCCCTTCGGCATGCAGGGCGCTGCGCTGCAGCAGTTCGCGCTCGCCCGAGTTCAGCTTGGGGTTCTTCAGCGGATCGTTCTGATACCAGCGGTAGAAGAGTACCGCCCAGATGACTCCCAGCCCGCCGAAAAGTTCAAAGGCGTGCCGCCAGCCCACTCGCGTCATGACCCAGACGACCAGAGGCGGCGTGAATGCGCCACCCCAGCGCGCGCTCAGCCACATGATGCTCTGCGCGCGCTCCTTCTCCTCCTGCGGCAGCCACGTGCTGAATGCCTTGGTGACGTTGGGGAAGCAGCCGGCCTCGCCCGCGCCGAACAGAAAGCGGGTGGCCACGATCGACTTGAAGTTCCACGCCCAACCGGTAGCCGCGGTGAAAAGACTCCACCACAGCACAATGCGCATCAGCACCTTGCGCGGCCCCATCCAATCGCCCAGGTAGCCGCCCGGCATTTCGAACATGGCATAGGCCAAACCGAAAGCGGTGAAGACCCAGCCCATCTGCACGTCACTCAAGCTCAGGTCGTGCTGGATGGAAATCGTCGCCGATGAGATGGAAACGCGGTCGACGTATGTGACCACCGCCAGGGCAACGGCGAATACGATCACCCAGTATCGAACCCGCGTGGGACGCTCGGACATGGACCGGACAGGGGCCTGTGGCATCTCTAGAGTGTATGCTACGACAGGCGGCGCGGGCGCACTCCAAAATGATAAACCAGCGCGCCGGCGCCCACCGTGGCAAACGCCGTCAAGGACGCCAGGGGCTGGTTGATCACGCCATAAATCATCATACTGACGCCTACCAGAATATAGGAAACCGGAATCAGCGGATAAGCGAAATCCACCGCGCGCAGCTTCTGCCATCCCGGGCGCGAGCGCCGGAAGAGGAACAACGCCGCCACGGAGAGCACCGTGAACAGAGTCAGGCTCATCCCGATGTACGTCATCAATTGCGGAAACGGCGTCATGGTCATGGCCATGGCACACAGGCCCTGGCTTACGATAGCCGCCACGGGCGTGTGGAATTTCGGATGCACGTCCGCGGCGATTTTGAAGAACGCCTTGTTCTTCGCCATGGCGTAATAGACTCGCGGGCCGATGGTCACCTCGGCGCTCACCGTGGAAACGATGGCCAGCGCCATCAGCGCCGAGAAGATTCCCGCCACTCCGGAGCCGAACAGGTTGGAGGCGGAAAGCGCCCCGATGGCAATCACTCCCTTCATGGATTCCAGCGGCGTGGAATAAATGAATAGAAGATTCAGTCCCACGTACAGCACGGCCACAATCGCGCTGCCGGCCGCCAGCGCCGCGGGAAGAGTGCGCTCGGGGCGCCGCACCTCTTCAGCGATATAGGTGGCGGCATTCCATCCGCTATAGCCCACCATCACCCAGATCAGGCTGACGAAAAATTGTGTCGGCAGGCTCAGAGTGGAGGTGCGCACGGCATGCTCCGAGAAGTGGCTCCAGCTACCGGTGCCGGCGACGAATCCGATCAGCACAAACCCGGCGATCACCAGCACTTTGGTGGACGTGAGCACGTTCTGTACGTTGGCAGTCTTACCGAGTCCGAAGCAGTTGAGAATGGTGAAGGCGGCGATGAGCGCCGAGGCCAGCATCTGCCCCTGGCCCAGATGCAGCGAAAGCGCACCGGAGCCGATGACCACGGACGCGTTGGTCTGCTTGAGGCTGGGGTAGAAGTGGCCCAGGTAATCCGAGAAGGCCAGCGCCGCGGCGGCGATGGGCGCCGAAAAGCCGGCGAAAAACGAAACCCATCCCGTCATGAAGCCCCACTCCGGTCCAAAGGCATGCGTCAGGTAAACGTACTCGCCGCCGGAACTCGGGAAGTTGATTCCCAATTCGGAGTAACTCAACGCGCCGGCGAAAGCGAAGAAAGCGCCCACAGTCCAGCAGGCCAGAATGAGTCCGGCGCTGCCCAGATCGCCAGCCATAAATCCGGTGGTGGCGAAGATGCCCGTCCCCACCATGTTGGAAATCACCAGGGCCGTAGCGCTGAAGAAGCCGATCTGGCGCAACAGTCCCGGCGTCTGCGGAATAGCCTGCAATTGTGGATTGGGCATTCGAACCTAAAGTCATTCTATGCCAAGTGGAACGGCGCATCTCTCGCCTGGGCGGGCAATCTCTCGCCAAGGCGCAAAGGCGCAAAGCCGCCAAGAAAACAAAACGGCTCGTTCTTTGCATCTGAAGTTACAAGATTTGGGCCCGGCGCGGGATTTTCGAGAGAGTCAATTCAACGCTTTTCTAGCAGTGGCTCCAGCGTCTTCAGGACAGTCGCGGCTACTATGCGCGCGCCGGCGGCGTTGGGATGCAGGCCGTCACGCTGCATCAGTCGGTCATTTCCGCCCACACCATCCAACAGGAACGGAATGAGCGGCAGTTTGTATTTCGCCGCCAGATCCGGGTATAGGGCCTGGAACTTGGCGATGTAGGTGGGTCCGTAATTGGGCGGCAGGGTAATTCCCGCCAGCACCACGCGCGCGCCGGCCTGCTGCAGAGACTCGATGATTTGCGCGAGGTTTCCCCGCGTGACGTCGACAGGCTGGCCGCGCAATCCATCGTTTGCTCCCAGTTCCAATACCACCAGCGCGGGCTTGTCCGCCAACAACAGCGGCAGCCGCGCGAGTCCATCCTGCGTGGTGTCGCCACTCACTCCGAAATTCGCCACACGGTAGTGGTAGCCGCGGCGATCCAACTGCTGCTGCAACAGGTCGGGGAAGCTCTGGCCTGCCTCCAGTCCCAAACCTGCCGTGAGGCTGTCGCCAAAGCACGCAATCTCGGGACGGCTGTCCACCGCCGGGGCCGCCTTGGGAGCTTCCGCACCGGGACCCACAGCCCCCGCACCTAATCCGGTATCCTGCTGCTGCCGGCAGCCGCACAAGGCAGCCGCCAGCGCGAACAAACAAACCTTTTTCATCCCAATGCCATAATAAAGGTTGATTCAGGTCCGTGCGCTCACCAAATCCATAGATACCGGCACGCATCGTGTCGAAATTCTCAAAGGCATCGACCTGGAGATCCCAAAGGGTCAGTTTGCCGCCATCATGGGGCCCTCCGGTAGCGGAAAGAGTACGTTGCTGGGGCTGCTGGCGGGGCTCGATTTTCCCACCAGCGGGCAAGTCCTGCTGGATGGCGAAGACATCACCCGCCTCAACGAAGACGAGATGGCCGTGCTGCGCGGCCGCAAGATCGGATTCGTTTTCCAGTCGTATCACCTCATCCCCACGCTCACTGCCGAAGAAAACGTGCTGCTTCCCATGGAGTTGGCAGGCACCGACTCGGGCGGCCGCGAACGCGCCCGCGAACTGCTGGAGCGCGTGGGCCTCATAGGCCGCTGCGATCACTACCCGGTGCAGCTTTCCGGCGGCGAGCAGCAGCGCGTGGCACTGGCTCGCGCTTTCGCGCTGCGGCCGCCCATCCTGCTGGCGGACGAACCCACTGGCAACCTGGATACCGCGACCGGACGGATCGTGCTCGACCTTCTCCTTGCGCTGAATCGCGAACAGGGCGCCACCATGGTGCTGGTAACCCACGAACAAACCCTGGCGGAGTCCGCCGACCGCCGCATCGTGCTTCGCGACGGTCTCATCGTGAGCCAATGAAACAGCAACTGGCATGGTCCGCGGCCATCCGCATCGCATGGCGCGAGATGCGCGCCGCGCGGCCGCGATTCCTGTTCGTGGTGCTGGCGGTGGCCATCGGAGTGGGCTCGCTCACCGGCGTGCGCGGCTTCAGCAGCGCCTTCCGCCACATGCTGCTGCGCGAAGCGCGCACCCTGATGGCAGGCGACATGTCCCTGCGCGTCTTCGCCATGCCCACCAGCGAGCAGGACGCCGTGCTGCAAGACCTCGCCCGGCGCGGCGTACAGCGCACCTGGATCACCGAGACCGTCACCATGGCCTCCTCCGCCGCCGCGGCCGATCCGCTGTTGGTCTCCGTGAAAGCCGTCGATCCCGCCGCCTACCCTTTCTATGGCACAGTCCAACTGGACCCGCGGCGGCCCCTGCGCGACGCCCTCGACGCCCGCTCCGTAGCAGTGTCGGACGATCTGCTGGTGCGCCTCAAAGTGAAGGCCGGCGACACCCTGCACCTGGGCGGGCAGGACTTTCAGATTGCCGGCGTGGTGACCAGCGAGCCCGACCGCATGACCGGAAGCCTGAATGTGGGCCCGCGCGTGATGATCAGCCGCGAGGGACTGGAGCGCACCGGGCTAATCAGCCTGGGCAGCCGCGCCGCCGAACGGTATCTCTTCCGCCTGCCCGCCGCGGGTGGGCCATCGGTGAATGAAGTGCGCGCCATTCTGAAGAACAACTTCCCCGAAGCCACCATCGCCGATTACACCGAGACGCACCCCATCATTACCCGAGGGCTGGATCGCGCCACCACCTTTCTCAGCCTGATTGGATTGATCGCGCTGGTGATCGGCGCCATGGGGGTGGGGAGCGCTATGCACGGGCATCTGCAGCAGAAGCTGGATTCCATCGCGGTGATGAAATGCATGGGAGCCCGCTCGGCGCAGGTGATCCGCATCTACACGGCGCAGACTCTGATGCTCGGACTGAGCGGCGGAGTGCTGGGCGCGGTGCTGGGGATCGCGGTGGCGTCGGCATTCCCCGGGATGATCGCCCGGTATTTCACCATCCAGGCATCGGCGGCGTGGGATGCGTGGCCGGCAGTGCAAGGAGTGGCGATCGCGTGCCTGATCACGTTGCTGTTTACCTTGCCGCCGTTATTGAGCATCCGCACCATTCGCCCGGCGGAGATTTTCCGGCGGGACGTACTCTCGAAAGACAGGGGCCGGGGGCCGGGGGCCAGGGGCCGGGGTTTTGTGGCTCGCTTCGCTCGCCGGACCGGGGACGGAAG
>OKRF01000068.1 GCA_900290315.1 Candidatus Sulfopaludibacter sp. SbA3 | reverse complement strand
ATCAGGAACACGGCGGCGAAGTGGGCCCCGGCCGCGTCCTTCTCGGCCAGATAAGCGCGCATTTCCGCGGCCAGTTCCGGTTCGAGTTTCTCCAAGCGCTCAGCCAGGGTCCTGGAAGCGTTGCCGTCATCCAGCAGAACTGCTCGCACCCACGCCGCCTGCGCAACGTCCGCTTGCAGATTCGGCGGCAGCAGGCTGTTTTGCGCGGCATCTGCCATAAGCGAAAGAGGGACCGTGCGGTTCAACGGAGAGGCGCTATCCAGGTCGAGCGCGTAAGGTTTCCGCTTCGCTGTTGCGTCTTCCACGGGGCCTTCGTAACCGTCCTCGGAGCCCTCACCTGCCGGCCACCGCGGCGCGAAGCGCAGGAATTCGTCCCAACTGCGAGCCAGCCGCAGCCGTTCACTGCGCAGCAGATTCGCCGTGGAAAGGGCGGGCTTCGCCGCCAGCGCTCCATCGATCCACGCCCGCGCCGCGTCCAGTTCGCCGGCGTGGATTTGCGTGAGGATTCCGTAGTACATGATGCTGTCATAGGCGGGTGAATCCGGCTTCACCGCGTGCGCGGCCGGAATCAACTCGTGCGCCGCGGGGTCACCGGAACGCGACTTCGCCAGCGCCGCGATCAGCCAGGGCATCGTCCGCTTGGCGCGCCACACTTCCATCGCCGGAAGGTCCGACTGAAATACCCCGATCCACTGCGCCACGTCGCTATTCCGCGGGTACGCGTCCGCCGGAGTCAGGTGATCCCAGATGTCAGTGTAATCGGTCAGTACGCGTTCCAGTTTTTCGCGCGGTGCAGGCTGCATCAGTTGCTCACCCAGTCGCACCAACTGCTGCTGCGGCTCGGTCCTCGCGCGCACGAAGCCGAGCAATTCTTCCGCCGCCGCGTGCCATGACGCGGCAGCGGGATCCTTGACGATCGCTCCCAGTCGTTCGGCAGCTTCCCCCAGTTTGTCCGGGACCTTGCCAATAGTGCCCTGGCGGATGCAGGCGCGCGCCGCCACATAGCGCGCCGTATCGTGCCAGGGAGAACTCGTGTTGGATGCGATCTTGTCGAAATCTCTCCTGGCTTGATCGTATTGCTCCGCGTAGAATTCGGCTGCCGCGATTTGATAGTCGCGATCCGCGGCCAGCAGTTTGTCGCCAGAGGGTATCGGCTTGGGGATCACTGGTCCGGTTGAACAGTTCTGGAACACCTGGTCCTGTCCGCGCAGCCACTCGGCGGTCTGTGGGCTGTTCGCGCCCCACTGTGCTACCCGCTTCCGCAAGGTGGCTGCAGCGTTGGCGAACGCGTCCCCCAGGCAGTTGTAGTAGACCTGAAAATCGTCCCCCGGGACTTTCTTATCTCCGTCAATCCGGTCGGCCGCAGGGGCTCCAGCCACCAGTTTTCGCGCCTCGATCCAGGGCTGATCGCGTCGCCAGTCCGGCGGCATCGGTGACGCGGGATTTGCTTCTGCGGGAATCGGCGGAAGGCCCGATAACGTCCGATACGCCTGCAACAGATATCTCCGTTCGAAGTGCGGGCGCAACACGCCTAAATGTCCCCGGGCATAGTCTTCAGGCTGTATGCTGTGATATGCGGTGAACCGCAGTTCCATCGGAAACACACCGCAGCTTTCCAGATATCGCGGCACCAGTACCAGACCGGCCAGCAGGACGGCCCCCAGAATCCATCCATACTTCATGCTTATCTATCTTTTCACAAACAGCGACAGCGCCATGAAGAACCCGATGCCGATCACGATGCGACGCACCGCCGTCCGTCCCAGTTTGCGAGCCGTTCCCGCGCCGCCCCATCCGCCCAGAATGGCCGCCACGGCCATCAGCAGCACATAGGGCCAGTACACCATCCTCGCCCAAATGAAGTAAGCCGCGGCAATGCCGTTGATGCTACCTCCCAGCACCACCTTCAGGCTGTTCATTTCGTGAATATTCTGGAGGCCCTGAATGCTGAGCGCCGCCAGCATCAGAATCCCGATGCCCGCGCCGAAATACCCGCCATACAGGCCCACGCACAGTTGAAACAGCAGGCCCCACACCAGCCAGGAGGTGGATTTGCGCGTCTTGGCGTCGCCCGTCCCCAGCGCGCGCTGCACCGGCTCCTGCGCCATGAACAGCAGCGTGGCGAACAGAATCAGGAAGGGCACCAGCTTGTCGAAAACCGCCGGCGGGGTCCAGCGCAGCATCAGCGCCCCGGTGATGCCTCCCACCAGGCTGGGCACAATCATGAGCCAGAAGCGCGGCTCCACCTGCGACATTTCCCGCCGGTATCCCCACGCGCTGCCCACCGTCCCCGGCCAGATCGCCACCGTGCTGGTGGCATTGGCCGTCACCGAATCCAGGCCCAACCAGATCAGCGTCGGGAAAGAAACCAAGGTGCCGCCCCCGGCCACGGAGTTGATCGCGCCGGCCAGAAATGCCGCCGCGAAGGCACCCGCGGCGTGGGGAATGTCCAATACGGTGGTCAACTTGCATTGTGCCACGGTAGGGCAGGCTTCAGCTTGCCCGCCGGCCGGAGCCGGCCGATCAGTTTGGCGGGGCCGCCGCAGTTTGATGCTGTTTGATGTTTCCCGAACCAATTGCCAATACCAGTCTTCTAACCGCCATGGCGATCAGAATGGCCGACCACATCAACCTCAAAGATTCGCCTGCTGGCGGGTCAAGCTCCCTAATAATGCCAATGATGGATCGCGCCAGCCAACAGACTTGTCAAGAAACCGGACAGCATTCAGGAACGGCACTGCACAACCGGCAAGGCTATAGCGAGTCTCAATCTCGGCATGACTTGCAGTTCCAAGTGTAACGCACAGCGTTACCAGGCTGCCTCAGCAACGGCGGGTTGGCGGATGTCTAAGACGGCCGTCGCCTTGCATTTTCCCAAGGCACACGGGAGTACAATGTGTATAGAACTGAGGAGTAATACACATCCATGCGGACGAATATCGTGATTGACGACAAACTGATGCGCGACACACTGCGCGCGACGGGTCTGAAAACCAAGCGTGACGCCGTGGAACTCGGCCTGCGGACCTTGCTGCGCCTGAGCAAGCAGACCGAGATCCGCCGGCTCCGCGGCAAACTGGACTGGCAGGGCGATCTCGACGTGATGAGGACTGACAAGTGATTCTGGTCGATTCCAGCGTATGGATCGATTATTTCCGTGGAGCGGTCACAACGCAGACCGAGAAACTCGACAGCCTGCTGTGCCACGACCCGTTGGCCATCGGGGATCTCATCCTGACGGAGGTTCTCCAAGGCATCGATAACGAAAAGGATTTTAACAAGGTCAGACTCTTGCTCACTTCCCTGACAGTGGTGGAACTGGGCGGGCAGGAAATCGCGATCCAGGCCGCACGGAACTTCCGGGCGCTGCGCAAGCGTGGCGCGACGGTCCGCCGCACGATCGATTCGGTGATCGCGACGCGATGCATAGAGAGCGGATACGAACTGCTGCACAACGACAGGGATTTCGAGCCCTTCGTAAAGTATCTCGGCCTGCGAATTGCGTAGGACAGATATTCGTTTTGTGTCGTCGGTCCTCCTGGGCGCGGCATCGCCCGATCCTACGCACCCCCATTCGCCCCCCCAATCCACCCATACAACCCGGAGAACTCGCCCTTTAGTGCCTCTGGGTGGCACCCCCAACCCACTCCCGTTACAATGAGCAATCATGGCAGATTTTCAGGTATTACAACCCGAAACTACCTATACGGGTTCGCGCATTCAGTCCCTCCAAACGGGACTGCCCAAAACTACCCAATCGCTTTGCCCCGAGTGCACGCAACTGATTGATGCCAGGATCTTTGAAGACGCCGGCAAGGTGGTGATGGAGAAGCGCTGCCCCGAGCATGGTGAGTTTCGCGACATTGTGTATTCCGATGTCCGCCTCTATCTGAAGATGGAAGAGTGGACCTTCGGCGACAACCGGGGCCTCAACAACCCCATCGTGACCGATGCCAAGGAGTGTCCCACCGATTGCGGCCTCTGCAATATGCACACCAGCCACACCGGCCTCGCCAACGTGGACCTCACCAATCGCTGCAACCTGACCTGTCCGGTCTGTTTCGCCAATGCCAATGCCGCGGGATACATCTATGAGCCGGACTTCGCCACCGTACGCCGCATGCTCCAGACCCTGAGAGACCAGAAGCCGGTGGCTACCCGCATCGTGCAATTCTCCGGCGGCGAGCCCACCATCTATCCGCGTTTTCTGGACGCCCTGCGTCTCGCCACCGAACTGGGCTTCTCGCACACCCAGGTGGCCACTAACGGCCTGAAGTTCACCAGCCTGGAGTTCGCCCAGCAGTGCAAGGAAGCCGGCCTGCACACGCTCTACCTGCAGTTCGACGGCGTCTGCGACGACGTGTACCGCCGCACCCGCGGCGAATCGCTGTGGGAACAGAAGCTACAGTGCATCGAAAACGTGAAGAAGGCCGGACTCAAAATCGTCTTCGTCCCCACCATTGTCAAGGGGCTGAACGATCACCAGATCGGCGACATCCTCCGCCTGGCGCTGGAGTACATCGAATGCACCAGCGGCATCAGCTTCCAGCCCGTGGCATTCACCGGCCGCATCGCCCGGCATGAACTGGAATCCAAGCGCTTCACGCTGTCCGATTTCGCCCATGCGGTGCAGCAGCAGACCGGCATTTGCGATCCCTACGAGGATTGGTTCCCGCTTTCTTGCGTGACCCCGTTCTCCAAGCTCCTCAGCGCCCTGCGCGGCGAAGAGACCACCACCCTGAGTTGCCACCCCCACTGCTCGCTGGGGACGTACCTGTTTGTGGACCAGAACCGCAAGGCCATGCCCGTGACGCAATTCGTGGAAGTGGGCCCCATGCTGCGCGAGATGGATGAATTGGCGCGCAAGGCCGGCAAACGGCGGCTCAAATTCTTCACCAAGATCGAAGCCTGGAACAACCTGCGCAAGTTCTTCCACGAAGAGAAGGCGCCCCAGGGCCTGACGTTTAACAAATTCCTGCAGACCCTGCAAGGCATGACGGACAAGCGCCTGGGCCGCGGCGAAAGTGAGCAGCAGGGATTCACTTACCGCACCCTCATGCTGGCCGGCATGCATTTCATGGACTCGTACAACTACGACGTGGAGCGGGTGAAACGCTGCGTCATCCACTACGCCGCCCCCAACGGCCGCATCTACCCGTTCTGTGCCTACAACTCCGGTCCGGTCTTCCGCGAACGCATCGAAAAGGAATTCGCCATCCCCATCGTAGACCCGGCCGAGTACAAGCGCCTCATTCTGGAAGGCCGCAAAAACCGCGCCGGCATCCGCGAACCCGAACTGGTAGGGTAGTCCCGTGGGGCGGACACGCCCCTTGTCCCTCGCCGCCCCAATAGCGCATACTATTCTTACCGGCCAGCGCCGGTGCCCATGGCGAAACCCTCGGTTTCTCCCGAAACTGAAGTCATCGAACAGGAACGCCTGGTTCCTCTCTACCGCGTCGTCTTGCTGGACGACAACGATCATACCTACGACTACGTTATCGAGATGCTCCAGAAGATCTTTATCTTCACCCTGGAACAAGCCTATCGCCACGCCGAGGAAGTGGACCGCATGGGCCGCACAGTCCTCATCACCTGCGAGCTTCCCCAAGCGGAATTCGCCCGCGATCAAATCCACTCCTATGGCCCGGATTGGCGCCTGCAACGCTCCAAAGGCTCCATGTCCGCCGTCGTCGAACCAGCGCAGTAGCCGTCCATGCCACGCTCCGGACTGTTGTCCTTCCTCGCAGTCGCCCTCCTGCACGCCCAGACATTCGATGCGGCCTCGGTCAAGATCCACCAGGCGGGCGATGCCGAAGAACCTCGCAATGGCCCCTGGCTCCAAGTCACTCCCGGCGCCGTCACCATGCGGAACGCCGAACTGCTCTGGTGTCTCGGCTGGGCCTACGGACAAAGGGCAGCCTGGATCTCGGGCCCCGACTGGATCACTTCCGAAAGGTACGATATCATCGCCAAAGCGGCCGGTCCTGTGCCGCCCGCCCGGTTGGAGGTGATGATGCGGACGCTATTGACCGAAAGGTTCAAACTGGCCTTCCATCGCGAATCCAGGGAACTCCCCGTCCTGGCTTTGGTTTTGGCCAGGAACGGCCCGAAGAATCTGACAGCAGCGGCGGCGGGCGGTCCTCCCGATGGACCCCGCCCGATCGGCGGCAAGCAGCCGCAAGGTTTGATATTCAAGAACGTCGCCATGTCCGACTTCGCCGAGAGGCTCGGCGGTCCGCCTCCGTTGGGAGTTGCCGAAACTGTGATCGATGGAACCGGGCTGACGGGAAGTTTTGACATCACTCTGAAACTCGACACGGAACATTTTGCCGGTGGCCGTGAGGACTTCCCCGATCTCCTCAAGAGCGCCCTGGAAGGTCAGTTCGGACTCAAACTGGAACGCCGGAAAATGCCGCTCGACTTCCTCATCGTGGACCGGGGAAATCGAATTCCCGTGGAGAACTAGCCGGTGGCACGCGCTCTGCTGTCCAGCGGACTCTTCTTCCTGGGCGTGACCGTGGCCAGCGAGTTCGAATTTGTGGACTTCGCGGTTACCAAGGATCTGGTCCTGGTTCGCGACGCGTATCGAGGCAACAAAACGCTGCGCCTGACGGACGCCGGCCGCTTCCAGGCCGGAGCCGCCTGGTTCCGTGTGAAGCAACCCGTCGCACCCGGGTTCGAGACCACCTTCACCTTCCGCCTCACTGGGCAGGGCGGACTGGGGGGAGGCGCCGATGGGCTCGCCTTCGTGGTGCAGAACCAGGGGCCCAAGGCCATCGGCGGATATGGCGCGTCGGCTGGCTTCATGCGGAATGACATTGGGGCGCCGGCGGACTCGCCCGGTATCGTGAGCCGCTTGGCTGTGTTCTTTGACACCTTCGCCAACGGTTGGGATGCATCCGACAATTACATCGCCGTCTGCTCCAATGGCCCGGTCGCCGATAAGAGGTGGCCACCGCGATGCCAGTCCCATTCGCAAGCCCTGCCCGTCCGTCTCAAAGACGGCCGGCCGCATGTTGCCAGAATCACCTATGACCCGCCCCGGCTTTCCATATACCTGGATGCGTTGGCGGAGCCGGTACGTGTTGCCGCTGTCGATCTGGCCGGTATCGTAGGCGGTGATGGCACCGCATGGGTCGGCTTTACAGCAGCCACTGGCGGCTCGTGGGAAAACCATGACATCCTGAACTGGAAATTCCGGGGTGGCCCTCGTCCCGACACCGCTTCCACCATGTCCACCGTCGACTCCACCATTTCCTTCGCCCCCTTTCCCTGTCTGCCCAATCGGTCTCTCTGCACTCCGGAGCAGGCCGTGGTGCAAGAGAAAGGACCGGGCCTGTATCATGTCTACCTTCCGGCCAACCTCGAGTGGGGCGCCAACGTTCCCAATCCCAACACTGACCCCGTGCGGGTCTGGAACGTGACCGGGACTGTGTGCTGGGACCCGCGCCTGCGCAATGCTTCGGGATGCAACGGACCCGCCGGGAATGGCATCATCCCGGGACAGGATCCCGAAGGCGGAGCCGACTTTGTGGCGCCCCAGAAACCGGCCGGCTCGTTGGTCGCGCGGACTTTGAATGGACATACCTGGTTCACGGTCAACGACCGCATGGGGGCAGGATTCAAGGACAATGAAGGGTTCTTCGAATTCGATGTCGCCGTGGCGCGGCGATAGTCGCTGGTATGATAAATAAATGAAGTTTTTTCGTAGTGTGCTCTTATTTTGCCCAATCGTGTGCCTGCTGGCCCAGACGCCTCCCCCGGCGCCTCCGCAGCCGCCTAAGAGCGTCATACCGCCGCCTAACATTCAACTCGTACCGGAACCACCGAAAGCTCCTGTTGTCGTTCCCCCCGACACTGTGGTGTTGACCGTGGGAGATGTCAAAATGACCGCCGGGCAGATCGACCAGATCATTGACGTTCTGCCGGAGCAGGTCCGCCCTATGTACCGCGGCGCCGGCCGCAAACAACTGGGTGACAACCTGGTCAAACTCCTGGTTCTCTCTGCTGAAGGTAAGAAGCGCGGGTTGGACCAGACTCCTGCCTTCAAGACCCAAACCATGTTCGAGATGGCGAACGTCTTAGCGGGCCTGACCTACGCCGAAATCAACAAGGAAGTGAAGGTCGATGAGGCCACCATGCGGAAGTATTACGACGAGCACAAGGCCGAATTCGAAGAGGCCCACGCCCGCCATATCCTGGTCCGCATCCAGGGAGCGCCCATGCCTGTGCGCCCGGGGCAGAAGGAACTCTCGGATACGGATGCGTTCGCCAAAGCGCAGGATCTGGAGAAACAATTGCAGTCCGGTGCAGATTTTGCCGCCCTCGCCACCAAGGAATCCGACGACGCCGGTTCCGGCGCGAAGGGCGGTGATCTGGGGACTTTCCATCACGGCCAGATGGTGCCGTCTTTCGACCAGGCGGCATTCGCCCTCGAGCCCGGCAAGATCAGCGAGCCAGTGAAAAGCCAGTTCGGGTATCACATCATCAAGCTGGAATCCAAGTCCACCAAGAGCTTCGATGACGTGAAGGGCGATTTGGAGAAGAAACTCAAACCGGAGCAGGCCCAGAAGGCTATGGAGGACCTGCAAAAGAGGAGCAACGTGGTGATGGATCCGGTGTTCTTCAACACCGCTAAGCAGTAAATGTGAAAACCAGAAAGCTCGAAATGGCGTGTCCCATCTGCGGTTCGGCGGACGTGTTCTACAGTTGCACACCGAATTGCTGTTACAACCACGTCTGCGGCGACTGCGGAACTACCTTCGAACCTCTCACTAAGACCCGAGGCGTTACCCTCCGCGATGTGGCGCCGCCAGACCCCCTTCCCGAGGCTGCCGATCCCACCGCCGCTTGTGCCAAGTGCGACTCCATCGCGGTCTATCTGACTGAAGACAATAGCCTGGTGTGCGCCGACTGCGGCAGCATTCTGGATCTGGAAATCACTGAAGTCGCCCCGGGGTAGCGCGCAGCAAACCAGTGCCACCCTCGAAAATTTCCCCGCTCCTCCGGAGGTCGGCGCTAGCCGATCTTTCGCACGTCAGGGGGTCTCGGGAGCTAAACCTTTCAGAATCAGTGAGGGCTACCCAAAGGTCTTCACCACAAAGCGGGCCTGTCGGCGGCCTATTCTGGCAGGATCTGGGAGGCTTTGATCCGCGGTGGGGGTTG
>OKRF01000385.1 GCA_900290315.1 Candidatus Sulfopaludibacter sp. SbA3 | reverse complement strand
GACCCTACGCGACGGCCAACCCGCCCAGCGAGCGGCGGGCACGGCCGCCGGCCTCAACTTCCGCTTCAATCCCGCCTTCGCCGACCTGCTCTTCGAAGGCTCTGGCCACACCTATAAGGAACTGATGGAACTCCAGTCCGCGGGCAAGCCGCTGCCGCGCTTCGCCATTCCCGCCACCTTCAAGGCTTCCCTCAAGGTCGAAAGCGCCGACCTGGAATCGGACAACATCGTCGCCGTTCTTCCCGGAACGGACCCGGCGCTCGCCAAGGAATACATCGTAGTCTCCGCCCATCTGGATGGCTACGGCTTCGGCGAACCGTGGAACGGCGACCGGATCTACAACGGCGCCTTCGATGACGCCGCCTACGTCGCTACCCTGATCGATATGGCGCAGCGCCTGCACGAATCCGGTACCAGGCTCAAGCGGCCGCTGCTGTTTTGCGTGGTCACGGGCGAGGAAAAAGGCCTGTACGGCTCCAAGTATTTCACCGCCCATCCCACCGTTCCGAAGGAACAGATGGTGGCCAACATCAATCTGGATCAGCTCCGCCCCATCTTTCCACTGAAGACTCTCACCATGCTGGCCATCGATGAATCCACGCTCGGCGACACAGTGAAGCAGGTGGCCGCGCCCATGGGCATCCGCATACAGCCGCCCGATCCCGAACCGGAACGCGGACTGCTGCGCCGCAGCGATCACTACAGCTTCATGCAGATCGGCGTGCCCGCTACCGGATTCATCTTCGGATACGAGCCGGGCTCGCCCGATGAAGCCGTCTACCGCCGCTGGTACGCCGAGCGGTATCACAGTCCTGCGGACGACATCAACCAGCCGTGGGTGCCCGAAGCCGCCGCGAAGTTTAACGACTTCTTCAACCGCCTGGTGGCGACTCTGGCGAACGCGCCCGAGAAACCGCACTGGAAAGAAGGAAGCAGTTTCGCCAAATAGAGTATCATCGGGTCAATATGGCGTGGCGTCCCAATCGCAATCAATGGCTGGCCATCTGGCCGGCGGCAATTTTCGGCGTGATGAGCCTGATTTCGGGGGCCTGGGTAACCGCACTTCTGCTCTTCGCGGTGGGCGGAGTGCTGGTCTGGCAATTGGATTCGCGCGGCCGCCGGCCCGAGAACATCGTCATCAAATCCGTGGTGTGCGGCGACTGCGGCGCCGTAGGAGAGCCACATTGGGCGCGCTGCCCCAAATGCGGAGCCGCCAACTGGAAGACGGCGAGTTGAATGGACTCGTGCATTTCACCGCGGAGACGCGGAGAAAAGCTCGGAAGAACAAAAAAGGATTTTAGCGCTCTCCGCTTCTCCGCGCCTGCGTGAATGAACTATTCCAGAATCGGAAACGCTTCCGCGCGCTCGGGAATTTCCATGTCCAGGAAGCGCGGATCCAGCAGGCGGCCGGTATCCACGTTGCCCATGGCCGAAAGCATCGTCTCCTTCAGGTGCGGGTATTCCTGTTCCAGGCTGCCGAACAGATCGCGCAAAGCGCGCCGTACGGTGCCGGTCCGTTGCGAGCAGCCGCACGGAACTACGGGAATTCCCATTTGCGCTGCATAGGCGGTGGTGATGTCTTCAGTAACGAACACCAGCGGGCGAATCAGCCGATACTCCCGCGCGCGCGACCAGGTGACTGGAGGCAGCGCGCTCAGCTTGCCCGTGAACATGGTGTTACGCAGCAGGGCCTCGCAGAAATCGTCCGCAGTGTGGCCGAAGGCGATGACGTTCACGCCCAGATTGTGGGCGATTTCGTAGACTGCCCGGCGGCGGAAGCGGCTGCAGACATCGCATCCATGGCCCGGCTGGTCTTCCAGCAACTTGAGCGAGGGCGTATCGCGAAAGTAAGTCCACGGGATGCCGCGCGCCCGCAACCATTCACCAGTGGGCTCGAAGGGCCGCAAGAACTTACCCTGCTCCACCGTAAACGCGCACACCGAAAAATCGATAGGCGCGCGCTTTTGCAGCAGCAGCAGCGCCTCCAGCAGCGTGGCCGAATCCTTGCCTCCCGAGAGCGCCACCGCCACGCGATCCCCGTCGCGAATCATTTTGAAACGATGGATCGCCTCCCCCACCTTGCGCAGCAATGTCTTTTCGAGTTCCACTGTATTTAGTATAGCCACGCACGCCGATTTTCAGCCTTTCAGGCAATTTTCAGATCTGTTTGTTACCGTTTCTTTCTGGAGAAAAACATGAGACGCATCGCAGCCGTCATTCTCGCTACAGCCGTTCTGGCCTTCTTTGCCGGTGCCGCCGACAAGAAGCTGGCCCTCAAAGATCTGCCTGCCGCCGTGCAGAAGACCGTATCGGACAACCTGAAAGGCGCCGAGATCAAGAGTATCGGCAAGGAAAAGGAAAACGGCGTGGAGCAGTTCGAAGTGGAAACCATGCTCGCCGGCAAGCACCGCGACTTCAACGTGGATGCCAAGGGCAAACTGCTCCTGGTGGAGGAAGAGACCGCCATCGACGCCATTCCCACCGCAGCCAAGGCCGCCATTCTGAAGAAGGTCGGCGCCGGAAAGCTCACCATGGTGGAGACCTTCACCAAGACCGGTGAAGCCGCGATGTACGAAGCGGGATACACCACCAAGGCCGGAAAGAAAATGGAGGTGCTGGTGAAGGCCGACGGCGCGGAGACCAAAGAGTAATGCGGCGCGCGCTGCCGGTGTTGTGCCTGGCGGTCCTGCTCGGCGCGCAGACCGCGAAAGACTGGCAGTCCGTCTTCCCGGTTAATAAGAAATCGCTGGGGGTGCAGGGCGCGAACCCGTACTTTCCGCTCACCCCCGGCTATCAGTTGTCGTATCGCGACGGCAAGGATACCGACACGTTGACGGTCCTGGCCGCGACTCGCGTGATCGACGGTGTAGAGTGCCGGATCGTGGAAGACCGGGAGATGAAGAACGGGCTGTTGGTCGAATTGACCCGTGACTACTACGCCATCGATTCGGCAACCAACGACGTGTACTACATGGGCGAAGACGTGGACGTGTACAAGAACGGGACGGTAGCCGGCCATGAGGGCGCGTGGCTCTCCGGTGTCAAAGGCGCCAGCTTCGGCCTGATGATGCCCGGCAAGCCGAGGGAGGGCCAGCGCTTTTACCAGGAGCAGGCGCCCGGGGTGGGGATGGACCGCGTGGAAATTGTGTCGGAGACCGAAACCGTCGTGACACCCGCGGGCACGTTTCGGAACTGCATTCACGCCGCCGAGACTACGCCTCTGGAAAAAGGCGTCACCGGCCACAAGTGGTACGCCGCCGGCATCGGCCCAGTGAAAGACGCCGGGTTTGTGCTGGCGAAATACGGCAGCATCTCACAACCTAAATGAATCGTCACATCTTGATTGCGTCCATGGCGCTCGCCACGAGCGGTCTGTGGGCCCAGAACACCGCCGTGCTGCGCGGCCGCGTGACCGACCCGTCGGGTGGCGCCGTGCCGAATGCCGCCGTAACCCTCTCCGGCAAACAACTCGCCGCCAGGAGTGCGCGCACAGACATGCAGGGACAATATCTGATTCCGAATCTGGCGGGTGGAAGATACGAGATTCGTGTATCTGCCACCGGCTTCGCGCCGTTCGTTCTGGCGCAATGCGAGGTGGCGCCGGACCGCGTTCAGATGTTAGACGTGCCGCTCACTCTGCCGGTGAATTCCGAACAGATCACCGTGCAAGACACCATCAAGCTGGAGATGGACCCTTCCAGCAACGCCAGCGCGCTGGTGCTCCGGGGCAAGGACCTGGACGCGCTTTCCGATGACCCAGACGACCTGGCGGCAGACCTGCAAGCCTTGGCGGGCTCGGCTGCCGGGCCGGATGGCGGCCAGATTTACATTGACGGTTTCACGGGCGGCCGCTTACCGCCGAAATCCTCCATTCGCGAAGTGCGCGTCAATCAGAGCCCTTTCGCCGCCCAGTTCGACAAGCTGGGCTATGGCCGAATCGAGATCTTCACCAAGCCCGGAACGGAGGATTTTCACGGCAACCTGCTGTTCCAATACGGCAACGACGCGTTCAATTCGCGCAATCCGTTCTCGACCACGAAACCTCCGTACGAACGGCGCCAGTGGGAGGGCGAATTCAGCGGGTCCCTGGGGAAGAAGACTTCGTTCTCGGGCGATTTCGAAATTCGCAAGATCACTGAGGATGCGTTTATCAACGCCGTCACGCTCGGCCCTGACATGCAGCCGCTGGCCGTCTCCCAGGCGTTGGTGACGCCGCTTTCCGGCACCGAAGAGAATCTGAAAATCGACCGGCAGATCTCCGCCAATCACACTCTGTCGGCATCGTATATGTACTCGCGCGACGCCCAGGAGAACCAGGGAGTCGGCGGCTTCTCTCTGGCCACCCGCGCTTACCAGAACCACGATTCGGAAGACCGCTGGCAGGCGGTGGAAAGCGGCATCTTCGGCGCGCACCTGATTCACGAGACCCGCGCGCGCTATTCGCGCCAGCGATCCCACCAGGAAGGCACGGCCAACCAGTTCACCACTACGGTGCTCGATTCTTTCACCGGCGGCGGGCCGCCATTGACTCTTTCGTTCAACAGCCAGGACCGCTTCGAGGCGCAGGACCTCACTACTTACACTCGCGGAACGCATCTCATGCGCTGGGGCGGGCGCCTCCGCGCCGTCATCCTGAAAGACCAGGACACCACAAACTACACCGGCACTTACACATTTTCGTCGCTGGCCAGTTACCAACTTACTTTGCAGGGATTGCAGAACGGCCTTACGCCGCAACAGATTCGTGCCGCGGGCGGCGGCGCCAGCCAGTTCTCCCTAGCGGCCGGCAATCCGCTGGCATCCCTGAACCAATACATCCGCTGGCATCCCTGAACCAATACGACGCCGGGCTGTTCTATCAGGACGATTGGAAGCTCCGGCCGGCGTTCACCATCAGCATGGGGCTGCGCTACGAATGGCAGAACCACCTGGGAGACCACCGCGATGTGGCGCCTCGCTTGGGCATTGCCTACGGACCGGGCGCCCAGGGCAACAAACCGCCCAAGACGGTGCTGCGCGCCGGGATCGGCGTCTTCTACGAACGCATCAGTGAAAGCCTGGCGCTGGATGCACTGCGGCGCGACGGCATCCACCAACAGCAATTCGTGGTGGACTCTCCGGACTTCTACCCGCTGGTGCCCACCGCGGCCCAGCTTGCCGCCAGCCAACAGCCGCAGGCGATTCGCGAACTGTACGCGGGCAATCGCGCGCCGCAACTGGCGCAGACCGCGCTGGCGGCAGAACGGCAACTGCCCAAGAATATCGTTGCCACCATCACCTATCTGCACACGCACGGCGCGCATGAACTGCGATCGCGCAATACCAATGCTCCGCTGCCGGGCAGCGGACTGCTGCCATACGGCGGGGTCAGCGCCCTCTACCTTTATGAGTCCAGCGGGCGATTCAATCAGGATCAACTCATCGGCAGCGTGACCGCGCGGGTGAATGCCAAGCTCACGTTCAACGGCTCCTACACCCTGAACAACGCCCGCAGCGACACTGATGGCGCAGGCACCTTCCCGGCCGATTCCTATAACCTGGGTCCCGAGTACGGGCGGGCTGCCTTCAGCATTCGCAATCGTGTGCAGTTTAACGGGTCGTGGTCCACTCGGTGGGGACTGCGGGTGAGCCCGTTCCTGACCGCCGCTTCGGGACGGCCGTTCAACATCACCATCGGCCGGGACATCAACGGCGACACCCTGTTTACGGACCGGCCGGCTATCGCCACGGATCTCACACGGCCCAGTGTGGTCCGCACGGCATACGGCGCGTTCGACCTGTCGCCCCTGCCTGGGCAGACGATTCTGCCGCGCAATTTTGCCGTGGGACCGGGACAGATCTCCTGCAACCTGCGCCTCTCCAAGACCATTACTCTGAGCAAGCCGGAGAATGGCAAGCCGAAGGAAGACCCCAAGGAGCTGGTGTTCAGCGTGAACGCGCGCAACTTCCTGAATCACCCGAACATGGCGACACCCGTGGGCAACTTGAGCTCCTCGCTATTCGGCGAATCGGTAGCGCTGGCCGGTGGCGGCGGAATCGTCGGCGTCCGCCGCATCGACCTGCAGGTGCGCTTTAACTTTTAGCGATAGTCAAGCTCTGCAGCAATTCCCGGGCTTTGGCCTCGTCTTCCTGCCTCACCAGGATGCAGGCGGCGTTGCCGAACCAGTCCAGCATGTAACTCGGCCGGGCGCCATCCAGGTAGACGGCACCCTTCTCTGTGAATTCGATTCGCGTCTCTTCCAGGGTGCTCCGGGCAAGCGAGAGCAGCACAGGATCGCTGGTTTCCAGCACGGTGACCAGTTCCACATCCGGCTCAGGCGGGTCGGGTGGCGGAGGTACGCCGGGTTTCAGTTTCACCCGGCAATCCGCGCACAGAGTGAACCCTTCTCGGTATTCCACCAGGCAGCGTGGGCAATACATACGAGTAACATCCTCTGACATCACTATACTGCCGGGCCGGATCGTGCGCCAGTAGCTCTAAAGAGGCGCGACGGGCGGCGCCATCAGGCGTACCATCGACTTGGTACCCGGTACAGGAGAGCTCACGTGCGCATTCTGCGATATTCGTCCCTGGCCGCTGCAGGGGCCCTGTTCCTCGCGCCTTGGCTTCAGGCTCAGGCGCCGCATGCCACCATCGTGAAAGGCGCGGTCAACATCCGCCGCGGCGATACCGCGCTGGCCACACCGCTCGACACCGCCACTGCGCTGCAAGAGGGCGACTGCCTGGCTTCCGAAGCGAAGTCCTTCGCTGTCGTCCTTCTGGATGGCGTCAACAGTTTCCAACTGTCCGCCAATTCCGAGGTGCGGATGGCCCAGCTTGATGCCGCGCATTTCCACATCACGATCGTCTCGGGTGCTTTGATTTACCACGTGGATGGGCCGGGCCCGGCCACGGCCGAAGTGCACACGCCGAGCGTGACCGTGCTTCCGTCACAAGCCGGCGTATACTCTGTGGCCATCAAGCCTGGGGGAGAATCGGAAATCATCCCCCGGGAAGGCAGTGTCCAGGTCACCGCTCCAGGCGGGTCCCAGTGGGTGCATCCAGGGGAGAAGATGATTGCGCGCGGCGACCCGGCGAACCCTGAGTTCCGCATCACCCCGGCCGTCTCCCGCCTGGCCCGTGCCATGATCGTGCTGGCAAACGTGATCCAGGTGATCGATGTCGTGGGTTCTTTCGGCGGTGGTGGCGGCGGACGCGGCGCGGCGTTGCACCAGAGGGCCGCGAATTCGCCGAGACCGGTGACCCCGACTCCCGCTCCTCACGGTCCGCCACCACCAGCCCGCGGACGCTAGACTAGCGCCCCAATCCCTAACCCCCAACCCCCAACCCCCGCTATAATGGTGTCCGATCACGGATTGTAAGGAGAAAAATCACATGAAGCTACACGTCCCAGTTGTGGTCCTCGCGCTGGCCGCCCTGACGCCGCTGGTCGCCCAGGCACCGAAGGGCTGGAAGATGCGCATCGATCACAGCACGTCCGCATCGGACCCGGACGCCCCCGGCGATGTCAAGTTCGTCACCGAAGGTACGGGGTTCCACGCCACCAATCCTCAGGCGGCGGTGTACTGGAATCCGGCCAATACGGCAACTGGCACTTACACCCTAAAGGGCACATTCACCTTGATGAAGCCGAGCAGCCACATCAATTATTACGGCCTGGTATTCGGCGGCAGCGGCCTGGAAGGCGCGCAACAAAGCTACCTCTATTTTACGGTTGCCCAGAATGGCACCTGGCTGATCAAGAGCCGCAACGGTGACGCTACCAGCATCGTATCGCCGAAGACGCCCAGCGACTCGGTGAAGAAGCCGGACCCCGCCACCGGGAAATCCACCAACGCCCTCGAAGTGCGAGTGGGAGCCGATAAGATCGATTTCGCAGTCAACGGCGAAGTAGTCCACACCGAAGCGAAGAGCGGGGCTCTGGCCAAGACCGACGGCATTTNNTCAAAGTAGCGCGCGCCCATCCATGCGCGACCTATATCTCGAACTGGCCATCACTCAGGCCCGGAAAAGCCTCTCGGAAGGCGGCATCCCCATTGGCTCCGTGCTGGTGCACGAGAACAAGGTAATCGGACAGGGGCACAACTGCCGCGTGCAGACCGGCAGCGCCATCGATCACGGCGAGATGAACTGCCTGCGCCAGGCGGGACGGCTCCCCGCATCCGTATATCGGGCTAGCACCCTGTACAGCACTCTTTCCCCCTGCCCCATGTGCAGCGGCGCCATCGTGCTCTACAAGATTCCACGCGTGGTGGTGGGCGAGAATCGCACGTTCGTGGGCGCGGAGGAGTATCTGCGTGCGAACGGCGTCGACGTGCAAGTCCTCGAGGACGAGGAGTGCATCCAGCTCATGACCGATTTCATTCGCGAAAATCCCGAGCTGTGGAACGAAGATATAGGATTATAGTTCGCGACGAGCCGACGACCTTGTCGCCTGTCAATTAGAGGCGAAGGCCCCGCAAAACGGGATGAAAAAACCGGCGGTTGGTAGCGCCGGCGGTCTCGCCGCCGGCTGCACTGGCCGACCGGCGACAAGATCGCCGGCGTTACCCGTCGCTGGGCCGGTGTTTCGACCCAGTTGGGCCTACGGCAGCGATTCCGCGTTGATCTCGATGACGTGGCGGTCCGGATCCAGTATATACATTTGCGGAAAGCCGGCGGTGGCGTGCGGATTGAGAATCAACTTCTGGAATTCGTCCGCCGCATCTTCCCGGTACCCCAGGGCCCGCAAGAACTCCGCCGTGGCCCAATAGTCGTTCACCCGAACGGCAAAGTGATTGTCGCGCGTATCGAGACCTTTGCCTTCACGGAACGTGGAGTGTGGATGCACGATCAGGTGAAGTTGCTGCGCTGTTCCCACCTGGAACCAAGCGCCGGGAAATGAGAAATTCGGGCGGGCGATTTCGGTCAGACCCAGCACGTCGCGATAAAACGCCCGCGAACGTTCCAGGTCGGTCACCGTCAAGCTCACGTGATGAATCGAAGCGATCTGCATTAGCGCACCGACACGCCATCTTCCCACAATTCCCTGCCGGTGTCCGGAGCGTGGAATGGGAGTACGGCCATGGATGCCAACGAGCGGGACTGGGAAGATTTTGACGCCGCGGCAACGAGACCCATCGAACAGCATATACGTAATTCGTTCATCAAAACATATAAGCCCGTTCTGGATGACGCGAAATACCGCTTGTTCGAGTCGATGGACGAGAAGTTGGTTGCCGCCCTTTTGGATCTGGACTTCAGGCTCACTGAAAGTGAACAACGTGAGGTGCGCCAGGGTAAGGGTTTCATTCAACTCAGAAACGGACCGTTCGATTTGGATCTAATATTTGCGCCCGATGGGATCGAACGGTTTGACGATGCTTGGAAGCGGCATGTCGAGAGGCATGGTTTCCCAATCGCACATATAGATGACCTTTCGCGATTGTTATCGTTCAGGGAGTGGATGAAAAAGGGACGGGGAAAGGCGTCGGGATTTCGTAAGGGGGCAAACTCGAGCCAGGCACGAAGATTCGCCAAAAGGCGGCGAATTTCGAGCCTGGCACGGGTTT
>OKRF01000434.1:24280-24486 GCA_900290315.1 Candidatus Sulfopaludibacter sp. SbA3 | reverse complement strand
GCTCGAGTTTGCCCCTTGGCGAAATTCCGAAGCGTTTTCCCCGCCATTTTCATCCCACCGGGTGAGGCTTCGCCTCCCGACCCGACTCTCTCGAAAATGCGAACGACGTATGCGCCGCAAGCGGTGGCAGGCAATTGATTTCTCCGCTTTTGCGAAATCTGTTGCCTCTCTCGAAAATGGCGGGTGGCGCTGGCGGTCTTCGCCGC
>OKRF01000434.1:4475-24270 GCA_900290315.1 Candidatus Sulfopaludibacter sp. SbA3 | reverse complement strand
GGCGGTCTTCGCCGCCGGTGTAGCGAGCGAAGCGAGCCAAAAACCCGGCCCTCAGTCTGTGACTCCTGCGAAACCTGGTAACGCCGGCGGTCTTACCGCCGGTCAAACTCGCGATACGCCCGAGTCACATCCCGTTCAATCTGACGTTGCTAGTCTGTGGCTCTCTCGAAAGGGCCGGCAACGTCTGTCCCACCCGGCAACCAAGAGAACCGGCGACAAGATCGCCGGCGCTACCAGGCGCTCAGATTTTCATCCCACCGGGTGAGGCTTCGCCTCATGCGCCGACTGTCACCGTTTTGCCCAACGGCGACGATCTCCGCCAACGTCGCCCCCATTGTCATCCAACCGGGTGGGATGCCGACACGCACTTCTTGGGTTGACCTGTTTCCCGGGTGTCGGGGTGCCGCTCCGTTGTTAACCAGCGGTTGCGGCGTGAACTACCGCTTTAGCCTCGATCCGAAACGCCGAAAGACAGTCTCCGGAGCTACGATGGACTATATGAATTCGTCCGGCACCATCCCGGGCCTTCCTGTGTGGATTGAGGAAAGATTGGCCGCGGACGATGACCCCGAGCTTTGGGTCGAGGTACTCCGTGCTGCGGCAGAAGACGCGTCAGTGCTTCGCACGCGAAGCGGGTCGCGCTTGTACGCGATCGTGGGCCGTTGTTCCCACTGGGCAAGACCGCACCAGAGCCGTTGGACAGCGGCCGGCGGCCTTTCGCTGCCGTTAGGTTACGGCGACGGCGAAGGGTACGTTGGCGGGCTTCCAAATCTCGACTGGGTCGTTACGCTCGAATTCGATCCTGATCAGCCTGGCTGGATTTGTCCTTTGCAATCTCCCACCAAACGATTCCGTTCCGTGCGTCTCGCTATTCCGTCGCGGACCGCGCGACATCTACAAGCCGCGGTTCATGCTGTTTGGTCGCGGGCGACCCTGGCCGCGAAACAGAAGAGAACCGTTTTTTACGGGCTCCGAAAGTCGGGCGATGGCTGGAAGTTGGTCGCACGTAGTGAGGGCGGGGTGACAGCCAAAAGAGGCGCGGCCCACTGGTCGGCTAAGCCCAGCGTCAAACATGTGTCCATTCCGCACAACCCAGGGTTCCGGCCCTGACCTTCTTTGCTGGCAACACACGGTGTTTCACCTAGCGCGGCATCCTACACCGGAGGAATGATCACGCCGAAACTACCCTCTTCGAGCGCGGGAATCGAAGCTCTGTAATCGCGACTCCACCTCCGACTGCATCGCTTCCTCGCTGGGAAACGACTCAACCGGAATGTCGGGGAGCGCGGACCGCAGAACATCTGTATATTGTGGTCTCTGCGTGTACCGTACTGGGGCATAGCCGGCTGCGTTGGCCAACCTGCAGGCCGTCTTGATGACTCGCAGGACTGGGGAGTCGCGCTCCGCCAAAGGGTCGTGATGGTGGGCGCAGACCTCGGAGAATGGCTGCGGGAGAGCCCAGTACTCAATCAGCCACGATCCTGCTTCCTGGTGGGACGTGTTCATTACCGAGCGTTCCGCAGCCATCACTTGATCCGCATCCTGGTACTCGCCCGACAGCACGGGGCTAATTTCGGAGGAATAGGACCGGAGGAAGCCCAGGCGGCCGATGTCGTGCATGAGGCCAGCCGTATATGCCTGTTCGGCGGTGCAACCCAGCCGTGGTGCGATCTGCTCCGCGATCACTGCACAAGCAACGCTGTGACACCAGGACGAGCGGACGAAGGGACCCACTCCCCGCGCCAGGTCCCTCATCACGACGGTCATGGCCAGGCGCTTTACGCCATCAAAGCCAAGCACTGCGACCGCATGACGCAGCGATTCAATTCGCGCAGGGAACCCAAACAAGGAAGAGTTAGCCAGGAAAAGGATCTCCGCCGCCAAGGCTGGGTCGCCGCCCACCAGGGAGACGACTCGCCTCAGGTTTAGACCCTCCTCCTCGGAAAGGGAGATGAGCTTGCCGGCCGCCGCACGAAAAGGTGGCAAGTTGCAGAGTTTAACAGGGAACAATACCGTGTCCCCAATCGCAGCCGGCTCTGAGACTTTCATCGTGTTCTGCATCGGTACTTCCTTGATCTTTCAGTACTTCAACCTCAGGATAAACCCGAGGAAACTGAGGTTCCAGTACTGTCCGCACTAGAGGGGTACCGGGTCTGGCGCCTCAGTTCGCTTGCCTGAGCGTCATCGCCGTCACCTGTCGAACCCACCGTGCGCCTCTCTTCTCTCCCGGCGCCACCAATTCGAACGGGCCCTCCTTGACTGAGAGCGGTTTCCCATCCCGTTTCATCGCCACGTAGACGGGCTTGTCCATAAAGGTCAAATCGAGTTCCGCCCAGGCAAATACGGCCCGATAACCGTCTTTGGCTTCCACCACCAGGTAATAGGCCGCTGCCGTGTTGTGAAACTTCTCGCCCAACGGCAGGTCGACCTTGGCGAGCACGTCCGTCAGCAACACGCCCTCAAAGGTGGCGGGGGCTCCGTAGCCGGTAGTCTTGATCGTGTGCTGAGGCAACTTGAACAGGTCGGCCGCGGTGATATCGATCTTCTTGCCATCGATGCCGGTAATCGTGATGGTGGCTGGAGGAATCTCGGCAGGGAAAGCCATCGGCGTGGCCTTCCGGGTTCCCTGCCCGTTGAGTCCAAGCACACCGGCAAGGACGATCATCGAAATTGATGCAGTCCGGTTCATCATACTGTCCTGCTGGAATTGTAGACCTTCAGCGGATTGGATGGGTCTCGCTTCAAAGTTGAAGCGCGACGAGCCTGAGCGGCGGTGGACCAGCGACCACGGTCCATACCAGATCGCGCGAACCGCGCCACCAGCCGTGAAACGTGGCGCCCGTAATGTGCGCGACGGACATGCGATGCCAACCTTCGCCGCGTGTCCGTAGGAAGTCGGCCGGAGCGGCATTCACCGAAAGGGTGTCCGACCGAAGCCCGCAACGTAAAGCTTTCAGTGCGCTTTCCTTGGCGCTCCACAACAAGGTGAGTACGTGATTTCGCGTGGCGGCAGGAACCCGCGCAACCAACAACTGCTCCTCATCGGTGAAATAATCGACTAGGAAGGCCGGGCTGCGAGGCTCCACCGTCTCCAGGTCGCACCCCACCTCGACGCCGGCTGGAGCAATCGCGCAAAACCCGGTAGCGCGGCTGTGGCTCAGCGAAATCACTGCAGGCGCCGGCGAGCCGTTGAGGAATATCTCTGGCGCGCCCGAGGCAGCCGGACGNNCGGCAGGTCGAGATAGCTCGCGGTGGCGCACTTGGCCGTCCAGCGCCCCAGGCGCCAGTCGGCGCGCCGCTTGGGAATGCGCAGGCTATCGAGGCGGACACGTTCGTTCGCGCTGAGCCAGCGGTCCCCAAAGGGCACGTCGCTTTCAGTCTGTGCGAGCCAATGGATCTCCACGCGCTATGCCGTCACGGCAAGTACCTGTGAGAACACCTGCGCATGGACGTCCTCGCGGAACGCCACGGTCTGGTAGCCGCGCACGTGCAGGTACAGCGTGCCGGCCCTGTCGACCACGTCGGCGTCGAATGTCCCCGCAGCCAGGTCGGCAGTGATGACAGCGAACAGCGGACCGGCCACGGCCTCCGGCGTGCGGTAGAGCGAAACGCGATCGACATGCCGCGGCAAACCCATCCGGTGTTGTACGGCCATCTCGAACACACCTGCAGTCTGGAAGCACAGTTCGATCAAACGCGGCGTCATCGCTAGCGGTTGGCCGCTGGGGTGATGATTGTGGGGGAGCCCAGCCGCCATCTCGCCGATGGCGCCGCTCTCATTCCACCACGCCCTCTTCAGCACCTGGTAAGCCGGACCGTGGAAGTAGACGCGGTAGATGTCCTCGGCTTCGACCACCGGTCCGAAGGGTGCCGCCGGAACCGGGCCGTCCACCGTTTCGGGGAGTTGCCTCGCCAGGCGGACCCGGCTGGTGAAGTGGGTCTCGATTCGCGCCTCAGCCTGGCCCGAGAGGACGCGGCGGCCCGTCAGCCGGCAATCTGCGACTAAACCATCGCCCTCGGGATGGAATCGCGCCTCGATCGTGACCGGGCGCGGCTCCCCGCGGTAGAACTTGAACGGCGCCAGGAACTCGACATCCTCGACCGCCTGGATGTGCCAGCCGGGCGCAATCGATGACGCCGCTTCCGCGAAGCCCTCGATGCCCATCACACCGGGCAGCACTGGTGTGCCGTCGATGCTGTGATCGTGGAGGAAGGGTTGGATGGCGGGGTCAAGCGTTGTCTCCACCGTCAAACGGCCGTCGACATCCATGCCCACCGTGCCGCTGGACATTGGACCCTGCGGTACAGCCGATGCCGCTAGCCCACCCGTCGCATCCCATGGCTGCAGGAGCGCGCCCAGCCGCCCGGCCACCACGACTTCGCCGCTTCCGCCGCCCATCGTCAGTTCGCGCCGGATCCACGGGACCCCCGCCTCGGGAGGTAATACCTCGATGCCGGCCATCTCCATCATCTTCGGAATCGAGCCGCGCGAGGCCATCCCGATGCCACCCCACGCGGTCCAGTCGATGGCGATCGCGCGCGTTTCGGGCCGTGTCCGACGGAAGCTCGCAGCGATCTTGCACAACAAGTCGTTGGCGGCGCTGTAATCCGTTTGCCCGCCGTTGCCGAACCGGCCAGCGATCGAGCTGAACGCGATCATGGTGCGCAGCGGCATATCGCCGGTGGCGTGGAGCAGGTGAAACAGCCCGTCGCTCTTGACGTCGAAGACCAGGTCGAACTCGCGGGGGTCCTTATCCTTCAGCAAATGGCTCCGCTCAATCCCAGCGGCGTGCAGCAGCACGTCGATATGCCCGCTGCGCTGGCGGATGTCCCCGACGACTTTCGCGACGGCCACCCCATCTGTCAGGTTGACGCTATGGTAGTGCGCCGTACCCCCGGCCGCCCTCACGGCATCGATGATTGCCTGGGCGGCGCACGCGCGCTCCAGCGCGGCCAACTCCTTTTCAACCAGCGCCGGTGTGGCGCGCTCTCCGCGCGCCTGAATGCGCGCGAACAGATCGCGCTTCAGCGCTTCCTTATCGCTGGTGAAGCGCTCGAGGTCCGGGTTGGCTGGATCGGGCTCCGGCACTAGGTCCAACAGGTAGAATGTGCCGCCGGATGCCGCCGCCAGATCGGAGGCGATGGCGGACACAATGCTGCCAGCCGCGCCGGTCACCAGGAACACGCTGTCTTTGTCCAGCGCCATACCAGGATGCCCGTCGGCCGCAGGGCGTTCCTCGAGGCCCATAGTCCAGCGATGTCCGCCCTGATAGCCGATCTCGATCGCGCCGGGGTCACGCAGCGTCTCGTCGATCAGCAGTTCGGCGATGTCCGCTGCGCTGCGCCCCGTTTCGAAATCGACGGCCTTCACCAGGGCTTCCGGACGCTCCCGCTTGTATGCCTTGGTAAAGCCGGTAACGGCGCCGCCAAGAGGTGCCGCCGCTCCGGCCTCTCCATAGCCATGCTGCCCGCCCAGGCGCGTCGCGGAAATCAGGAATGTGCCCGGAGGTGCTACCTGGTCATACAGCAAACGCATGGTGCGATAGAACGACTTGAGGCGGAGGTCGATGGCGTCGCGCCAGGCGGCAGGCGTCATCTGTGCGAGGTTGCCCTCGTCATCCAGCGCGGGCAGCCAATAGACGCCGTGCACCGGCGCGGCGCCGAGCGCTTCCGCTGTCTGCACCACTTCGACGCCCAACGCCCGCAGCCTGCTGGCCAGTGCCTCGGCCACTCCAGAACTGTCGGGCATAAGGAAAACCCGCCGGCCCGATTCGAGCGATACGCCAGTTGCCTTGCATAAGCTGAGCGGCGGACGGAGGACCGGTACAGGCACGCGCCGCGGGACCCTGTTGGCTGCCTCGAAGGCCGCGAGTTCGCGGGGCGGGTCTTGCGCCGGCACGGATACCGGCGGCGTGCTTTCAGTTGCCGATCGCTCCTCAGCAAATCGAATGACGTGAGCGAGCGTCGGGAAGTCGCGCAGGCGCATCGTCTGGTCGCGCGGGATGTGGAAGGCCGCCCGCACCGACGCGAACATTTCGGCCTGTTTCACCGTGTCAATGCCGAGATCCGCCTCCAGGTCGAGATCCAGATCCAACATGTCTGTCGGGTAGCCGGTTTTCTCCGCAACAATCGCGAGCACCTTCTCCCGGATGGAGTCTTCTGCGCGGGGCGTGGGGGCTTTGACTGTTTCGACCGGTGCGACCGGTGTGACTGCTGCGAGTGCGACGCCCATCAGGTCGGGACGCCGGTCGTACACGAACTGGATCACGCGAGCCAGGGTCGGGAAGTCGCGCAGTTTCAGATTGGGGTCACGCTCGATATGGTACGCCTCCCGGATGGAGGCGAACATCTCGGCCTGCTTCACCGTGTCGACGCCCAGGTCGGCCTCCAGGTCGAGATCCAGATCCAACATGTCTTTGGGGTAGCCGGTTTTCTCGGCAACGAGGTCGAGCACCTTCTGCCGCACGGAGTCTTCGGCCGGGGGCGCGGGGGCCTCGATCGTTTCGACCGCGGCGACTGGCGCGACGGCCTTCAGGTCCGGCCGCCGGTCATACACGAACTGAATCACGCGAGCCAATGTTGGGAAATCGCGTAGTTTCAGGTTGGGGTCGCGCGGAATGCTGTAGGTCTCCCGAATCGCCGCGAACATTTCGGCCTGCTTCACCGTGTCGACGCCTAGGTCCGCCTCCAGGTCCAGATCCAGCGCCAGCATATCTTTGGGGTAGCCGGTTTTCTCGACCACCAGAGCGAGGATTCGTTCCTGCACCGGGTCTGCGGAAGGCACGGGGGCGGCCGTTTGCAGGGGCTGCGGCTCCGGCGCGGCGCCCTTCAGATCCGGACGCCGGTCATACACGAACTGAATCACGCGAGCCAATGTCGGAAAATCGCGCAGTTTCAGGTTGGGGTCGCGCGGAATTCCGTACGTCTCGCGAATCGCCGCGAACATTTCGGCCTGCTTCACCGTGTCAACACCGAGGTCGGCCTCCAGGTCGAGATCCAGCGCCAACATGTCCCGGGGGTATCCAGTCTTCTCGACCACAAGCGCGAGGATTCGTTCCTGCACCAGGTCGACAGAAGGCACCGGGGCGGGAGTTTGTATGGGCTTCGGCTCCGGCGCGGGGGCCACCGGTGCGGCCACTTCTTCGACCAGTTCCACTTTGGCCGGCATGCCGGCATCGCGCACGCGAAGCGTACGATGTACGACCTCCAGGTCTGCCGGATAGCCTGCGATCCGGTCGAGCCAGTTCTGCCACACCACGGGATCGGCGATCCGATAGCAGTATCCCAAAGCGTTGGGAGTGGGACGCGTCCCGGCACACGGAACGCGCCGCATCAGCGTCATGCTGATCTGCGAACCGAAGCCGGCGCCCAACCGCAGGGCGTACTCAACGGGATAAGAGCCGCCCCTGGAGAGGTTCAGCCGCCCCAGTTCCGGATCCACTTCCTTGAAATTTGCCACTGACGGCACGCACCCGGTTTCGAGCGCCTTGACCGCGGTGACGTCCTCGATTCCGGTGCCCATGGCGTGCCCGGTGTAGCCCTTGGTGTTCCCGATCACGATGCGGTCCGCGCCCTCGCCGAAGACTGCGCGCAACGCATGAATTTCCGCCGAAGCGCTACCCCCGCGCGCCGGGGTGTATGTCTCGTGGGAGATAAACACCATGCGGGAAGCGAACTCCTCGCGCCCAATCCCGCTGCGGGTCTCGGCTTGCCGCACCAGTTTCTCCATCACGTTCCGAATGTGGTGGACGTCCAGGCGCGTACCGTGAAAGGCACTGTTTGCGGTGACCGCGGCGAGCACTTCGCAAATAGGCTGGAGCCCGCGCTCTTCGGCGGCGTCGGCGCTTTCCAGCACCAACGCTGCCGCGCCCATCCCCATGATCAGGCCGTGGCGCCTGCGGTCGAACGGGACTGCGGCCTCTTCCACCACTTCGTCGGTGGCCGCGGCGCCGCTGGCCAGGAACCCCGCGCCGAACCACTCAATCAGAGAATCGGACGTGATGTCGTCCGCCGAAACGACGATCACCCGGCGGCACCGGCCCGCGCGGATCCAGTCCTTTGCCACCGCGACGGCCTGAGTCGTGCTCGCGCACGCCGCATTGATCTGGGTGTTGGGGCCGCGCGCGCCGATCAGTTCGGCAAACTGCGAGTGCCCCATGGACAGTACCCGGAACAAGAAACGCCGGTCGAACTGGAACGGCTGCGTGGCGATGGTCTCGCGCAGTTCGGCGATGCGCCGATCGATCTCCTGCCGCAAGGCCGGCTGGCCATTCGGCCCAACCATGCGCCCGCGCAAGTCTTCCAGCAGGTTCAGTTGGCCGCGGCGGGTGCGATCGGCGTAGTAGCGTGCCATTTCGTCCGCGAACGAGTCGTAGCCCGGGAAGACGGAAGCGAAGATCACGCCGGTGTCATCCCGCAAAGCATCGGGTAACCCCCAACGGTCCGGCAGTTGCGTGCCAGTGGTCGTACGCTTGTAGCGCATCGTCAGCGGGATACCCGCATCGCGCAGGGCGTCGATACCGGCTGCGATGGCCAGGCTGGTGACGCGGTCGAGCGCCGCGAGGCGCTCCGCCGGCACTCCGAACTCCCGGCCCAGGTCGAACGCGCCGCCACGCGCCGCCAGTTTGATCACCTCTCCGGAATTGTTGATTTGCTCGAAGGTAGGCCCACCGTTGTCGCTCTTCACCAGGCGCGTGATGTGCTTGTCCAACATGGCGCGACGGAAGCGCATCGGAATGGCGTCAATGAACTGCTCCCCGCGCAGCATGCGCGCCACGTTGCTGTCATCGAAGATGCGCTCGGTCCCGGGCAGGCCCAAGGATGCGCCGGTGATCACGATGGGCCGGCCGGTGGGACGTTGTCCCGCTGGCTGGGCCTCGGTCTTTGTTGCAACGTGCGTATCGAGCCGTGCCGCCCCCAACCCCGCCGCATAGAGACCGCACAGAGCCTGATTGAACGCCGTGGCATCTTCCAATTTTGGATGGTTGGTGAACAGCGCCAGCACGTCGCTGCGATCCCCAAGGACGTCCTCGACGAATCCGTGGAGCGCCTTCTTAGGACCGACTTCCACAAAAATGCGTGCGCCAGCCTCATACAGTGTCTGCAGTCCCTTGACGAACTGCACGGGCGACGCAATCTGGCGCGCCAGAATGTCGAGCATCGCGGGCCGGGCATCAGGTCCCGCGGGATAGAACTCGCCATTCACGTTGGCGACGATCGGCAGTTTCGGGGGTTGAAGACGCAATCGCTCCAGCACTTGCCGCATGGGCTCGCTGGCGGGCGCGACGATGGAGGTGTGGAAGGCATGGCTCACCAATAGCGGCACGGCGTTGTATCCGGCTCTGATAAAAGCCTCCACCGCCAGTTCGACCGCGCGGCTGGCTCCGCCGATGACCGCCTGCTTGCCGCTATTGAGGTTGGCGATCACCACGTAGCCGCCGATGGTCCGCAGGATGCGTTCGATCTCCGGGATCGGCGCAAACACAGCCGCCATCCGGCCGTTATCCGCCATGGACACGCGGGTCATCTCCCGGCCGCGCGCGCTGACAGCTTCCAGCGCGTCGGCAAACGGCAGGGCGCCAGCGGCGACCAGCGCGCCGTACTCGCCCAGGCTGTGCCCCATGGTCATGTCGGGCCGGATGCCGTAAGCATCGAGCAGGCGGGTCATGGCCAAATCGACGGCCAGCACCGCCGGCTGGGTGATCGCGGTCTGCCGCAGGTCCTCTTCGGCCTGTGTTACGGCGCGGCCGTCCGCGCCATCGACGAAAATGTACTCGGTGAGCGGTTTGCCTAGCAGCGGCTCTGACACCCGATCAGCCTCCTCGAACGTACTTGCCACGATCGGTTCCGCGGCCCGCAGGCTGCTCAGCATGTTGACATACTGCGACCCCTGACCGGTGTAAACGAACGCTGCTTTTGGCGCGGGACCGTGTCCGCGGAAAATGCCCTGCGCGCGCAGCGCCTTCCACGTCGCGAGTTGGTCGGCTGCGAGCGCTTTGACAGCTTTCCCGCACTTGTCTGCCAGTTCGGCGGCATCGCCATAATCGATGGCGATACGTTCTGCCGCACGCAGGTCTGATTCCGCCGGCGCGGCGACTGCCGGCGCGCGGCCCCCTTCGGCTGCTTTCTGAACGGCAAGCAAACGCCCGGCCAGTTCCGAGGCGGAGGCCGCGCCCGTCACCAGCGCTCCGCGCAGAGGCGCTTTGCCTGGTGCAGGAGAGGAATGCGGCACTTCGCCGACCGATACCGAATGCTTACCGTTTCCGGTGAGCCTGTGCGGAATGTATTCTTCCAGCACCACGTGGAAATTGGTCCCGCCGAATCCGAAGGCGCTGACCCCGGCCCGCCGCACTCCATCATCCGCCGTCTCCGTCCACGGCCGCAGTTCCGTATTGACGTACAGCGGCGAGTGCGCGAAATCGATATTTGGATTGGGATGCTCGCAGCGGACACTCGGCGGCAGCACCTTGTCACGCAACGCGAGCGCGGTCTTCAGGATTCCAGCGGCCCCCGCCCCACTCTTCAGATGACCGATGTTCGACTTGACGCTTCCGAGCGCGATCGGGCGGCCGTTCGCGCCGTGCTCGCGAAGCACTCCGGTCATGCTCTCCACTTCGACAACATCGCCCACGCTGGTAGAAGTCCCGTGACCCTCGACTAGTGTGGCGGTGGTGGGTGAGAGCCCGGCATTCTCCCATGCGCGCTCGATCGCGATCTTCTGTCCGATGGGGTTGGGCGCGGTGATGCCTTTCCCTTTCCCGTCGCTCGACCCAGCGATCCCACGCAGCACTGCGTAGATCTCGTCCCCGTCGCGTTCGGCGTCGGCCAGCCGCTTCATGAGGAAGATCGCCGCACCCTCCCCCATAACGAAGCCATCCGCACCTTCCGCGTATGGGCGCGACCCGGTCGCCGAGAGTGCGCCGATCTTGCAGAACTTTACAAAGGTCGAAGCTCCCATGTTGCGATCGATTCCGCCCGTGACCGCGACGTCGAAATCATGTGCGATCAGCCCCTCCGCCGTCGCGTGGATCGCCGCCATCGCCGAAGCGCAAGCGGCATCGCACACGTAGTTCGGACCGTGGAAGTTATAGAGGTTTGCGATTCGTCCTGCCAGGCAGTTGGAAAGTTCGCCCGGCATGCTGTCTTCCGTGATGGGAGGAAGGCGTTCGCCGATGCGGGTGCGCCATTCCCGCGCAATTTCACGCCGCACCCCAGCGGGCAGCGCGGCAAACGTGACGCTCTCGTCCAGTTCGCGGGCATACTCCGGGAAGTGCGCGCGCATCGCCGTGAGATAATGCTTCTCCCCAGCCATGGCGTTGCCGAGAATAACGGCTGTGCGGCCGGTGTTCAGCGGCCGGTCGGGGTAACCATAGTCGGCCAGCGCTTCGCGGGTGCAGGCAATCGCCCAGCGTTGCGCGTCATCCATGGCGTCGGCGACGCGCGGCGGAATGGCCAGGCGCCACTTCAAGGGGTCCCAGGCATACTCGCGGACCCAGCCGCCGATCTTGGTATAAGTCTTGTCCGGCGCAGTGTGGTCGGGGTCAAAGTACAGAGCCGGGTCCCACCGGTCCGGCGGGACTTCGCCGATGCTGTAGCGCCCGGTTTTGATGTTCTGCCAAAACGTCGATACGTCGGGTGCATCGGGCATCACCGCGCCCACGCCCACGATTGCAATTGCTCGATAAGCCGTGTCCTGCATTGTTGTTCTCCGCGAACTCCGCAGCCCCAGGGCGCGGTTTATGCGACATGTGCGGCGGCCTTGCCGGCCCTACCGTACAGCACATCGGCAACGAAATCCATGTCGGCCAGAAGCCCGGCCTGCGCCCGGTGAATGGCGGATAAACTCAGCGCCGCTTCGCAAGCGGCCACGTCGCCATCGCCGGCGCCGATCGTCCAGCGCAGACCCTCCTGGGCTACCTTGAGGGCCGCCTCGCGCGCGAAGATGCGCGAGATCGCCGCCAGAGCCGCCGCATCGAAGCGCAGGTTGGCCTTCTCGTTGAGCTTTCCTTCCGACAGCCGAGCCGCGCGGCGCGCCAGGCTGCCGGCGCACTCCGCGTAAGCGATCCATTCGCCCAGACGCAGTAAGATGTGCTGGTGCCGAGTCAAGCGAGCGACCCGCGCCCGTTCCATCACCTCGGCTAACGCGTGCAAGGCCAGCGCCGCGTAGCCGGCGCCCACGTTCGGCCGGCGCGCATCCAGCGCTTCAAATTCGCGCGCCCGGTCGTGGTAATGCTGCCCGCGAGTCTTGAGGTGCAACTGCCATCGGTCGCGGCTGATGGTCATCTCCATGATCTCGCTGGTGCCCTCATAGATCGTGGTAATGCGCACGTCGCGGCTGATCTTCTCCACCATGTACTCGTGCGTGTAACCGTACCCGCCCAGTGCTTGTATGCTTGCCTCCGCAGCCGCATTGCCAGCCTCGGTGGACATGTACTTGGCGATGGCGCCCTCGGTGTTCAGGCTGCCTTCGCCGGCATCGATCCGCTCCGCGGTCTCCTCGATGCAGGCTCTACCGGCCTCCAGCCGCGCGATGTTGGGCACGATCAGCTTGTGGGTGTATCCCTGTTTTTCGGACAGCGGCGAACCGGCCTGGATCCGTTTGGCCGAGTAGGGAATCGCCCGGTCGAGCGCCGCCCATCCCGCTCCTAGCCCGAAAGCCGCCACCATCAGGCGCGTGTAGCCGAAGACGGCCTGCGCCTGTAGCAATCCCTGGCCCTCCACGCCGCCCACCAGCCGGCCGGCGTCTACGTAGACGTCGGCGAAAGAGAGCGCCGCCGTGTTGCTGGTACGGATGCCGTGCTTGTCTTCGGGCTTGCCATTCGTGAATCCCTGTGCGCCCCGCTCTACGATGAACCAACTCGGTCCGGCGGGCGTATTCGCGAGGACGCTGTAGGCGCCCGCAATACCGCCGTTGCTGATCCATTGCTTACTTCCATTGATGCGGTAACCCACTACCCGGCCGTCTTCCTCCACGCGGTCCGCCGTGGTTTGGAGGGCTGCCAGGTCGCTTCCGGCGTCAGGCTCGGTGGCGCCGTAAGCGAACAGCAGACCCTCTTCCGCAATGCGCGAGAGCCAGAGCTTCTTCTGTTCCGGTGTAGCCCCAACGGTGATGGGATCGCTGCCCAGAAACGTTGCCAGGACGGCCGTGGCGATCCCCAGGTCGATCCGCGCCATCTCCTCGCACACGCAGTACACGTCAAACGCGCCGCCGCCGAAACCGCCGAACTCCTCCGGGATAAACAAGAGCTGAATCCCCAGCTTGTCCGGGCTGCACATGTGACGCACAATCTCCAGTGGGCATTCATCGCGCGCGTCCAACGCGAGAAGTTCCTGGTCCGGCAACCGCTTCTTGGCAAACTCCCGCAGCGATTTCAAGCTGAGCTTGAGTGTCTTAGCGGAGATCATGGCCGCCGCCTCTCTTTTCCGGGCACGCAGCTTTCCTCGCGCACCCGCTCTGCCAGGGCCGGCAGGAACTCCAGGAGATCGTCGGCGATTCCTACATCCGCCACGCGGAAGATCGGCGCCTTCGGATTCTTGTTGATCGCGACGATAAACGGATTCCCTTTAATGCCCGCCAGATGCTGGAACGAGCCGCTGATGCCGCAAGCGAGGTAGACCTTGGGCCGCACGGTCTGCCCGGACGATCCCACCTGTCGCGATTTATCCATCCACTTCGCGTCCACCACCGGCCGTGAGCAACTCACCGCCGCGCCCATGGCCTGAGCCAGATCGTCGGCGATGGAGACATTCTCCTGCTCCCCAATACCGCGGCCGATCGAAATGAGCACCGGCTCTTTGGTGATATCGACGTCGCCATTTTCAGCGGCGATCGTCTCCAGGTACCGGCGCCGCGCCGTTAGCGCGCCCACTTCCGCCGATTTGTCCACTACCTGCCCAGTCTCGGAAGGGCCTTCGGCCGGACGGAACGCCCCCGGCCGGATATTGAGCACCGCTCCACCAGAGATGTCGCAGCGGATATGCGTGTTCACCTGGCCGCCGAACTCCTGGCGCACCGCATGCAGCCACGTTCCTTCGATGCCCTCAATCTCCAGCACGTCGGGCACATACGCCGCGTTCATTCTGATGGAAAGCCCCGGCGAGAGATCGACGCCGAAGTGCGCGTGCGGGACCAGCACGATGCTGCCCGCGGGCACCACCGCCAGCAACGCCTTGCGAACCAGCTCGGCGTTGGGATACGCCAGCGGTTCCTTGGCGACCTTCCAGATTTCCCGGTACGAACCGCGCAGGCTTTCGCATACCTGGTCCAGATCGCCACCCCAGCCGGTGACAATGGCCGTGCAGGCCAGCGCGCCGTCGATCTTTCGCGCCGCAGCCGTCAACTCGGCTGCAGTGTCATCCGTGACGCCGCTCTTATGAACGATGTAAGCGAAGATCCGCGGCATTAGTTTAGCCCTCCCTTAGCTTTCAGCAGATCCATCAGTTGGTCGATGACTTCCTCGCGGCCGCCTTTCAGCATCTCCGCACCTTTGCCCGCCGCCGGCACGAAGTAGTCGACGCGATTGACCTTCGCCGCCGCTTCGCCCACCGCGTCCGCGTCCACGCCGATATCCGATGCCCCCAGAGTCGGGATGGGCACGGATGCCACCTGCCGGATGCCACGCATGCCCACGTAACGCGGCTCATTGATGCCGGTCTGGATGGAGAGCACGCAGGGCAGGTCGATCGCGTTGATTTCCTTGCTTCCGCCTTCGACTTCGCGGCCAATCTTGAGCTTCCGGCTTTCCAGCACTTCGATGGAGGTCACCAGCGACGCGAACGGGTAATCCAGCATGGCCGCCAACATCCCACCCACCTGGGCGCAGCCATCCTCGGCCTGGACACCGGTGAGGATCAGATCGTAATGCCCCGTCTGCACAAAGGCCTTCAGAATGGCCGCGACACCCCGGCCGTCGGATCCGCTGAACAGATCGTCCGAGATCAGCACGCCGCGGCCGGCGCCCATGGCCATTTCGCGGCGTAGAATCTCCTCATCGTCTTCGCCGCCCACCGTCGCCACAGCGACGCTGCCGCCCGTGCGCGCGACAATCTGCAGCGCCTCCTCGACCGCGTAATTGTCGGGTTCGTTGACCGAATAGACAAGGTCTTCGCGTTCGATATCCGTTCCGTTGCCGTTGAGTTGGATTTCATTCTCCGCGGTGTCCGGTACTCTTTTTACACAAACCAGGATCTCCATCTTCCGTCTCCCCCTTGGGTTAATTCACCATCTGCCGATCGACCAGTTCCGCCAGGTCGATGGCCGTCATTTTTCCTTCCATACCCGCGACCTTGATCGCGTCTTCGATGTTGACCATGCAGAATGGACATGCCGTCACAATCACCGTCGCGCCCGCATCTGCCGCCATCCGGACCCGCCGCACACCCATCCGCTGTTCCTCTTTGGCCTCATAGAACAACGCCAGACCGCCTCCCCCGCAGCAGAACGAACGGTCCCGGCAGCGCTTCATCTCGACCCGGCGCAATCCGGGAATCCAATCGAGTACTTCGCGCGGGTCCTCGTAGATGCCGTTGTGGCGGCCCAGGTAGCACGGATCGTGATAGGTGTAGACGCCGTCCTCGACACCCTTCAGTTCGATTTGGCTCGCTCTCACCGCATGGGCAATGGTCTGGCTGATATGTTCGACCGGCGGCACATCTTTGTAATCGTGCTTGAGGGCGTTGTAGGCGTGAGGATCGGCGGTAACGATCCGGCGAACACCGGAGGCGCGAATGGCCTCCGTATTGTGCTGGCGCAGCGCCTGGAACAGCATCTCCTCGCCGAACCGCCGGACATCGTGCCCGCTATCGTGCTCCTTCGCACCGAGAATGCCGAACTTCTCGTCGATGCTGTGAAGAATGCGTGCCGTGGCGCGTCCAATTGACTGGATGCGATCGTCATAGGACGTGATGCTGTCGACGAAGTACAGTGTGTCCGCGCCGCCTCCACCGTTGATGACCGGGACCGCACCTTGCCCCCAATCGGCGCGCTTCTTCTCCATCTTGCCAAAGGGATTACCGCGGCTCTCCAGCGACTTCAGCGGCTTGTGGAGAGATTGCGGCGCCTTGCCGTCGTCGACCAGGCCGCGCCGTAAGTCGACGATCTTGTCGATGTATTCGACCAGCAGCGGGCATTCCGCCTCGCAGGCGCCGCAAGTCGTGCAAGACCAGATTTCGTCCTCGGAATAAAGCCCCCCGACCAGGGGCATGCCATCGCGAGACCGACCCACCACCGGATAGTGGCGGAAAATGTAATCTCGCGACTTGATCGAGAGTGCCTTTGGGGAAAGCGGCCTCCCGACCGTGTTCGCCGGACACTGGTCCGCACAACGCCCACAGTCCGCGCAGGAGTAGAAGTCCAGGATGTGCTTCCAGGTAAAGTCTTCGATCTTCTTGACCCCGAAGGAGGGCAGCGTGTCGAGTTGCTCGTCCGGGACTCCCCATCGCACGGGCTTCACCGTACCGCGGTCCAACTTCGCGAAGTACACGGAAAACAACGACGTCTCGACGTGAAACTGGATGCCGAACGGCCGATAACAGAGCAGGAAGAAAAACGTGATCTCATGCGACAGGTAGACGCCGATGTGCCAGTGGTGCAAGGTCGCCGGAGAAGCGGAAGAGAAAGCCGCCGCGAAGATCCAGGACAGCGATAGGGGCGGCAAGTGCGCCGGAAGAACGGATCGGCTTCCTTCGAAAGCACCATCCACGGCCATCAGGACGCCGATTAGCGCGAGCAGGAAAATGGCGTCGGGGGAGCGACGACCGTATCGCGCAGGTGCGAAGAATATCCGGCGCGCGATCAGAATGCCCATGCACAAAAACACAACAGTCGCGGCATAATCCCGCACCGAGTCGTACAGGGTGTTGGACTCTGCGGCAAATCTGTCCGAGATGCCCTGGGCGAGAAGAGCGAAGGCGTGGCCGGCCAGGATCAAAAAGCCGGCAAAGACCAGAATGTGGATGATTCCAGCGAAGGGGAAGCGCGCATGGCGCCACTGACCCAGCCAGAATTGCAGAACTCTTCCCAGCCGTAACAGTGGCCGGTTAAAACGGAAGTCGCGCTGCGCGCGCACGAGCGGTGCCAGTCGCCGGGCAGCGATATAGGCAAAGCACGCAACTCCCAGAAAGTGGAGGAAGAGAAACAGGTCCCTCCCGCGGACTAACCAGAAAGTGGCTCCCGCGATAGAGTCAACACCTTCTCCCACGGCCATGCAAGCCCCAACTTGCAAAAATGGTAGCCNNATCGTCGCGATGACACTATCCACAGAAATGCGCTCGTTCAGAATCAACCGGCGGAGAATCCGAAGATCATTCAGCATTCTGCGGCTTTTGTAAACGTAACAGCCTAACGTTTTTAGCTTGAAGATTGCCAGGTCTATCGCTTGAGCGCGGCGTTGGTCGCCGTCCCGCAAGGCCCGGTCCCGGTCACGCTTGAGATCATTCACCGCGTCTAACGCGGTGGCGGCCAGGACGTTCATATACTCGTGAGCGCTCTCGATGGAGTCGAAAGGCTGTTCAATCTCGTCGGCAAACATATAGCCCCGCTTCCGTGACGCGGCTAGCCGCGCCTCTGATTCCTTCTTCGACCGGGGTTAAAGCCGATTTCGGTGTCAATATCGGCCCCGAAACCGGCTAGAAACCAGCGGGTCTAAGGCCTATCCGATGCCGCTGTTTGAGTAGCTCAGATCTTAATATGTATAGACCTTTTATATTTAAACTAGAATTTTTTGAATGTCAATCGGCTAATTACAGCACCACCGAATTTTCCCTGCCGGCGCCCGATATTCCGACTTTCAGCTTCGATCCTCTGATAGGATATAGACGGATCCTGATCGATTTGACCGGTGCCTGATTTTCCGCAAGCCCAAGGGGGTGAAGATGGAGAACACGGTGGGATTAGTGATGACCGGCGGAGGCGCTCGCGGCGCCTATCAAGCCGGCGTTCTAAGACGCATTGGTGAGATCAAACGAGTGCAGACTCACGGCAATCCCTTTCCGATCATAGGAGGGACTTCCGCCGGAGCCATTAACGGTTCAGGCCTTGCCGTGGGTAGCAACGAGTTTGCCGCGGCGACCAAGGTTGTCGCGGAACTCTGGTCTGGGATCAAACCTGCCGATGTCTTTTCCTGTAACGTCTTATCGCAAACCGGTAATTCACTTACCTGGATACTGGACCTGTCCTTTGGAGGGATCCTTGGAGGAGGTCACGCCCGTTCTCTATTGGACGCGACTCCTTTGAGTCACTTTCTCACCAAACACCTGAATTGTGACCGGATCCAGGAGAATATTAAGCGTGGACATCTCTACGCTTTAGCGATTTCGGCGACTAACTACAACACCGGGAACAGTTATCTCTTCATTCAGGGCAAAAAGGGTCACCCGATGTGGAACCGAAGCCGCCGCGTGACACTGGCGACCAAGATTACGGTCGCTCATATCTGCGCGTCGGCCGCCATTCCTTTGGTCTTTAGCCCGGTACGACTCCAAACACCGCACGGAACGGCGTTTTTCGGAGATGGTTGCGTCCGGCTTCAACAGCCTCTCAGCCCGGTCATACGCCTCGGGGCAAAGAAACTCCTGGCGATCGGTGTTCGCGGCGAGAGCCTCGAACATCCGGAGGACACTGGTGATCAGAAAGATCCCTCCCTGGCGCAGGTCCTGGGCATTCTGTTCAATGTGATGTTTTTGGATCACCTGGCTACCGATATCGAGCACCTCGAGCGGTTGAATCAGTTGCTCAGCAGCGGTTTGATCCGCCAGTCCGGCATTGATGGTTGTGAAAGGATGCACCCCCTGGAAACAGTGCTTATCACGCCCTCGGTGAATTTATCCGAGGTCGCGGAGGATCACCAGCGCGACATGCCTTATCTGATTCAGTACTTTATCAACAGTCTGGGACGAGATGCGGCTTCTTGCGCTGACCTGATGAGTTATTTGCTCTTCACCTCGCCGTACACCAAGGCTCTCATTGACATTGGGTACGGTGACGCCAGCCGGCGAATCGACGAGATCGAGGATCTGCTCTATTCCGGAGACGATATCGACTAGCGAGCATACGCCGCAAAGCGGTGCCAGTCGGCTCCTGAGGCGAAGCCTCACGCTCAGCGTAGGATAAGCTTCAGCTTGTCCGCGTTTGCAGCCATGCTGCCCTGTGGGACAGACGATCGTTTTTTGTCGTCTGTCAATTAGGGGCGGACCGCCCCGCGAAACTCCATGAAAAACCGGTAACGCCAGCGGTCTTGCCGCCGGTTGCACTCTCCGGCCGGCGACGAGATCGCCGGCGTTACCCAGTCGCTCGACCGGTTTTTCGACCCTGTTTGCTTTGGTGGGGCGGGCTTCAGCCCCCAACGCCCATTTGCGGGCGCTTTCTTTCACAGCTCCTGGCACGGGTTTGCGGCGGGTCGCTACTCTCGCTCGCTGACTCCAGCCGCGTGAAGGATCCTACGCACTTTCTTCGGTGAAATGGACAGCTTCTCGGCAACTCGGGAAACCTTGCGGCCCTCCCGTTCCCACACACGGGGGATCACCAATCGCGCAAACTCCTCCGACATCTGTTGAAAAGACTGGCCCTCCACGATGCCTGAACTCCAGGCGCGCAACGTTGCGTCCACGGGTTGCGCCCGCAGCACACGTGCCTTCAGGGTGTCCAGTTCCTCCCAGACGTATTGGCGCTCCGGACCGTCCGGCTGGAGCAACGCCACGGCCTGTTCGCAGCATCGGCGCGCCGCCTCTGGATCGGCAGACTCGATGGTAAAGGTGAGTCCCTGCCACACCAGCGCGCGCGCCAGTAGCCGCCGGTTCT
>OKRF01000434.1:1841-4465 GCA_900290315.1 Candidatus Sulfopaludibacter sp. SbA3 | reverse complement strand
ATAGCCGCCGGTTCTCGGTGCGGCCCGCCAATGTCACGGCGTCGCGGGCGAATGCTTCCGCCGCTTCGCGTTGATGCGCGGGATCACCGAGCTGCTCCTCGATAGCGGCGTTCTCCACGATGCATTGCAGAGTCCGGGCGCGCGCCATGACAATGTAGTCCGACTTCCCGCTGCCATGGGCGAAAGCCTCCGCCGCCTGCGACGCCGCACACCCCAGGTCGCCGGCATCCAGATGCAGATAGCCCTCCGTGATGAGCACACCGGCGATCCCGCGGTGATTCTGATGGCGCGTGTATATCTCGCCGGCTTCCGCCAGGCAGCGGCGCGCCTCCTCGCGAATCTGCTCGATGCGCCGCCGCTCTAGACGCGCGGGATCGCCCGGCGCTTCGCTCCCCTTCCCCCGGCGGATCGCGGCCACCCGGTCCAGATCCTGTTGGGCGCGCACCGCCAGCAGCCGCTGGGCGATCGCCAGATTCAGAAGGGTGCGCGCCAGTTGCAGGTGGGCTCCGCCGCCGTGCCGGAATTCGGCGATGGCCCGCTCGAAGCGCTCCACGGCAAGATCGTACTTCCCCTCCCGCCGGGCGACCCGCCCGTAGGCCGATTGAATGTTGCCGCGGTTCAGGAAGTCGTCGGTGGGATTGAGTGCTTCCTCCGCACGGCGCAGCAGTTCTTTGGCCTCGTGGAGCTTGCCTTTTTGGAACGCCAGCCAGCTCATCGTCACTTGCATGATCGCGGCCATCTGCAGATAGCCGCACGAGAGCGCAAGGTGTTCGCCGCGCTCCGTGTATTGCAGGGCTTCGTCGTAACGGCCCCTCTTGCGGAAGCAGCGGCCAGTCCAAAAGTTGGCGACCGCAAACATCTCGATGTCGCCGACCTCCTCCTGGAAAGACAAAACCAGCAGCAAGTGCTCCGCGGCGCCGTCGTAATCCTCGTGAGACATCGCCACCACGCCCTCGGCCATCCGCAGGTGCAGGTAGTCGAGCAGTGGCAGCGAGGGCCGGGCCGCCTTCGGAAACCTGGCCAGCAGCCGGTCAACCAGCGCAGGATCATCGAAGCCCGCATCCACCCATTGCGCGATGAGACCCAGCAGCACGCCGGCGCCGGTTCCCGGGGTAATCGTCTCGATAGCCGGCCGCATCGCCTCCAGCGTCCGAATGCCCTGTTGGATCCGACGCGCACCCAGATCGTCCCGGAGGCGCGTAAGCACCGCGGCGGGCTCCAGTTCGGGGCCCATGACCGCAGTATGCGGCAACGCTTCTGGCATGTCCAGAAAGAAATCACTGCCTCAGTTAGTCCAGGCAATCGTAGGCGCGGAGCGTCAGGAATTCCGGAAAAACGGCGCTTGAGATCATCTCCCTGTAGAGACTTGCCGCAGTGAGAAGCCGCTCCTCCGGGATCTGCCCGCGTAGTTTCTCGACATGCGAGTCCATCATGTCGCCAGCGAGAGATTCCGTAATCGGACGGCCGTCGTCGAGCGTTGCGCCCTGGTGAACCCACTGCCACACCTGCGCACGGCAGATCTCGGCGGTTGCTGCATCTTCCATCAGTTGATAAATGGGAACGCAGCCGTTCCCACCGAGCCAGGCGGCGAGATATTGCAGTCCGACATCCAGATTCCGGCCGAGCCCGGCCTCAGTGATCGCGCCGGCCGGGGTGCTCAGCAAGTCCGTGGCCGTGACCGAGGAGGTAGTCAATCGCTGGATCTGGTTGGGATGCGGCATGAAAGTGTCGAACACGGTCTTCGCCAGCGGAACCAGGCCCGGATGAGCCACCCAGGTGCCGTCGTGTCCCGCCCAGACCTCGCGCAACTTGTCCTCGCGCACGCCGCCGAGGGCCGCCGCATTGGCTTTGGGATCGTTCTTGATCGGGATCTGCGCCGCCATCCCTCCCATGGCATGGGCGCCGCGCCGGTGACAAGTCGCGATCAGCAAGTCCACGTAGGAAGCCAGAAAATGACTCCGCATCGTCACCTTGGCGCGGTCCGGCAGCACGCATCCCGGCCGGCTGCCGAATTTCTTGATGTAGCTGAAGATGTAATCCCATCGTCCGCAGTTCAATCCGGCGGAGTGCTCGCGCAACTCCCACAGGATTTCGTCCATCTCAAACGCGGCCAGGATCGTCTCGATGAGGACGGTAGCGCGAATGGTGCCGCGGGAAATCCCGAGCGTGTCCTGCGCCACCAGGAAGACGTCGTTCCAGAGCCGCGCCTCCTGCCGGCTCTCCAGCTTCGGAAGGTAGAAGTAGGGTCCGGTTCCATTGCGCAACTGGGCCTTGGCATTGTGGAAGAAGAAGAGACCGAAATCGAACAGCGACGCCGAGATGGGCTCGCCGTCGATCAGGAAGTGCTTCTCCACCAGGTGCCAGCCGCGTGGCCGCACCATCAGGGTGGCAGCCGGCTCTCGCAGTTCGTAGTGTTTCCCCTCGGGGCTGGTATAGGTGATCGAGCCGTTGACGGCGTCGCACAGGTTGGCCTGGCCTTCGATCATGTTCTCCCACGTTGGCGAGTTGGAGTCTTCGAAATCGGCCATGAAGACGTTCGCGCCGGAATTCAGGGCGTTGATGATCATCTTCCGGTCGGTCGGCCCGGTGATCTCCACGCGCCGGTTCAGCAGGTCGGCGGGTGT
>OKRF01000434.1:0-1831 GCA_900290315.1 Candidatus Sulfopaludibacter sp. SbA3 | reverse complement strand
CCGGTCGGTCGGCCCGGTGATCTCCACGCGCCGGTTCAGCAGGTCGGCGGGTGCATCGGCGATTTTCCACGCCGCCTGGCGGATCTCGGCTGTCTCAGCCGGAAAGTCCGGCAATTGACCGGCGTCGAGTTGCGCCTGCCGAGCCCGTCTGGCGTTCAAAAGACGGCGGCGCCGTGGCTCGAATATGGTGGCCAGTTTGATCAAAAACCGCACGGCCTGCGGGGTAAGGATCCGTTCCTGTGCGCCGGTGGACGCTCCCGTAATGCGAACCGGATCACTTTGCGTTGCAATCATGAATAACCTTCCTGGCGACCATCCTAGCGCAGCACCGCTCAGGAGCGCCTCTCCACTGGTCCGATCTGGACTACTCGCCCGCCGCTGCCAATCCGCCTTGCGGAAATGCGGCTTGTGAAGTGTACTGGCGATAGCGCGCCGCCGCTCGGCGCCGCAAGGGAGAGGATTTTTTATGACGCAGAATTCACGATGGCATGGTATTGTGCGGCCTTACGGTCCGGAAGCGATCGAGCGCCTCCGGCCGTCGGTCAGGGTCGAGCACACGCTCGCGAAGCTCGGGGCCGAGCGGCTCTGGGAGTTGCTCAACCGCGACGGCTTCGTCCGCAGTCTTGGTGCTCTTACGGGAAATCAGGCTGTGCAGCAGGTGCAGGCGGGATTGCAGGCCATCTATCTCAGCGGATGGCAGGTGGCCGGCGATGCGAACCTGGCGGGCAAGATGTACCCGGACCAGAGTCTTTACCCGAGCAACAGCGTGCCCACACTGGTGTGAGCCATTNNGGGCACGTACTGGATGGCGCCGGTCGTGGCCGATGCCGAAGCGGGATTCGGCGGAATCCTCAACGCTTTCGAGTTGATGCAAGCCCTGATCGATGCCGGCGCGGCCGCAGTCCACTTCGAGGACCAACTCTCCTCGGCCAAAAAGTGCGGCCATTTGGGCGGTAAAGTGGTGGTCCCGATCCACGAATTCACCCAGAAGCTGATCGCCGCCCGCCTGGCCGCCGATGTTCTGGATGTCCCCACCATCCTCATCGCGCGCACCGATGCCGATTCCGCGCGGCTCCTCCTGAGCGATATAGACCCGCGGGACGAACCGTTCCTCACCGGTGGCCGGACGGAGGAGGGTTTCTTCCATTATCGCGGCGGCATTGACGCCGCCATCGCGCGCGGTCTGGCCTACGCTCCTTTCGCCGACATGTTGTGGTGTGAAACCTCCGAGCCCGATCTGGAGCAGGCCCGCCGCTTCTCGCAGGCGATCCACGCCCACTACCCGGGAAAGTTGCTCGCCTACAACTGCTCGCCCTCGTTCCATTGGCGGAAGTTCCTCACTGCGCCTCAGATCGCGGATTTTCAGACGCAACTTGGCCGTCTCGGTTACAAATATCAGTTCGTCACGCTGGCGGGATTCCATTGCCTGAACGCGGGGATGTTCGAGCTGGCGAAAAATTACGCGCAGACTGGCATGACGGCATATTCGCGTTTGCAGGAGCAGGAATTCGCCTTGGCGCAGTCCGACGGGTACACCGCGATCCGTCACCAGAAGTTTGTAGGGACAGGCTATTTCGACGCCGTCCAGACGACCGTCGCCGGCGGCCACGCCGCCACAGAAGCGCTCGCCGGATCCACCGAGAACGACCAGTTCTCGCAGCCGGCAACGGGCACGCGCGGCTGCTCACCAAGCCGTGAGGCATTCCAGTCCTTCCGTTAACCTAGATCCGGCAATTCCGGTTCCTTTCTGACGATCTCCAACCGCTCGGCAGCTTCACCGTTTGGGTAACGCCGGCGGTCTTGCCGCCGGTTTTCCGGATCGTCCATTCCT
>OKRF01000085.1:14713-21851 GCA_900290315.1 Candidatus Sulfopaludibacter sp. SbA3 | reverse complement strand
CCATCGGCAATACCTTGGCTCGTCCTGTCTTCAGCGAGATCACTTCGATCCTGGCATTGTCCGCCCCGATATTGAAGGCCGGCGCCGTGACCAGAACCAGCCCGCCGGGCAGTACCTGGGGCCAGCGATGGCTGCCCTCTCCGCCGGCCAGTTTGGTGACGTGTTGCGGCAGGCCGCCCCCCTCGGGCACAGCCGACAGGCCCTCCAGGGGACCCAAGGCCGCGATAATCCTTCCGTCTTCGGTCCAGCTTGCGCCACGAGAACCGCCGGCGGGGCACAGCGTGATTGGGGCGCCGCCGCGAAGTGAGATCTTCTTAAGCTGGTTCGCGGCGAAAAACCCAATCCACTGGCCGTCGGGAGAAAAGAAGGGATCGGAGCCGCCCTCGGTGGCCGGCAGCAGCGTGGGCTGGTCCTGATCGAGCAGGCGTGTGGCGAGTTGCGGTTTGCCGTCCGGCCCGCGCGCCGCAAACACCAGCCGGCGCCCGTCGGGCGAGATGGCGGCGGTGGTGTTGAAGCCTTTAACGGCTTCCGGCCCAAGGTCCACACTCAAGCGCGTCAGGGGATGTTCCCCTGACCGGGTAGCATACCGGGTAGCACGCCACGCAAAAGAAAATCCGGCGAGCGCCGCCACTGCCAGCAGGCTCGAAGCGATCATCCAACGCCGCGCATGGCGCGGGGCAGCGAGTTGCGGTTCCCCGGCGGGCTCCAGCAAGTCCCAGACATCGCCAATATCCCGCAGCCGGCGTTGCGGATCTTTCTCCAGGCAGCGCCGGAGGAGCCGTTGCGCCCTCCAGGGGACCCGCTCCCACACCGGTTCCCGGGTCAAAACCGCAGCGAGTATGTCCGCTACGCCTTCGCCTCGAAACGGCCGCTCTCCCGTTAGCAGCTCATATAACACTACGGCGAAGGCCCAAATGTCGGCGCGCTGATCCACCGTCTTGCCCTGCGCCTGTTCCGGGGCCATGTACTGCGGGGTGCCCATGATCATTCCGGCTTTTGACACGGTGAGCGTCGAATGCAACTCCGCGTTCGCGGCATCCGTCCCCCTGGTGAACCGCGCCAGACCGAAATCCAGCACCTTGACGATGCCGTCGGTCGTTACCATGATGTTGCCAGGCTTCAGGTCGCGATGCACTATTCCGGCTTCGTGGGCGTTAGCCAGAGCGGCGGCCAACGGGATGGCGAAGGTAAGCGCCTCGGTGAGTGGCAGGCCACCACGTGGGATCACGGCATCGAGCGTGCGGCCCGCCACATACTCCATGGCGATGAACACCCTTCCGCCGCAGGAACCGATATCGTAGATGGTCACGATATTGGGGTGGTTCAGGCGCGAGGCGGTTTGCGCTTCGCGAACAAAGCGTGCCCGGCCCTCGGCGTCGACTGTCATGGCCGCGGGCAGAACTTTAAGCGCCACATCGCGCCCCAGACGGGTATCACGCGCTTTGAAAACCTGGCCCATTCCGCCGGCGCCGATCGGTTCCACAATCCGATACGGCCCCAATTCCGCGTCTGGGCTGAGGGCGCCGGACTGCGCCCAAGGGGAATGCTTCAGAAGGGGGTCGCCTTCGCCGGCGTAGGCGATCAGGGATTCCACTTCGCGCCGCAATGGTTCGTCGGCGCAAGCCTCTTGCAGAAAGGCGGCACGCTGGCCGGGGGGCACCTCAAGTGCTGCATGGAAAAGCTCTTCCAGGGAGCGCTGGCGGTCAGGAGTAGGGCTCATGGATTGTCCGGCCTCATGGCGCGCGCCAGCCACGCCTGGGCGAAATTCCAATCCCGCCGCACCGTCTGGACCGACCGTTTCTTCGACACTCAAGCCGCCGAAGAATCGCAGTTCCACGGCGCGGGCTTTCCGCGGGTCCTCCTTGGCCAGCGCCTGCAGGGCGTCATCCAGCGCCACAATCTCGCGGTCCTTGCCCGGCGCGGCTACCAGTCCTTCTTCAAAATCGACGGCACCCGCGCCGCCGCCGCGCTTGGAGGCGCCGCGGGATCGCGCCCCATCCACCAAAATGCGGCGCATCAATTGAGCCGCCAGCGCGAAGAATTGGCTTCGATCGCGAAAGCTCACCCCGGAGGCATCCACCAGCCGCAGGTACACCTCGTTCACCAGGGCTGTCGCCTGCAGAGAGTTGCCCGGCTGCTCGAGCGACATGCGCCGCCGCGCGATACGCCGCAGTTCACCGTACACCACCGGCATCAGTTGCGCCAGGGCTTTTTCGTCTCCGGCGCTCCAGGCGTGCAGCAACTGCGTGATCGGTGGCTGAGCTGGCTCACCCATGGCGGTTAACGAAATCTTACCAGACAACCGCTCCTCAAAAAATCTCGCGTCGCATGGCAGATTTCGATAGGGGAATTCCGCTTAAGGGAGTGCAAGGCAACCCATAAGGAGGGTACGAAAATGAAAAACTTAACGATCAACCTGATGCTCGCAACCGCTGCTCTGGTAGTTGCGTCAACCACGGCTTCGGCGCAATCGATGAGGGTTACGATCCCGTTCACCTTTAACGCCGGGGGAAACACGTTGGAGCCGGGGACTTACTCGGTTTACGACTCGGACGGCCAGAAACTGTTCAGGCTCCGCAACATCGGCACCGGGCACACAGTGCTACTGTCGCCGCAAGTGGCCAAGGATCCGCAGAAGGCCTCCGAAAACGGCGTCATCGTCTTCAACTGCACGGACGGGTGCGCGCTCAAGCAAATCTGGACCCATACCGGCTTCCCGGCCCAACAGTTCGCCGGGCTCAAGCCGGAAGGCAAGTCCACCCGTGTGATGGAAATTCGCCTGGTCTCTGGCAGCGCAAAATGAATGCCAAGGTGGATTGCTAGCGGCGCCATTCGACTAGGCGAATGGCGCCGGGACCCAAGCCGCAGTTATGATAAGCTGTTTCACGTGAGTCCGCTGGTGGAACAGGAAACGTTTATCCGTCTCTACCGTTCTCGTGAGTTTCTGGCCAGCAATTTCGATCAACGTCCCAGCTTGAGCCAAGCCGCGCGCGAGGCGTGCCTTTCGCCGTTCCACTACCACCGGATGTTTGTGCGGGCGTTCGGCGAAACGCCGCACGAGTTTGTCACCCGCCGCCGCATCGAAAGAGCCAAACAGTTGCTGGCGCGCGACGAGTGTCCCGTCACCGAGGTGTGCCTGGCAGTGGGGTACGAGAGCCTGGGATCGTTCAGCACGTTGTTTCGCGCCGAGGTAGGCCGCTCTCCACTGGAGTACCGGCGATCGCTGCGCCGCATCTTCCCGGCGCCGCACCTGGCTCCCTATCGCTTCATCCCCGCCTGCTACCTGCTCTCCTTCGGCTCCCGGCCGTTCTGAATTTTGTGTAAAACAGCAAGATTCAAGAAGACCGCCGGAACATTCTATGAGAATCTGATTTCGGAGGGAAACATGATTCAACGCTTATCTCACGTTACGATTTACGTCCTTGATCAGAATGCGGCCTATGACTTCTACGTCAACAAGCTGGGACTCGAAGTCCGCACCGATGCGACCATGGACAACGGATTCCGCTGGCTCACGGTTGGTCCCAAGGGACAGCCCGATCTGGAGATCGCGCTGATGACGGCCGAACCAGGACCGAAGATGGACCAGGAGACGTCCGACATGCTGCGCACACTGATCGGGAAAGGAGTGCTGGGCAGCGGAGTGATGCAGACGTCCGACATCCAGAATACCTATGAGGAGTTGAAAGCCAAGGGCGTGGAGTTCTCGCAGCCGCCCACCGAGCGCTTCTATGGCGTGGAAGCCTTGTTCAAGGACAACTCCGGCAACTGGTTCAGCCTGTCGCAGCCCGTGGCTTCCGCGGCGAAAGGCGCCTGATGCCGCGGGGGTCGGGGATTAGGGATTGGGGAAGGATGCGCTTCGCGCTCCTTCTTTGAGGGCAATTCAGCAGGTTGTCAAAGATCGGTAGCGGTGGAGGGTGAAAAAGGCTCAGGCAGCGTGGCGGAGGGACTGCTTGGCGGCCGGGAAGTGCTTTTTGGCGACCGATGCGAAGGGCAAACAGAGGAGGTATATCGCTGATACGGAACGCCGTGGGAAATCCTGCGGCTGTTGCCGGATCTGGCCCGGCGCCCGGCCCGGCTCAGGAATTCGCAATTCAAAAAGGAGGCCCGGAGGCGGAGCTTTGCTCCCCCCAGGCTCATCGTTCGATTTAGAAAATGCTCACGCGCTGGTGATTGAGGGGTTCCCAGATCAATTCGCCCTTCTGTACACCCTTGCGCACGCGTCGGCCGTGGCAGATCCCGTCCGGGCAAAGGTCGTAAACAAGAAGGGGATCGACGCTTGCACCTGTTCGCGGTCGCCACGAGGACAGACCGAAGAAACGGAAAGGGGACAGACGCATTTATGAAAATGCGTCTGTCCCCTTTTTAATCTTCTTACTTGGCCGCTGCAGCCAGCCTGCTGAGGGATCCGGCAACCAGACAGTCTCCCGCCGATTCCACCGTCATCCCCATTCCCGACAGTGCCGCCTGCAGCCGCACCTGAGAGGGCAGATCTTCGTCCGAGCCGGCCAGCGAGCCGGCCAGGTATTCCGCCACGTACAGCAGGTGTGCGAACCGATCGGTGGTATCTTCCGGACGATGATGCAGCCGGATCGCCTTGCCGAAACACTCCGGCAGCCCCCACAGGTCCACGATGCGCGCTCCGAGCTCGGCGTGATCCGTCCGCAGCACCAGGTTCTCCGCATAGACCGACGGGCAGCCGGATTGTTCCAACCCTTGCAGCCGCGCCGAGTCGTAAAGCGGCACCACCAGCAGAACCACGCGGCCTACGTCATGCAGCAGTCCGGCCAGCCAGGCTTCGGCCGGATCGATATCTCCCGCCCGCCACGCCAGTTGCTCGGCGATGCCGGCGATCTCCGTGGAGTGTAGCCACAGCCCGTTCAACCTCGGCGTGGTCATCAACGGCTCCATCGCGTTCAGGGCCCCCAATTTCATCCGGATCAGGGAGTCCGGCTTCTGTCCGTTCGAACGCTGCATCAAGGCCAGCATGCGCCACACAGCGGCCGGCAGTTCGGGAATCCGCCAGCTTTCCGGNNAGATGTCCAGGGCGGAGATCAACTCACCGCTCCACAAACCTTCCTCAATGCCGCTTCGCAGCCCGCCCAGAATCTCCGCTGCATCCCGTCTTTCCAGGGGCTGCACTTCCAGTTCCTGATCGAAAACGTCGCAAAGCCGCAAAATCTCGCCGAGCCTGCGATCCGGTTCGCTGCCCGCACCAGGTGTTTCGAATGCGTTGAGAATGGCGCGCACGCTCCACGGAAGAGCTTCCGAGGGGTCCCACGCTTCCACCCCAGTCTCGCAGATGTCGGAGAGCAGCCGGTCGATCGCCCGCTTCTTTCGGCGATTGGCAGCCGAGTGATGCAGGATCGCCGCCGCGTCCTTGTCTTCCGATGACAGGAATAAGTGATGCGCAATGAGGTTGGCAAGAGCCGCTACACGTCGGCAGTGGGCTAAGAGTCCGAGATCATTCTGCACAAATCCGGCAGTCTGTGTGGCGCTGGGCATAAAAACCGATCTAGCTCATCCCTCTGCTTGCTCTTATCGGCCTTTTTTGCGCCTGGATGTGTCTGCAAACGCACATACCAGTACTCACACAGTACATTTTTTTGGGTGACCGGTAAAGCGGAGCGTTCTGTCCGATAAGGGGGGAGTCAAAGCAGTACTGGAGGACACTGAATGAAATCAAACGCGAATCAAACGATCCAGCGCGTTCTAGGAGTGGCAGTGCTGCTCCTGGGCGCCGCAACCCTAGGCAATGCGCAGACTTCCAAGCATGTCAACCATGCCGACGCCATGAACGCGGCAGTGCAAAAGGTCAATCCCGAGTATTCGGCGATGGCCAAACAGTTGAAGCTTACCGGTAGCGTGGAGGTGAATGTTCTCATCTCCGAAGACGGAAGGGTGGAGAAGGTCGAACCCGTAAGCGGGAACCCCGTTCTGTTCCGCTGCGCCGAAGACGCCCTCAAACGCTGGAAGTTTACTCCGTTTACTGAAGATGGCAAAGCCGTCAAAGCGGTTGCAGCCATGAATTTTTCATTCAAGCTATAGCACGAAAAAGGACCTATTCCCATGATCTCGCGCATGAAGCTGAGTACAAAACTGATCGGCAGTGTGGGGACGATTCTCGCACTGGCCATGCTTTTGGGAGCATCATCTTCGGTCATTATCAACAATCTGAGCCGATCGATGAACTACACCGTCAACGTTGCCGCCAAGCGGCGGTTCACGGCCTTTGACGTCTACACCGCCGCCCTGAAAATGCAGTCTCTCGACCGCGCCATTATGCTCCGGGAGATCATGCAGCAGACCGCCGCGGTGGAAGGCCACAAGCGCGAGTACACCGATACGGTGGAATCGGTCCGGAAGTCCCTGGCCGACTACCAGAGCCTCATGGAAGACGACGACGCCCGCCGTGGCTACGAAACCGTGAAGACCCAAATGGACGCGTTGACGCAGGCTCATGACGAGCTTGTAAAGTACATCGAGGGTCAGAAATTCGATGAGGTTCAGAAAGTTGCCGATCAGAAAGTAATGCCGGCGGCGGAAGCGGTAACGTCATCCGCACGCCAGTTGATGCAGCAGGACGTCACGCGCATGAACGCAGCCAGCGGCGATGCCGAGTCGAAGGCCGCGGCCGGTCAATGGATCCTGATCTTTCTCACCGGCGTGTCGCTCGCCGTGGGTGCGGCGATTATCGTAATTGTGCGCGGAATCAGCGGCACCCTGCGCAGCCTCGCTTACACTATGTCGGAAGGCGCGGAGCAGGTCGCTTCCGCCGCCGCACAGGTCTCGGGCGTGAGCCAAGCGCTGGCTCAAGCCTCATCGGAGCAGGCGGCCTCACTCGAAGAGACCGCCGCTTCCGGTCACGACCTGGCCTCTATGACCAAGAAGAACGTGGAGCACACCCAGCGCGCCTCGGAATCCGTCACGGAGACCGATCGTCAGGTGAAGGTGGCTAATCACACCCTGGAGACCATGGTTGGTTCCATGCAGGAGATCAACAGCTCCAGCAACAAGATTTCCAAAATCATTCGCGTCATCGACGAGATTGCCTTCCAGACCAATATTCTGGCCTTGAACGCCGCGGTGGAAGCGGCCCGCGCCGGTGAAGCCGGCATGGGATTCGCGGTGGTGGCGG
>OKRF01000085.1:7152-14703 GCA_900290315.1 Candidatus Sulfopaludibacter sp. SbA3 | reverse complement strand
AAGCCGGCATGGGATTCGCGGTGGTGGCGGACGAAGTTCGCAACCTGGCTCAGCGCTGCGCGCAGGCGGCGAAGGATACCGCCGGGCTGATCGAAGAGTCCGTCCAGACAGCCAATGGTGGCAGCGCCAAGCTGAATATGGTGGTAGAGGCCATCCAGGGCATCAACCAGCAGGCGGCCCAGGTTCAGGACCTGGTGAACAGCGTCAGCGGCAGCAGCCAGGAGCAGTCGCGCAGCATCGAGCAGATCTCGTCGGCCGTTGCGCAGATGCAGAAAGTCACGCAGAACACCGCGGCCAGCGCCGAGCAAGGCGCCGCCGCCAGTCAGCAGATGAGTGCGCATGCCGACTCCATGCGGGGTGCCGTATTGAAACTCCACGCCATGGTGGGCGGCATCGATGACACCAACGGACACAACGGCCACGGCACTCACAACGGCCGCGCCACTCACAACGGTCACAATGGCAGCAACACCAGCAACGGCAACTCGAAGCCCGCACGGCCGAAGCCCCCGGTGAACGCCGGCGCGTACGAGCGGAAAGCGCCGCCCGTGCCTGCCGCCGCCCGCAAGCCCGCGCAGCGGCCCGCCGTCATGGCGCCCGCGCAGCCGGCGCCGGAACAGAGGTTTCCTCTGGACGACACTGATTTCTCGCAGTTCTAGATATCCCATCTGAGCCGCGACCGTCAGGGAGCGGAAGGGAAGGCCATGGCAGTAAACGACACAGCAACCGACATTACGCGACTTCACCGCCTCGTTGACGATCTGGCCATGCACCTTGTGCTGGATGGACCCAGGCAGCAATCCGGCGACGGCCGTCCCGCCTGGCTCCAGTTGTTGAGCGAACTGGAGGAAGCAGCCGCCAGCCTGGGGGTGGATGGACTGGCTAATGCAGCCGCGCGGACCCGCGAGCGGCTAATCTCGCTGGACGTCGAATCTCAGGAGTTCGCCGACGCCGCTCAGACCGGCATCCAAACTCTGCAGGAGGTGCTGGAAGCACGGCGCTCCGCTGCCGAGGCGCGCACCGCAGCCTCCACCAACAGCATCGCGCAGGACCCCGAACTCATCGCCGATTTCATCATGGAATCGCGCGCGCACCTGGAGACCATCGAGCAGATGGTGCTGGCACTGGAGCAGGACCCCACTTCGCTAGATCCGATCCACGCCGTCTTCCGCGCCTTTCACACCATCAAGGGGATCGCCGGATTCCTGGAGTTGCAGGACATTCGCGAAGTTTCCCACGAAACCGAAACACTGCTGGATGAGGCCCGCAACGGCAACCTGGAAGTGGGCTCGCAAGTTATCGACGTGATCCTGGAGAGCGCCGACTACCTCAACCGTGAGATCACCCGCATCGAAGGCGGCGGCCGTGAGCAGGCCGTCCCTATCGACAAACTGCTGGCCAAGCTGCGCGACACGCTTCGTAAGCACGGAAAACAGCAGGCCGATTCCGGAATCGCCGCACTCTCTCAGGCGGTTGCCGATCCGAATCCATCGTGGAACGCCCCTCCGCCTTCCGCTGCGAAGCCTGAGCCATCAGTGGCTCCCACGGCGCCGGCGCCGGAAGCGGCGCCCGAGGCAGCCGCGGCCAAGGCGGCCGGACCCAAGACAGCCACCATCAGCTCCATCAAAGTAGATACTGCCAAACTCGATTTTCTCATCGACATGGTGGGCGAAATGGTGATTGCGCAGTCGCTGGTGCGCCACAATCCCGATATGGAGCGCGTGCAGAGCGCTTCCTTGTTGCGCAATGTGGCCCAGCTTTCGCGCATCACCAACGAAGTGCAGAAAACAGCTATGTCGATGCGCATGGTGCCCATTGGCGTGCTGTTCCAGAAGATGACGCGGCTGGTGCGCGATCTCTGTAAGAAGAGCGGCAAGCAGGCCGAGCTGGTGCCCTTCGGCGAAGATACCGAGCTGGACCGCAACATTGTCGAAGAATTGGCCGACCCGTTGATGCACATGGTGCGCAACGCCGTCGATCATGGCATCGAGCCGCCCAAGGATCGCATAGCCGCCGGCAAGCCGGAGTCGGCGCGCATTGAACTTCGGGCCTCCCACCAGGGCGGCCACATTGTCATCGAGATTTCCGATGACGGGCGCGGTATGAGCCGCGACGCCATTTTGCGCAAAGCCCGCGAGCGCGGCATCGTCGCTCAGAACGCTGTCCTTTCGGACACCGAAGTCTTCAACCTGATCTTCGAGCCGGGCTTTTCCACCGCCGAAAAGGTGACCGACATCTCCGGCCGCGGCGTGGGCATGGACGTGGTCAAACGGCACATTCAAAATCTGCGCGGCCGCACCGATATTCTGACCGAGCTGGGCAAAGGAACCACGTTCCGCCTGAAGCTACCCCTCACCCTGGCCATCATCGATGGCCTGATCGTCGGCGTGGGCGGCGAGCGTTACATCGTCCCCATCTTCGCCGTGAAAGAGATTCTGCGGCCCACCGAGGGGATGGTCTCTACCGTGGAAGGCCGCCGCGAAATCGCCCTGGTGCGCGAACGGGTCCTGCCGGTGGTCCGGCTATATCGCCGCTTCGGGGTGACGCCGCGCACGGAAGATCCGTTGGAAAGCCTGTTGATCATCACCGAAAGCCAGGGCATGGAGTACTGCCTGGTGGTGGACGCTCTGTTGGGCAAGCAGGAGGTGGTGATCAAGAGCCTGGGAGAAGTGCTCAAGAATGTTTCCGGAGTTGCCGGCGGCGCCATTCTCGGCGACGGCCGCGTGGGTCTGATTCTCGAAATGAACGCGCTGTTCAACCCTTCGCTCGGCAGGTAAATATGGGATCACCACTCTGTCACGAGCCGGCTGAACGCGGCCTGGCCGATGCATTGGTGGCCACAGCGCCGCCCCTCAGCCATGCCGAATTCACCCAGATTCGCCGTCTGGCCTACGACCACTTCGGGCTGGATCTGAAGGAGGGCAAGCAGACCCTCATCGTTGCCCGTCTGGGCAAGACGCTGCGAAGCAAGGGATTCTCTTCCTTCGATCAGTATTGCCGGCACGTGACTGCGGACCATACGGGAGAAGCGCTGGCGGAACTGGCCAACGCCCTCACCACCAACTTCACCAGTTTCCTGCGGGAGCCCGCGCATTTCGAATTTCTCAAGACGCATGTTGCTCCTAAGCTGAGCGGCCGCGCCACTAACACCATCTGGAGCGCCGCCTGTTCCACCGGCGAAGAGCCCTATTCGATTCTCTTCACCCTGCTGGAGACCGTGGGCCCCGCCGTGGACGTGCGCATATTGGCCACAGACATTTCCACCCGCGCGCTCCGCGCCGCCGCGGAGGCCGTCTTTCAGGCCGAACGGGTGGAGGCCCTGCCGTCCGGATGGCCGCGCAAGTATTTCCTCAAGGGCAGCGGCAAGTGGCAGGGGTACTACCGCGTGAAAAGCGAATATCGCGAGCGCATGCAGTGCCGCCGATTTAACCTGCTGACCAGCGAAGTGCCGGCGCAGCGCTTTCCCGCCATCTTCTGCCGCAATGTCATGATCTACTTCGACAAGCCGACGCAGGGCAGCGTGGTGAAGCGTCTGGCCGGCGCTCTGGACCCGGGCGGCTTCCTGTTCATAGGCCACTCCGAAAGCCTGGCGGGAGTCAATCACCAATTGGATTACGTGCAACCGGCCGTCTACGGGACACCGGGGAAAGGCGGCCCATGGTCGAACAACAGCAAGCGGTAGTCGTGGGCGTTGCGGACTGTTATGTGACCAACCAGTCGAACGCCTCGCTGGTCACCTACGCACTGGGGTCCTGCATCGCCGTGGCGATTTACGATCCGCTGACGAGAGTGGGCGGCTTGCTGCACTTCATGCTGCCCGAATCGTCGCTATCCCGTGAAAAGGCGGAGATGAACCCGTACATGTTCGCCGATTCAGGAGTGCCTCTGCTCTTCCGCCGGGCTTACAGCGCGGGTGCGGAAAAACGCCGCCTGGTGGTGCGCCTGGCCGGCGGCGCGCAGGTAATGGATAATAACGGCGTCTTCAACATCGGCAAGCGCAACTACCTCGCGGTCCGCAAGCTGCTCTGGCAGGCCGGTGTGCTCATTCACGCCGAATCGATAGGCGGTAACGAATCCCGTACGGTCCGCCTGGAAGTTGGCACCGGACGCCTGCTCATGCGCACCAGTGCTGGGCGGGAAGAGTTGCTGGAGAGGAGGAACGATGGCGTTCTCAGTACTGATCGTTGACGACTGTTCGGCCATGCGTTCGGTGATCCGCCGCATTCTGGCGATTTCCGGCTTCGAAATGGGAGAGTGCCACTTCGCCGGCGATGGCGCCGAAGCGCTCGATGTGCTGCGCCGTCACCGCGTGGACCTGGTGCTCAGCGATGTGAACATGCCGCGCATGGACGGCGAAGGACTGCTGCGCCGCCTGGCGGAAGACCGGGAGCTGCGGGCTGTGCCGGTAGTGATCGTGACCAGCGACGGCACCAGGGATCGGGAAACCCGGCTCCTGGGTATGGGCGCCAGAGGGTATATCACCAAACCGTTCCATCCGGAAAAACTCCGGGCCGAGCTGGAGCGTGTGCTGGAGGCTTCCCATGCTTGAAACGGCAACGGTTCTTGACTCCATCGCGGAACAGGTCCTGGAGACCATGTTCTTTTCCGCCGTGCTGGGACCTGCCGAAGAGCCAGTGGATGTGCCGCGGCTCACCGCGCTGGTGTCGTTTTCCGGATCGCACGCCGGCCTTCTGGGTGTTTCCGGCGATGCCGCCACCGCCAACGCGCTGGCCGCGAACTTCCTCGGCGTAGCGGGCGATGAAGTGCCCCCCGGGCAGGAACCTGCGGTATTGGGTGAACTGGCCAACGTGCTGTGCGGCGCCGTACTGGGGCACGCCGAACCGGAAGGCCGCTTCACTATCTATCCGCCACAGATTTCGGACACCGAGGAGTGCGTGGCCATCCTGCACAAGACGCAAATCCAGCGCAACTTTGAAACCACCGAGGGCTGTCTCACCATCGGGCTGACGATTCTGGAGGACGGGCCGCTGGCATGAAAAACGGCCAGAAAACCCGCGTACTCATTGTCGACGATTCGGCCCTCGTGCGCCGCATCCTGTCCGACGCATTGGCCGGCGAACCCGACCTGGAAGTGGTGGGCACCGCCACCGATCCGTACGCCGCGCGAGACCTGATCCTGGAATTGAAGCCGGATGTCCTCACCCTGGATATCGAAATGCCGCGTATGGACGGCCTCACGTTCTTGCGCAAGCTGATGCGCTACAACCCGCTGCCCGTGCTGGTGATCAGCTCGCTGGCGCAGCCTTCCTGCGCCGCTACCATGAAGGCGCTGGAGGAAGGCGCCGTGGAAGCGCTCGGCAAACCGGCCGGACCGTACTCCGTGGGCGACCTCCGTAGGACCCTGGCCGACAAGGTGCGCGCCGCCGCTATGTCTCGCGTGCGGCCCTTTGTGCCTCGCACGGACACAGCATCTCCGCCGCCCGTTGCCGCCCCGGCAGGAGCGCCGCTGCGCGAATCCACCGTAGTGGCCATTGGAGCATCCACCGGAGGCACGGAAGCCATCCGCCAGATTCTCACCACTTTGCCGGCGAACTTCCCCGGTACCGTGGTAACCCAACACATTCCGCCGGTATTCTCCAAGGCGTTCAGCGAACGCCTGAACCAGCTTTGCAAAATGGAAGTGAAGGAAGCCGAGGATGGCGATGAGGTGCGCACCGGCCGCGTCCTGGTGGCGCCGGGCGGTCTGCATATGGTGCTTCGCCACGTGGGGGCTGGATATCGCGTAATCGTGAAAGACGGCCCGCGAGTCTGCTACCAGCGGCCTTCGGTAGACGTTTTGTTCTCCAGCGTGGCCGAACAGGCGGGNNGTATGGGGAGCGATGGCGCCAGCGGCTTGCTGCGCATCCGCCAGGGGGGGGCGCATACCATTGCGCAGGATGAAGAAAGCTGCGTGGTATTCGGTATGCCGCGAGAGGCCATCCGCATGGGCGCTGCCGCGCAGGTGCTGCCGCTGGACAAGATTTCAGCGTCGATTCTTCGTCACCTCGCTGTCTGAAATTCGTCGATGGAGATGCCCATTTTTTGGCCTCCCGATTGCTGCTAGGGTCTTCGAAAACCGTGAATCGACAACTTACTCAGCAGGAAATCGACGCAGTATTTCAGAAGGTCAAGGGCACCGTCAGCGACTCTGCCAAGAAGGCGGTGGCCTTTGACTTCCGCCGCCCCGACCGCATCGCCAAGTCCCAGGTCCGCGCCATCCACCTGTTGCACGAGAACTTCGTACGCAACCTGGCTTCCAGCCTCTCGGCCTATCTTCGCAGCTACCTTACCGTGAACCTGATCAGCCTTACGGTGAATTCCTGGAAGGTCTGCCATCGCCCACCTGCCTGGTCTCGCTCAGCCTGCGTCCTTATGACGGCAATGCACTCATCGAGCTGAACCCCTCGCTCATCTTCCCCATCATCGAGATCATTCTGGGGGGCAAAGGGCGCGCGGCGGGCAACCTCAAACGCGAGATCACGGAGATCGAACAGCACCTGCTGGAAACGCTGTTTCGCATCATTCTGAACGACCTGAAAGAGGCCTGGAAAGGCGTCACCCTGATCGATTTCAAAATCGAAGCGGTGGCCACCGAGCCGCAAATGCTGCAGATTCTGGCGCCCAATGAAGCCGTTGTGGCGGTGGGCATCGAAATCCGCATTGGCGATAGCTCCGGCACCCTCAACCTGGCCATCCCTTCCATCAACATCAAGATGATCGGCCAGAAGTTCGACCAGCAATGGAGCCTGCGCAAGACCGATCCCACGGAGGCCGAGCAGCAGCGCGTACTCAACCTGATCCGGAACTCCCAGGCGTCGCTCGATGCGCGCCTCAACGGTCCGAAACTGCTGGTGCGGGACCTGCTGCAGATCGAAGAGGGCGATCTGCTGCGCTTTGATCATCGCGTGGATCAGTTGGTGGACTGCGAGGTCAACGGAAAATCGAAATACCGCGGCCGCGTAGTCAACTTCAACCAGAAAAAGGCGTTTCTCATCGAGTCCATGCCGGAACAGAGTGCGTGATGCGAACTTTGGAAGACATGCAGTTCGCGGGCGAAAACGCCTGCGTCACCACCGGCAAGTCACCGGTTTGCCTTGGTGGGGCGGGCTTCAGCCTGCCAACGCCCGCCCGCGGGCGCTTCTCTTTACAAACTGCAAGCCCGCGGCCGCAAGCGCACCACCGGCTGAGCCAGATGCTGCAGCACCGAGATGTACACGCCGGCCTGCGGAACCTGGCCATTGATGGCGGTATTTCGCATGGCGGTCGCAATACCACGCAGCAGTTCGAGACGTTCGCACTCTCCAGCGTTGCCGGCCAGATCGCATTCCAAAGCCGATGCCGTGGCCAGCTCTTGTTCCAGTTGTTTCAGGTCGCTGGTCTGCCACGCTTTCAGAATCGCTCCGGCACAACTGGCCGAGTGTGCGAACATTCGCTTCATCATTTACGACCTCTTCCTTACTCATCGGCCGCGCGCCCGTTTTTTCGCCCCTTCGTTGGAAATCTCATGATTAGACTCACAAGACTCAACCGCACCCCGGTGGTAGTGAACTC
>OKRF01000085.1:0-7142 GCA_900290315.1 Candidatus Sulfopaludibacter sp. SbA3 | reverse complement strand
GAATTCCGCCGCCTGATTCAGGGCCCACCCACCGTGCAGCACGTACAGGAAAGCTGAGCCCATGGAGAACGGAAACACCAGAAAGCCCGACTACGGAACCTTCTTGGGCATTGCTGTGGCCTTCGCCGGTATTTTGACCGGCCTCCTTTTGGAAAAGGGAACGCTCCAGGATCTGACTCAGTTAACCGCATTTCTGATTGTGGTGGGCGGAACCGCCGGCGCTGTCCTGATCAGCACCCCGTCGGCCAACGCGATTCGCGCCTGCCGGCGATGCCGCCTGGTCTTTTTTCAGGAAGAGCGGAACTACCGCGCGCTTCTCGACCAGATTCTGGCATTCTCCGTCCTGGCCCGCCGCGGCGGCATCAGCTACATCGAAAGCAGCGCCGATAGCCTGGCAGACCCGCTGTTTCGAAAGGGACTGCTTCTGGCCGTGGATGGCGTCGATACCAACGAAATCCGCCGCGTCATGCAGCTTGAGATGCAACTCGAAGCCGACCATGCCGAGGAAGATGCCTCGGTTTTCGATACCGCCGGCGGATACGCGCCCACGATCGGCATCATCGGCGCCGTGCTGGGGCTGATCCAGGTGATGAAGCGCCTGGATCACATCAGCGAAGTCGGCGGCGGCATCGCGGTGGCCTTTGTGGCCACGGTCTACGGGGTGGGTCTGGCTAACCTGATCCTGCTGCCCTTCGCCGCCAAGATTCGCGCCCGTGCCCGCCTCGAATCCGAAAAGCGCGAGTTGATCTGCGAAGGTGTGGTGGCCATCGCCGAAGGCTTGAATCCGCACCTCATTCGCGCCCGCCTGGAGTCCTTCTTGAACGATCACGGCGGGACCCGCCCCGCCGCCGGCAGGGTGCCCGTCTCCCAGACGGCCGGAGCCAGGGTGCCCGTCTCCCAGACGGCCGGAGCGGGGAGCGGCATGTGATCCGGCCGAAGCGCGAAACCCATCCGAAGCCCGAACGCTGGATGGTGTCCTATGCCGACTTCATCACGCTGCTGTGCGCCTTCTTCGTAGTGATGTTCGCCGTAGCGCAGGAAGACCGCGGCAAAGCCAAGGATGTGTCCGAATCCGTCAGACGCGCGCTGGATAACCGTGCCTGGTCAACCCACCAGCAGGCCGCGCCTCCGCCCGCAGTCCCCCAGCCTCCACTCGTCGCATCGCAGCCCGAACTGCTGGTCCCCTTCCAAAAGCTCAGCACCGAACTCGCGGACGAGATCGCCGCCGGAAAAATGCAAGCCCGCCTGGAGCCGCGCGGAATCGTGGTAAGCCTGCGCGAAAAGGGATTCTTCTCCTCCGGCGCGGACCAGATTCACCCCGATGCGTTCGCCAGCATGGCCAAGATCGCCAAACTGATCCACGACCTGCCCAACGCCGTCCGCCTGGAAGGACATACCGATTCCGTTCCCATTCACAATGTCCGCTTCCGCAGTAATTGGGACCTTTCGGCGGCGCGCAGTATCGCCGTGCTGACGTGGTTCGAATCGCACTACGGAATTCCGCCCCTGCGCTTTACCATCTCGGGGTCGGCCGACAATCAGCCCGTAGCCGAAAACGGTTCCGAAGAGGGCCGCGCGCAGAACCGCCGTGTCGATATCGTGATTCTGAACCAGGCAGGGCGCTGACGAAACTTCGACGCTGGCGAAACTTCGGCGCGGCGGTAATGCCGCCGGCCAGGGCCCTTCACGTGCTCTAACCGGGTCAATTGAATATGCCAACCTGTTCAACCAAGTATCAAGGTGAGATCGAGTATTCCGAAGACGCCGTGCTGAATTTCGCCTGGGGTCCCTTTGGATTCGAGGCCGAGACGCGCTTCGTTCTGATCGAGGTGCCGCCCGCCCGCCCCATCGTCTTTCTGCAGAGCCTGGCCACGCCGGGGCTGTGCTTTGTGGCGCTGCCCGTGTTCGTGGTCGACCCGGCTTACCGCCTGTCGCTCGCCCCGGAAGATCTGTCGGCGCTCGAGCTGCCCGCCAACCGCCAGCCGCGCATCGGCGAGGAGGTGCTCTGCCTGGTGCTCATCACCGTGCAGAAGAATCGACCTACCACCGCCAACCTGATGGCCCCGGTGGTGGTCAACCTCGGCAGCCGCAACGCACTCCAGACCCTCGCTTTCGAAGTCAACTACTCCCATCAGCACGAGTTTTTGCAGCCCGAAGAGGACGCCGTATGCTCATAATGCGGCGCCGCGAAGGCGAAGCGATTATGATCGGCGACGACGTAGAGATCCGGATCCTCTCCATCGGCCGGAGCAAGGTGAAGATCGGCATCACGGCGCCCCGCACTGTTCCCGTTTCGTCACACGAAATCGAGCTGGTGCGTTCCGAGAACCAGGCCGCCGCCGGGATTCTCAGCGATGGCCCCGCCCTGGTCGCCCGGCTGCTTCGCGCCCGCGTGCAAGAAACTCCGGAAAAATCGCCGGAAGTGACCGATCAGAAAGAGGAGGAATAACCAGGTATGGCAGCCAGCCTGATTCAGCCATTAACAATTACAGGGGTTAGCCAATACTCCTCCGACCTGCAATCCATCCTGACGCGGGCGGTCCAACTGGCATCTTTGCCGGCCCAGCAGCTTCAGAATCAGCAGACCGATCTCGGGCAGGAGCAGACGCTGGCCTCGAGCTTAAGCTCGGCGGTAGCCAATATCGCCACCGACATGGGTACTCTGGCCGACCTGGGGTCCAGCAAGGGCTTGGTGGCCAGCAGCACGGATAGCAGCCTTGTGAGTGCCACTGCTACCGGTGCCACGGCTCCTGCAAGCTACACCATCAGCAATATCACGTCCGTGGCGAGCGCTGCCTCAGAGAGCTCGCTGCAGTCGTACTCCAGCACGCAGGCCGTCTCCGCCAACGGTTCGCTGCAGCTCAACATCGGAACCCAGCAGATTCCCATCTCGCTGGGCTCCGGGAAGAACAACCTGCAGGGCCTGAGCGACGCCATCAACGCCTCCGGCGCTCCGGTCACTGCCACCGTCCTGACCACCAGTTCGGGCGACTATCTTTCCGTTTCGGCCGATAATCCCGGCGCCACCACGCTGTCGCTGGTGGATGATCCGGGGGGCGCCAATACGCAACTCCTGACCTCCTCGAATCAGGGCGCCGACTCGGTGTTCCAATTCGACGGCGTCAATGTCGACACTCCTTCCACCAGCATCAACAACCTGGTTCCCGGTATCACCTTTTCCATTAACGGAACCACCACAGGCAGCCAGACCGTCGGGATCTCGCTGAGTTCCGATAGCAGCAAGATCACTTCCGCGCTGCAGAGCCTGGTGACCGACTTCAACGCCCTGCAAACCCAGGTGAGCGCGCAGACCGGTTCGAACGGCGGCCTGCTTACCGGCAACTCCATAATCGGCGAGACCCGCCAGGCCATGCTGAGCCTGGTGAGCTACTACAACCCCAGCGGAAGCATTCACAGCCTGTCGGACCTCGGCATCAGCGTCGATCAGAACGGGCAGATGTCTTTGGACTCGACAACGCTTAGCTCGCTGAGCAATTCGCAGATCAACGATGCCTTCACTTTTCTGGGTTCGGCCACCACCGGCTTGGGAGCTTTGCAGTCACAATTTACCCAGATCAGCGATCCGTTGACGGGCACGATTCAGGCGCAGCAAGCCCAGTTCACGGCCACGAACCAGCGTCTCACCGACCAGATCTCTACCATTACCGACCGCGTGAACGTGATGCAGACCAATCTGGCTTCGCAACTGGAAGCGGCCGATGCGGCCATCGCCGGGCTGGAATCTCAGGAGGGTGTCTTGACATCCAGCATTCAGGCCTTGCAGTACTCCACTTACGGTCAGCAGATTCTGAGCTCGCAAGGTTTATAAAAAATGAGCGAAGCCACCGCCCGAATCGTCGCAGAGCTGGAAGAGGTCACCAACCGTATGGCGGATGGCGCCGATCTCTCCCTGGGGGATTTCGTAGGACTCACCGGGCTGCGCGGGCAACTGGTGCGGCAATGGGCTGAAGATCCCAGCAGTGATGAAGATGTTCTACGGAGGATTGGAGCGGTAGTGAGAAGGGGGGCGGAAGCGGAAGGCCGCCTCAGGGCGATGCGTCAATCGCTTCGCAGCGAGGCAGCCGGTGCGGAGCGGATCCACCGCCTCGTCCGGGAGATCCGCGGTATGGTGGTATTCGCGCCACATGCCTTGTATCTGGAGGTTTAGCTGGATGCTGATGAGCCGTCCGAAAATGAAGTACAACTGCCGGGAGGGAATCGCCCTCCTGAACCAATACCTGAGCGCCCTGGAGGCCAACTACCAGGCGCATCTTCCGTACATCGAGGCGTGGGAATCGGACAATCTCGAAGGCGTGGAAAGCTATATGACGGTGATCGATGCCGCTCGCGAGCGTCTGCGCGAGGCTCGCTGCAACCTGATCGAGCACCAGGAGGTTCACGGCTGTACCCTGGTCCGCGCCGAGAACTTCAGCGAAGAGTACGCGGCCTGACATGCCGTGACAGCCGGCTCATGAGGCGAAGCCTCACCCGCCCGGATGAGAATTCGTAGCCCCGTGGGACAGACGATCGTTTTTTGTCGTCTGTCTTCTTCGGGCTATGCTGGCATTTTCGAGAAAGCCGGCTCCTAAGGAACTCATCCGGAAGTTGTTGATAACAATCAATTGGCCAGAGACGAAAAGACGCCAATTTGGCATGCAAATGCCGGCGGAGTTCCTCTCCGGTATGGACCCGCGGCACGCGGGTCCTTTGCTCATGAGGCGATGCCTCACCCGGTGGGATGAAAATGGGGGCGAAAAGGCGTCGGGATTTCGCGAAGGGGCAAACTCGAGCCAGGCACGAAGATTCGCCAAAAGGCAGCGAATTTCGAGCCTGGCACGGTTTGCGGCGGACACTCGGCTCGGCGTTTTCGAGAGAGGCAACCAATTTCGCAAAAGCGGCGAATTTGGTCGCCTGCCACCGCTTTGCGGCTTGAACTTCTGGCGGGGAATGCTGCGCTTTCAAAAATGGCTCTGCTTTGTTTCTTAGGAGGCGCGGACGCCGAGACTTAGTGCTGATTCCCGATATCGTTAGTTATGGTACCTGTATTGGCAATTTAACAGGAATACTACCAATTTAGGTAGGCGTTTTGCCACGCTCCTGTTGTATGTTCGGAACCTGGAGTCCACATGCGTCTGACATGGGGCGTGGCCCCGATCCTCTTTTGCCAACTCGCCTTCGCACAGGGCGTGGTCGCTATCTATCCATCGCCGCTCAGCACCACTCCCGGCACTGCTACGCAATTCATCATCTACAACACTACCGGCGGCACGGGCGTTACGTGGTCTGTCAACGGCGTGGTGGGCGGCAACGCCACTGTGGGAACGATCACCGTGAAAGGCCTCTACACTGCCCCGGCGGCCATTCCCTCGCCGAATGTGGTCACCGTGAAAGCCGCCAGCACCCCGTCTGGAATCAACGGGACCTCCGCCGTCAGTATCCTGCAACCCACACCCGATGTCTGGTCCAGTTATCCGAGCAGCTTTCCCACCGGGCCCAACCAGACCATGTCTCTCAACGGCGCCAACTTCCTGCCGGCGTCCACAGTGAGCGTGGGCGGCGTGGCCTGGAGCCCCAAGTACATGAGCTCGACCAGCCTCAGCGCCACCGGGAATCTCCCTAATGCGGGGACCTTCGCGGTGACGGTGACCAATCCGGGTAACGGCGCCACCACCAGTTCGCCCATTAACATTACAGTGAAGGTGGCGGCTCCGCCTCCGGTTTCGGTGACCGTTTCGCCGGCCACCGCCACTGTCGCGCTCTCCGGCTCCCAGCCCTTTACGGCCGCGGTCAACAACACCAGCAACACGGCGGTCACCTGGTCGGCCACCGCCGGCGCCATCACCGCGCAAGGCGTGTACACGGCTCCCGCCACCATGCCCGCCAGCCAGGTGGTCACGATCACCGCCGTCAGCCAGGCCGATAAGACCAAGTCCGGCACGGCTTCGGTGTTGTTACAGTCTTACGCCGGCGGGGGAACCGGCAACGGGGCCGATCTACACGCCGCGCGCTTCCTGGAACAGGCGGCCTTCGGTCCCTCGCCCGCCGATCTCGCCTACATTCACCAGAACACCACCGCCACCACCGATGGCATCGCTACCTGGCTCGCCAATCAGTTCGCCATGGCCCCCACAGTGATCTCGGTGCCGGCCTCCAATTCCAACGTCGCGTCCGATACGCTCCACCGCATCTCCACGGCGCCGGACCAACTCCGCCAGAAGGTGGCCTGGGCGCTCTCCCAATTCATCGTCATTTCGATGAACAAGAACATCTACCCGGACGAGTATGTGCCCTACCAGGCCATTCTGGCCAACGATGCCTTCGGCAACTACCGCACCCTGCTCTACGACATCACGGTCAGCCCGCAGATGGGACAGTATCTCGACCTGGCCAACAGCAACAAGGCCGGAGTAGGCAGCGGCGCCAACGAGAACTACGCCCGCGAAGTGATGCAGCTCTTCACCATCGGGCTGAACATGCTGAACATGGATGGGTCGCTCAAGCTGGATTCTCACGGCAACCCTGTTCCCACTTACCTGCAGCCCGATATCGTGCATCACGCCGCGGCGCTCACGGGGTGGACTTACCCCACCGCGCCCGGCCAGACGCCGCAGCCCAACAACCAACCGTACTTCACTCCGAACGTCATGGAGACCCGGCAGGCCAACCACGATACCAGCGCCAAGGCCCTCATCAACGGTTGCAGCCTCCCCGCGAATCAGACCGTGATCCAGGACACCAACGGCGTGCTCAACTGCATCTTCAACCATCCCAATGTGGGCCCGTTCGTAGCCATCCGCCTGATCCAGAATCTGGTCGCCAGCAATCCCACCCCCGGCTACATCCAGCGCGTGGCCACGGTATTCAACAACAACGGCCAGGGAGTGCGCGGCGATCTGAAGGCGGTCATCACCGCCATCCTGATGGACCCGGAAGCGCGGCAGGATACCGTCACGGTGGATGGCAGCGGCAATCCTTATTACACCCTCAACGGCGCCAACGTTCCTTACACGCCGGGCCGCCTGAAGGATCCCGTCTTCTTCATTAGCGAATTCGTTCGCGCCATGAATGGCTCCGTGCCACCGGCCACCATCATTCCGTGGAGCTTCGTGGCCATGGGCGAACAGGTCAACAATCCGCCCTCT
>OKRF01000206.1 GCA_900290315.1 Candidatus Sulfopaludibacter sp. SbA3 | reverse complement strand
AAACTGGTGGGCGCCGTCGTCAAAACCGGCAATACTGCGGGTATTTTATATCGGCACTAACACAAGCGGCCAGGAAAAAACCAAAAGGCTTTCCACCGTGGCTCTGCCGGCCCGCGGCAACGGCGATTCTGACTCAATGCTTCTGACACCCTCGGCTCACATGCGTCGTAGCGGATCCAGGTGAAGCATCACTTACTTCAAATTCTCGTTGAACCACGCGATCATGCGCAGCAGCACATCTTTGCGGTCTTCGGCCTTGTGGAACAGATGGCCTTCATCGCCATACACCACCATCTGCGTTTTCACTCCCAGCGTCTTCAGCGCGTGCCAGAACTCGTAGGATTGCGGCGCCGGACATTCGCCGTCACGGTCGCCCACTACGATGAGAGTCGGCGTCTTTACCCGCTTGATGAAGTTGATGGCGGAACTTTTCGCATACACCGCCGGATCGTCATAGACCGACGCGCCAAAGTAGGGAAGCATCCATTGGTCGATGGAGTTTTCACCATAGTAGCTTTGCCAGTTGGAGAGCCCGGCGCCGGCTACGGCCGCGCGAAAACGATTCGTCTGAGTGACTGCGAACATGGTCATGAAGCCGCCGTAGCTCCAGCCCGTAATGCCCACCCGCTGCCCGTCCACCGGCGCCGTGCGCACGGCCTCTTCCACTCCGGCCAGGATGTCGCGCAGATCGCCACCGCCGAAATCTTTCACGTTGGCCAGAGTGAATTTCTCGCCCTGCCCGTAGCTGCCGCGCGGATTGGGCCACAACACGAAGTATCCTTGCTGCGAGAGCAGTGCTGGGTTGAACCCCGGCTTCGGCCACAGCGGCTTCACCGCCGACGCCGGCCCGCCATGCACCATCGGATACTTCTTCGTTGGATCGAAATTCGCCGGATACATCAGCCATCCCTGCATCTGGAAGCCGTCACTCTTCCAGTGCAGGCTCTTTGCCTCGCCCCACAGCGGCCGCACGTCTGAATTGGCGCGGGTCTTCGCGGCCCACGCGCCGATGGGCCCGGCCCAAACCTCCGGCGGTTTGTTCCACGAACTGCGGACCAGGCCCGTCATGCCGCCATCGTCCGACATGGAAACGCCAATGTCCTCAAACGGCAGATTGATGCTCTCCGCGCCTTGCCACAGCCGCTCGATCTGCCCGGTCGCCGGGTCGATCTTCGAAATCGCGCTGCCGCCATCGAAATGCTCCGTGAAATACAACGGGCGCGATTTCTTCGGCCACATCAGAAAGCTCGCGGAACTCTTGAGCCCCGGCGTCAGATTGCGCGCCGCTCCGCCGCCCGCGGGCACCTGAAAGATTTCGCCTCCTGTGGACCCTTCATCGCTCATGATCCCGCCGATGAACACGATCGATTTGCCGTCTGGAGAGAAGCGCGGCGCCGCCAGTTGCTGTTGCACCGGCGGCTTGTAGATCGATTTCGTTTCGCCGCTCGATACGGAGATGGTATAGAGTTGCGCGATCCACCAGTTGTTATCGCCAGCGCCATGTGCCGCCGTGGCGGCGAAACTCTTTCCGTCGGGCGACCAGTCGAACTCGTACACGTATAGGTCCGCAGGCGAAAGTTGGCGCACCGCGCCGGTGGCCACATCCACCACGGCCAGCCTCTGTTCGAAGATCTTCGATTCCAGGACGCCCGTCTCCGCCGGCACCGCGTCCAGCGGTCCCGCCGCACGCGGCAGATCCTGCGTGAACAGAAGGGCGATCTGCTTTCCATCGGGCGACCACTTGGGGTCCGCCAGCAGGCCGTTGAGTTGCGTCAACTGCCGCGCCACGCCGCCCATCCCCGAGGCCACGTAAAGCTGCAACTGATCCTTCTTAGCGCAATCGGAAAGGAAGGCGATCTGTTTGCTGTCCGGCGACCAGGCGATGCTGTTCTTCTCGCAGCTCCCGCCGGGAGCGATCTCCGCAGCTCCGGCATCGCCTGCGCCCATTCCCGAGGCGAAAACTCCGGATTCCACCCAGGCAAGACGCGATCCATCCGGCGATACCACCGCCTGTTCCGGCCATTTCGTGGAAGCAATCGCCTCCAGCGCCGGATCTACCGGCACGGTCTGCGCCGCCGCGGCGGCAACTGCGAGGAAGAAGAAAATGATTCGCATACCGTAACGCCGGCGGTCTTGCCGCCGGTCCTGGCTCATCTCGTCTGGCGAACCGGCGACAAGATCGCCGGCGCTACCTACCTAATCTTCACACCCAGCCGATCGCACAGAAAGCTCATCCAATCCACCTGCTCTTCGATCGTCTTATTCACCGACCCGATCCCGCTGTGCCCGCCCTTCACGTCGTATCGCAGAATCACCGGCGTATCGGCCGTATTCGAAGCCTGCACCAGCGCGGCCATCTTGCGAGCATGGGAAGGATCCACCCGCGTGTCCGCGTCGCCAGTCGAGAACATAATGGCCGGATAGGCAGTCTTCCGCACGTTGTGATAAGGAGAATACTTGTAAAGGTATTCGAACTGTTTGGCGTCGTCGGCCGAACCATACTCCGAAACCCACCACGCACCCACCGAGAGCTTTTGATAGCGCAGCATGTCGAGCAGCGGCGCGCCGCAGATGATGGCGCCGAACAGATCGGGACGCTGCGTCATCATGGCGCCCATCAACAAGCCGCCGTTGGATCCGCCCAGGATTCCCAGCTTGCGGGGATTGGTGTACTTGTTCTGGATCAGCCACTCCCCCGCGGCGATGAAATCGTCGAAAACATTCTGTTTCTTCTCAAACATCCCCGCCTTATGCCAACTTTCGCCGAACTCGCCTCCACCGCGCAGGTTGGCTTCCGCGAAGACGCCTCCCTGTTCCGTCCACCACGCCGCGATGGCGTTGAACCCCGGCAGAGTCGGAAGATTGAACCCGCCGTATCCGGTCAACAGGACGGGCCGGTTGCCATCGAGTGGAATCCCTTTTTGATGCACCAGGAACATCGGCACCTTGGTGCCATCCTTGGAGCTGTACCACACCTGTTTGGTTTCCATGTTTTCGGTGTGGATCGGAACCTTGGGCCGGAACCACAGATCCTGTTTGCCTGTGGACACCATCAGCCGCCATGTGGCCGCGGGTTCCACGTACGAAGTGTAGGTGAAGAATGCCTGATCGTCTTCCCATTGGCCGCTTGGCACGTATGCCGTACCGATGCCCGGCAGTTTCAAATCGCCCAGACACTTCCCGTCGATATCGAACTGCTTGATCCGGGTGGTCACGTTTTCCAGGTAGCTCACAAACACACGTCCACCGGCGGCGGAAGTCCCCGTTATGGCTTGCGCGGACTCCGGCACAATCTCCTGCCACTGGTCGCGCACCGGATTCTTCAGGTCCACGCGAAAGATTTTCCGGTTGGGTGCGTTCCAGTTGGTGTTCAAAAGGAGAGAATCGCCGGCAATGTTTATGTTGAAATCGGCGTCCGCTTTCACGATGGTCTGGATGGGGCCGTTGGTCTTGAGGTCCTGGACGTACAGTTCCGACTTCGCTGCCGGCACGCCTTCGCTCACTACCAACATCAGCCAGCGCTCATTGTCAGAGATTCCAAATCCCACGTTCTGGGTGGGGCCATAGCCTTTACCGAAAATCTCGCGATCTTCCGAGGGCTGGCTTCCCATGGCGTGGTAGTACACCCGCGAACCCTGCCCCACCACGAAGCGCGAGTAATAGAAACCGGTCTTGTCGGGCTTGATGTGGAAGCCGAAATATCGGCCGCGCGGCAAGCCATCCGGCAGCACCTTGCGTTTGGCCACGTCCATTAGTCGAATCTCGGTTTCGTCCTCGCCACCACGCCGGATCCCGTAGGCCACCACGCCGCCATCGGGGGTGATCCCCCAGTAATTGACGGAACTCGTGGCATCGCTGGTGACCGCGCCCGGATCCACCAGGATCTCGTCGTTGTCTTTGTAGCCGCGCCGCATCAACAGCGATCGGCGATCTTCGCTGGCCAGCCGCCGGCTGAAAAAATACCGGCTGTTGCGCAGAATGGGAGCACCTATGCTATCGATCTTCAGCAGGCTTTCGAGCGCCTTCCGGATCGCGTCGCGCCCCGCCGTGGAATCCAGGTAGCGGCGTGCATACTTGTCCTGCTCCGCCAGCCAGGCGCGAGTTTCAGGAGCGTCCTGGTTTTCCAGCCAGCGATACGGGTCGGTGATTTTGACTCCGTGCAAAGTCTCCGTCACCGGATCGGCCCTGGTGCTGGGAGGAGTGAAGTCCGCGGCGCTCAAGAGCGCCACGCTGATTGAGAGCAAGCAGATTCTCTTATCCATATCATTCCAGTACGTCTTCCACCGCGTCCGGCAACGGACCCGTCATGTCGTGCAGTTTCTCGAAGAGTGCGTCGTAGAGTTGCGCATAGGCATCCAGCCCCGGATCTTTCCTGCGCGGAGCCGCGAAGGTGCGTCGCATCTGCCGGACGGCCACCAGCAGAAGTTTTAATTCGTCATCGCTGAATCCGAATGTTTTGGCCACTCGCTCGATTATAAACGCGACGGCACGCCGGTCATTGGGGGCGGGTGTTGAGGTAGGCCTGGAATTGCCGTTCTGTCTGTGCCTGGGCGTCGGCAAGCGCGGTCATGGCGCGCTTGAGGTCGCGAGTCTCGGCTGCCAGGCCTCGGGTTTCGCCTGCCAATAGAATTAGCGCTTGCCGTAGTTCCTTGGCGTCTTCTTCGGTCTTGATTTGGGCTTCGGCGAGTGCCGTCATCACCTGTTCCAGGCGGGCAATCTGGCTGGTGTGCTGGTTGACTTTGTCGTCTGTGTTCATCAGGCAGCTCCCTCTTCTGAGTTTAGCTGAACTGCAATCCCGTAGAATCGCGCCGCCGTGCCGCCCAGCAATTCTTCGCGCATGGGAATGGGAGCGGCACCCAGCGCCTGCGTGAAGGCCGCCAGCGTCTCTTTCCAGGCGTACTCCGGCAGGCAGTCCGGCCATCCGCTGCCGAACATCAGCCGCCCGGGCCCAAAGCAACTCAGCGCGTGGTGCAAGTAGGGACGCAAGTCCGCTGCATTCCACGGCGCGGGGGCCACCCGAACCAGCCCGCTCAGCTTGCAGTACACGTGCGGAAGCCGCGCCAGTTCCGCCATGCCGCGCGCCCATTCCGCGAAGTCTCCGCCCGCGATATCCGGACAACCTAGATGGTCGATAACAATCTTCCGCTCCGGTGACCGTTCCGCCAGGCGCGCGGCCGCTGGCAAGTCTGGCGTCCGCACCAGCAGGTCCAAAGTTTCGCCGTGCGGCAGCGCTTCCAGCGGCCCGCTCACTCCCGTCCACAGTGCTCCACGAAACTTGCGAAGCCGCCGCCACTGGGCCAACTCGGCGCCCTCCGCCTCACGCACCACAATCGCCATGACGAAATCGAAATCCGCGACCGCCGGATCGTCTCCCGCCTCCACCACGCACACCGATCCCGCAAACTTGTTCCGCTGCAAGATCGGACCAAAATGTTCCGGCGGATGCTCCGGAGTGAATCGCTGATGGGAATCGACGCGGAACATTCGGGTGGGGTAAGCTGCAGCTTACCCAGCTAGAAGATGAAGCTCAGGCCGCCCCGGAAACTGCGCGGATTCTGCACCAGCAGCAGGTTCTGCCCTTGCGCGGTGCTCAGCGGCAGATAACCCTGCGCCAGCATATTCCGCAGATCCGCCGTAGCCTCCACGCGCTTTCCGAACCCCGGAATGGGCTGCCGGATGTAGAGATTCATTCCAGGTAGGGGCCGGAAGGATTGCGTACTGTAAAGGTTGCCGGCCGTCAACCAGTTCCGGTCGCCGCTCCATTGATAACTGGCGATCAGATGGGTGCCCGAGTGGGGGATCGTGGAGACGACCCGCATGGTGGCCGATTGCCGGCGCCCCTGGCGAATCATGGAGCGCAACTCATCCGGGTTGTTGCTCACCAGCTCCTCTTTGCCCACAGTCAGCGCCCCGGTTTCCTCGTACATCCCGGTCACGCTCACGTGGTCACCCAGGGCCTGCGTCAAGGCGGCGGTGAAACCTGTACTTCCGAAGTTCCCCACGTTAAAGATCGAACTGTTGGAGAATAGGTCCGGCATCACATCCGAGGCGCTGAAGTACCCCAAAGGAGCCATCAGGGAGAGCGCCAGGTTCTGCACCACTTCGCGATATCCCGAAACGTGGAACGTGCGCGACCCTGCCTTGTGGGAGTACGTCACCTCGTATTCTTCGCCCCGCTGGATTTTGGCCCGCCCTTCCAGCAGCGAAACACGAGGGAACAAACCCAGAGAATTCAGGTCTCTCTGCAAGTCTTCGTCTTCGGCATCCGCTCCCGCCATGTCCGGCCGCGCGTTGCCGGCTGTGTATGTCAACTCCACCGTGGAATCCGGAGTCGGATTGTACGTCAGCCGCGCATAAGGGCTGTAGTAATTCAGATGGTCCAGAAACGACACGCAATCCATCGACATCCCGTACCGCAGCGTCACATTGTCCGCCAGTTGCGCGCGGTCGTCGAAGCTCGCCGACATGCTGCGGAACGCGGGCATTGCCGATTCTGTCCCCGTGAAAGCTGCCGCCAGCCGGCCTGGCAGGTACAACTGCCGCATGGTCAGAGAAACGTCCGGATTTCCCAGGCCAATATTGCGGCTGTAGCTGGTACGGAACGCCGCCACTGGGACTCCGTTGGACGCGCCGTAGCCCACGTTCCCGGAGACTTGCAGCACGCTGCTTCCATATAGCGAAGTGGCCAATGCGAACGCCGTTCCCATGTCCGCCTGGCTGGCGACACCCTCAGCCAGCGAAGATCCCTCGCCTCCCGATACCTTCACGATTCCGCGGGTATCGGAGAACATCGCGACACGCGTGGGCTTGCCCGTGGCGCTGTCCGTTGCGTCCGGGTCCAGCAACCGCAGCACCGGCCGCGTGGCGGAAGAACTGCGCAGCACCCATTTCCAATCGTCGGACATCAGCGGGCCGCTCTCCACAGTGGGGTAGGAGAGCTGCAATGAACTGAATAACGTGTCCAGCCGCACATTCAGGATGCTGCGCATGCCGGGCTGCACCTTAATATCCTGCCTGATGGTGGGGGCGAACGCCGCAAACATGACCTTGACGAAGTACAGGTCGGGAAGCAGTCCGAGCAGCTTGAATGCGCCGTGCTCGTCCGTCAGAACCCTTTCCAGCATGCGGTTCTGATGGTTGTAAAGGAAAACCGCCGCACCCATCTGCGGCGCGCCCATATAGTCTCTGACGACGCCTGCGATGCCCCCGGTCAATTTCACCGGATCCGCTGCGTGCGCAAGTGAGGGTGCTACCAGACACGCCACGCCCAGCGCCCATGTGGTGACGGTCTTTTGCGTCTTCGTCCTAAACATCCACGACGCTTTCTTCTTCGACCGGGCTGCGCCGGCCCACGCTCCCCAACTAGGTTACCGTAAATTGTGCCGATTGGGTGAGCACCTGATTACGATTTTTATCGGTCACCTTAATTCTAAGGGTATACTGCCCGGGCGCGAAAGAGTTCAGCGGCAGGAATTTGATAATCGTCATCTGGCTCGCTGACGCGTTCGGAATTGACTGCACATCTTCGCTGACGTCCGGGAAGACCTTCTCGTTGCTTCCATTTCGAATCACCTCGTAGGTGATCTGTCCATCCGGCTTGTGAGTCGTCTCGTCCGGCTGGAAGTTGTAGAACTTCAAGTAGATACCCATCTTCTCTTCGTGCTTGAAGGTATTGTCGATGCGCGGCCGGACCTTGGACTCGCCAATCACGAATGGCCCCATCCCTATGCTCTTCCAATTCACCGGTTCGATTAAATCCGCCAGAATCAATGAGCTGGAAGAGAGCTTCTCGCTATCCAGCCGGGGCACCGGAAGCGGCATTTCGTAGTGGTTCAGATTGCCGGCGATGACGTCTTTGACGATCACGTTCAGCCGGTAAGTGCCAGGTACTAGAGGTACTACTTTCTGGTAGATGGATTTAGTGGCTTGCTTCGCCGCCAGCAGTTCGTTCACCGACGTCACCGAAACTTCTTCTTCAAAATTCGAAATGGGCTTGCGCGTAAGCGAAGTGATGCGTCCCAGGATCTGCACCACAGCCTTTTGGTATCCGTCTTTATTCGTAAACTGCAAGTCCTTGTTTTCGAATTGCACGGTGATGTTGGTGAGCACCTGGGCATCCGTCACCGGGAAATAGTCCGCCCGCACCTTGAAGGGCAGAATGTTATAGCTGATGCGCGAGGTCACATCCGCTTCCAGATCCTTGAACTTGATCTCCGGCGGACGCTGCAGTTTGGCGAATTGCTCCAGACGGTTGAACTCGTTCATGCTTTCCGGTTGTCCGCCGAACGGCACACCCAGATGGGTGCCATCAGTATTGTTGAAACGCGCAGTCTTGTCGGAAAGACCGAGTTGTTCCATCATGGTCAGGCCGGCGCCCGGCACATACAACAGTGCGTCCTTCTCAGACGGGTCCATCGTCATGCGAAACTCACCCGACATCGTGGGGTCTACAAATTCGATGATGATGTTGTTGCCAATGCCATCGATGTAGCGATACCGCCACTGCTGGAAAGGGAAGGTGGACGTTTCGCCGCCGCCCTCTTCCGGAGGCCGTTCATAGAAACCGCCCGAGGAGTGGTCTTCGATTTCGTCCGGCGGGCCGTATGTAATATAGATGCGGCCCCGGTCCGTCTTCCAGCCCGGAATACCCGAAGCATAGTGCTCATTGGCGTACGCGATTCGGCGGTAGTGCTCTTCCTTGAACTCGTTTTCGATGGTGTCCGGCGTGGGATCGCGCCGCAGCCAGAAGTTCTCGATAAACTGCTCGCGCTCTTCGTCCGTCTGCAATCGCTTGAATGCCGCGCGTTCTTCATCGGTGATGATGTACGACACGTCTTCGTTCAGCCATTTGCGGTATGGAGTCTCCAATTCCTGGCGGAGTCTCTTTTCCGCAGCCCGCTGCTGCCTGGGAGTCAGGGGACGAGCGTTGGTCTCGCGTTGCGCCGGAGCCTTCTTCTCGTCCTTTTTCGGGGCGTCTTTGGAGGTATCGCTTTGCTTGGGCGGATCGGTCTGCTGCTGCTGGGCTGCGAACAGGCCAACCAAGATGGACAGAGAAACAACGCAAATTGAAAGGCGTGTCGCGTTCATACGGCTCACCGCTTCCTGGCGGACTGG